>CBIHOX010000064.1:0-29109 GCA_966211685.1 uncultured Pseudoduganella sp.
TCATCTCGGGCCTGGCAGAGACCAACCGCCACCCGTTCGACGTGGTGGAAGGCGAGTCGGAGATCGTGGCCGGCCACATGGTGGAATACTCGGGTATGTCGTACGCGATGTTCATGCTGGCCGAATACGCCAACATGATCCTGATCGGCGTGCTGGCATCGATCATGTTCCTGGGCGGCTGGTCTGCACCGTTCAAGTTCCTGGATATCGGCGGCGGTTTCGGCGGCTTCTTCTGGCTGTTCGTGAAGACCTTCTGCATCGTGTCCATCTTTATCTGGGTGCGCGGCACGTTCCCGCGCTACCGCTATGACCAGATCATGCGCCTGGGCTGGAAAGTGTTCATCCCGCTGACGCTGGTATGGCTGGTGCTGGTGGCCGGTGTCATGCAGACGTCCTGGAATATTTGGAAGTAAGGAAGCGAATAATGGAAAAAGTTAAAGATTTCTTCGGCAGCCTGATGCTGTCGGAACTGATCAAAGGCATGGCCCTGACGGGCAAGTACATGTTCGCGCGTAAGATCACCGTGCAATACCCGGAAGAAAAGACGCCGATTTCGCCGCGCTTCCGCGGCCTGCATGCGCTGCGCCGTTATCCGAACGGCGAAGAGCGCTGCATCGCCTGCAAGCTGTGCGAAGCGGTGTGCCCGGCCATGGCGATCACGATCGAGTCCGAGCAGCGTGACGACGGTTCGCGCCGTACCACGCGCTACGACATCGACCTGACCAAATGCATCTTCTGCGGCTTCTGCGAGGAATCGTGCCCGGTGGACTCCATCGTGGAAACCCACGTGCTGGAATACCACGGCGAGAAACGCGGCGACCTGTATTACACCAAGGAGATGCTGCTGGCCGTGGGTGACCGCTACGAAGCGGAAATCGCCGCCAACCGTGCAACGGATGCAGCGTACCGCTGATCGCAACCGGGAATCGATAATAAGATATGGACTTTACTAGCGTTTTATTCTACGTGTTCGCGACCATCCTGGTGCTGTCGTCGCTGCGCGTCATTACCGCTCCGAACCCGGTTCAGGCTGCCCTGTTCCTGGTGCTGGCGTTCTTCCAGGCTGGCGGCATCTGGATGCTGCTGAAAGCCGAATTCCTGTCCATCGTGCTGGTGCTCGTGTATGTGGGCGCCGTGATGGTGCTGTTCCTGTTCGTCGTCATGATGCTGGACATTAACAACGCCAAGCTGCGCGAAGGCTTCTGGGGCTATCTGCCGCTGGCCGCCATCATTGGCGGCGTGATCGTGCTGGAAATGGCGTCCGTGTTGTGGCGCTCGTTCGGCATCAATGGCGTGACTGCGCCGGAAGCTGCCAGCATGATCGGCACCACCAAGGCGCTGGGCCTGCTGATCTACACCAAGTACATCTATGCGTTTGAAATCGCGGCCGCCGTGCTGCTGGTGGCCATCATTGCCGCCGTGGCGCTGACCCTGCGCAAGCGCAAGGACATCAAGTACTTCGATCCGGCTGACGCCGTGCGTGTCAAACGCAACGACCGCCTGCGCATCGTGAAGATGGATGCGGTGAACAACCGTCCGGCCGCCACCACTGCAACCAAGGAGGCCCCATGACCTTATCGCTGGCACACTACCTGGTCCTGGGCGCGATCCTGTTCGCAATCTCGATCGTCGGTATTTTCCTGAACCGCAAAAACATCATCGTCCTGCTGATGGCCATCGAACTGATGCTGCTGGCGGTGAACATGAACTTCGTCGCCTTCTCGCATTACCTGGGCGACGCGGCCGGTCAGATCTTTGTCTTCTTCATCCTGACCGTGGCCGCCGCCGAATCGGCGATCGGCCTTGCGATCCTGGTGGTGATGTTCCGTAACCTGGACACCATCAATGTGGAAGACCTGGACAGCCTCAAAGGCTGACCGGGATCGAAAATTTCGAATAAAAAATAAAGGTTCAACATGGCGGGGATTAACCCTAACATCCTTCTTACCGTCGCACTGGCGCCGCTGGCAGGTTCAGCGGTGGCCGGTTTGTTCGGTACCCGGTTCTTCGGGAATCTGGTCGGCCGCACGGTGTCGCATAGCGCCACCATCCTGGGCGTGCTGATTTCGTTCGTGCTGTCCGCGATGACGCTCAATGACGTCATGGCCGGCGCAACGTTCAACGACACCATCTATACGTGGATGACGGTCGCGGGCATGAAACTGGAAGTGGGCTTCCAGATCGATTCGCTGTCGGCCATGATGATGTGCGTGGTGACGTTCGTGTCGCTGATGGTGCACATCTATACGATCGGCTACATGCAGGAAGACGAAGGCTATAACCGCTTCTTCTCCTACATCTCGCTGTTTACGTTCTCGATGCTGATGCTGGTCATGTCCAACAACTTCCTGCAGCTGTTCTTCGGCTGGGAAGCGGTGGGTTTGGTGTCGTATCTGCTGATCGGTTTCTGGTTCAAGCGTCCGACCGCGATCGTCGCCAACATGAAGGCGTTCCTGGTCAACCGCGTGGGCGACTTCGGCTTCATCCTGGGCATCGGCCTGCTGGTGGCGCACACCGGCACCATGAAGTACACCGAAGTATTCGCACTGAAAGACGTACTGGCAACGGAACACCTGGCTGCGTTCGACTGGAACCTGCTGTCGGCGGCCTGCATCTGCCTGTTTATTGGCGCGATGGGTAAATCCGCGCAATTCCCGCTGCACGTGTGGCTGCCGGATTCGATGGAAGGCCCGACCCCGATTTCCGCGCTGATTCACGCGGCAACCATGGTTACGGCGGGCATCTTTATGGTGTCGCGCATGTCGCCGCTGTTCGAACTGACCGACACCGCGCTGTCGTTCGTGCTGGTCATGGGTTCGATCACCGCGCTGTTCATGGGCTTTTTGGGCATCATCCAGAACGACATCAAGCGCGTTGTTGCTTACTCGACGCTGTCGCAGCTGGGCTACATGACCGTCGCGCTGGGCTGCTCGGCGTACTCCGTGGCGGTGTTCCACCTGATGACCCACGCATTCTTCAAGGCGCTGCTGTTCCTGGGCGCGGGTTCCGTGATCATCGGCATGCACCACGACCAGGATATCCGCAACATGGGTGGCCTGCGCAAGTACATGCCGATCACCTGGATCACCTCGCTGCTGGGCTCGCTGGCCCTGATCGGTACGCCGCTGTTCTCCGGTTTCTACTCGAAAGACTCGATCATCGAAGCCGTGGGCGCGACCCATATCGCCGGCGCCGGTTTCGCCAAGTTTGCCGTGCTGGCAGGCGTGTTCGTGACCGCGTTCTATTCGTTCCGTATGTACTTCCTGGTGTTCCACGGCGAAGAGCGCTTCGGCAAGGCCCACGCGCACGGTCACGATGACCACCATGCGCATGACAAGCACGCCGCGCCGGCGCATGACTCGGACGCGCACCACGAAGAAGAGGAAGACGACCACGGCCACCACGGGCTGGGCCCGGGCGAGAAACCGCATGAGTCGCCATTCGTCGTGTGGTTCCCGCTGGTGATGCTGGCCATCCCATCGGTGCTGATCGGCTTCTTCGCCATCGAACCGATGCTGTACGGCGAGTTCTTCAAGAACGTGATCTTCGTGAACGAAGCGCATGAAGCCATGGCTGAACTGGCGCACGAGTTCCACCACGTGGGCGGCGCGATGGGCATGGTGGCGCACTCGGTGATGACCTTGCCGCTGTGGCTGGCCATTGCCGGCGTGGCGACCGCGTACTACTGCTACATGATCAATCCAAAAGTACCGGCGTGGTTCTACGCCAAGTTCAAGGCCATCCACACGATCCTGGACAACAAGTACTACATGGACAAGTTCAACGAAGTGGTGTTCGCCGGTGGCGCGCGCCTGCTGGGCAACGGCCTGTGGAATGTAGGCGACCGTACCCTGATCGACGGCCTGGTGGTCAATGGTTCCGCCAAAGTGGTGGGCTGGTTCTCGTCGCTGACCCGTTTGGCGCAGACCGGTTACATCTACCACTATGCGTTTGTCATGATCCTGGGCATCGTTGGTTTCCTGGTCTACTTCCTGCCGTTTTGGCACGCTTAACCGCTGACACGCAAAGAGAATAAGATGCAGTCAACAATTTTAATGAGTTCAACTCCTTACCTGAGCCTGTCGATCTGGCTGCCGGTGGTATTCGGCCTGATCGTGCTGGCGATCGGCCGCGACTCGCGCGCCGGCCTGGTGCGCGTGCTGTCGCTGGTGGGCGCGCTGGTCTCGCTGCTGCCGACCCTGCCGCTGATCACCCGCTTCGACAATGCGCACCACGGCATCCAGTTCGCGGAGAAATCCGCCTGGATCGAACGCTTCAACATTTTCTACTGGCTCGGCGTGGACGGCCTGTCGCTGTGGTTCATCCCGCTGACCGCGTTCATCACGGTCATCGTGGTCATCTCCGCCTGGGAAGTGATCCAGGAACGGGTGGCCCAGTACATGGGCGCCTTCCTGATCCTGTCGGGCCTGATGATCGGCGTGTTCGCGTCGCTGGACGGCCTGCTGTTCTACTTCTTCTTTGAAGCGACCCTGATCCCGATGTACATCATCATCGGCGTGTGGGGCGGCGCCAACCGCATTTACGCGGCGTTCAAGTTCTTCCTGTACACCTTCTTCGGTTCGCTGCTGACGCTGGTTGCCATCATCTACCTGTACAACAAGTCGGGCAGCTGGGACATCCTGGCATGGCACAAGCTGCCGCTGACGATGAACGAGCAGGTCGCCATCTTCTTCGCCTTCTTCATGGCCTTCGCCGTGAAGGTGCCGATGTTCCCGGTCCACACCTGGCTGCCGGACGTGCACGTGGAAGCGCCGACCGGCGGTTCCGCCGTGCTGGCCGCGATCATGCTGAAACTGGGCGCCTACGGCTTCCTGCGTTTCTCGCTGCCGATCGTGCCGGATGCGTCGCGCAACCTGGCCTGGTTCGTGATCGGCCTGTCGCTGATCGCCGTGATCTACATCGGCCTGGTGGCCCTGGTGCAGAAGGACATGAAGAAACTGGTGGCGTATTCGTCGATCGCGCACATGGGCTTCGTGACCCTGGGCTTCTTCATGTTCAACGACATGGCAGTGCAGGGCGCCATCGTGCAGATGGTGTCGCACGGCTTCATTTCCGGCGCCATGTTCCTGTGCATCGGCGTACTGTACGACCGCGCGCACTCGCGCCAGATCGCCGACTACGGCGGCGTCGTGAACAAGATGCCGCGTTTCGCCGCCTTCTTCATCCTGTTCTCGATGGCGAACTGCGGCCTGCCTGCGACCTCGGGCTTCGTCGGTGAATTCATGGTGATCATTGGCGCCGTGAAGTTCAACTTCGTGACCGGTATCGCCGCGGCGACCGCCGTGATCTTTGGCGCGGCCTACTCGCTGTGGATGGCCAAGCGCGTGATCTTCGGCAAAGTCGCGAACCACCACGTGGCCGAACTGACCGACATCAACAACCGCGAATTCCTGATGCTGGGCATCCTGGCAATCGCGGTGCTGGCGATGGGCCTGTATCCAGCGCCGTTCACCGACACGATGCAAACCTCGGTGGCCGACCTGCTGAAGCATGTCGCAATCAGCAAGCTGCCATAAATAAACAGGGATTTTTGTAATGATGACACCTGATACGACCCAGCAAGCGGCCAATATGGCGCCGCT
Organism: uncultured Pseudoduganella sp.; assembly: GCA_966211685.1. GTDB lineage: Bacteria > Pseudomonadota > Gammaproteobacteria > Burkholderiales > Burkholderiaceae_D > Rugamonas. The sequence continues at coordinate 5,604 of CBIHOX010000064.1, forward strand.
GTACGCTGAAGTCTTCCTGCTGGTCGCCGCGTCGGCGACCTTGCTGATCGATATGTTCCTGGCTGAAAGCAAGCGTTCGATCACTTACGTGCTGTCGCTGTTGACCCTGGCCGGCTGTGCCTTCTTCAGCCTGGCCGACTACAACACGGGCGCCACGGTCTACACGTTCAACAACATGTTCGTGTCCGATCCCATGGCCAACCTGTTGAAACTGGCGTCGTATGGCGCCGTGGCCGTGACCCTGGTGTATTCGCGCCAGTACGCTCACCAGCGCGGCATGCTCGGCGATACGCTGGGCGGCGAGTTCTACGTCCTGGCGCTGTTCGCGCTGCTGGGCCAGATGGTCATGATTTCGGGTAACAACTTCCTGTCCATTTACCTGGGCCTGGAACTGATGTCGCTGTCGCTGTACGCGCTGGTGGCGCTGCGCCGCGATCATTCGATCTCGACCGAAGCCGCGATGAAATACTTCATCCTGGGCGCGCTGGCTTCCGGTTTCCTGCTGTATGGCATTTCCATGCTGTACGGCGCGACCGGTTCGCTGGACCTGGCCGAAGTGGCGCGCAAAGCCGCCGACGGCAGCGTGAAACCGACCATCCTGGTGTTTGGCCTGGTGTTCGTGGTGGCCGGCCTGGCGTTCAAACTGGGCGCCGTGCCGTTCCACATGTGGGTGCCGGACGTGTACCAGGGTTCGCCAACCCCGGTCACGCTGTTGCTGGGCGCCGCGCCGAAACTGGCGACGTTCGCGATCTGCATCCGCCTGCTGGTGGAAGGCATGCTGCCGCTGGCCAAGGACTGGCAGCAAATGCTGATGATCCTGGCCGTGCTGTCGCTGGCCGTGGGTAACCTGACCGCGATTGCCCAGACCAACCTGAAGCGTATGCTGGCTTACTCGACCATCGCGCAAATGGGCTTCGTGCTGCTGGGCCTGATGGCCGGCGTGGTCGGCGTGGATAAATCCAATGCGGCTGCCGCGTACAGCTCGGCGCTGTACTACTCGGTGGTGTATGTGTTCACCACGCTGGGCACCTTCGGCCTGATCATGGTGCTGTCGCGCCAGGGCTTCGAAGCCGATGAACTGGCCGACTTCAAGGGCCTGTCCAAGCGTTCGCCTGGCTATGCGCTGATCATGTCGCTGCTGATGTTCTCGCTGGCCGGCGTGCCGCCGATGGTCGGCTTCGCCGCCAAGTTCTCGGTATTGCAAGCCGTGCTGCAAACCGGCGCCACCTGGTTGACCGTGCTGGCCGTGATGTTCTCGCTGATCGGTGCGTTCTACTACCTGCGCGTCGTGAAAGTCATGTGGTTCGACGAGCCGGCCGATACCGCGCCGATCGCCACCTTTGGCGACGCCAAGCTGGTGCTGGGCCTGAATGCGGTGGCGGTGGTGGCGTTTGGCGTGATCCCTGGTCCGCTGCTGAACGCATGCCTGTCCGCGATGACCAAGACGCTGGCCTCGTAATGGACATCGGCGCCTCCAGCTGGCTGGTGATCCTGCTCGCGATCGTGGGCGCCAACCTGCCTTTCTTCAATGACAAGGTGTTCGCCGTGTTCGCGCTGAAAGGCGCGCGCGGCGAAGCGGGTGGCCAGCCGTGGCACAAGCCATTGCTGGCCCGCCTGGGTGAAATGGCGGTGCTGTACATCCTGGTCGGCGCGGTTGCCGTCGCCCTGGAAAACCGCATTGGCGGCGTGTTCCCGCAAACGTGGGAGTTTTACGCGATCACCGCCTGCTTCTTCCTGGTGCTGGCCTTCCCGGGCTTTACGCTGCGATATCTGCACAAATCGCGTCATTAAGCGGCGATGCCGGTGCCGGATTACGCTACGCTGATCCGGCCTACGTCCGGTACATCATCGCGCCACTGGTCGGCCCACGCTGTAGGCCGGATTAGCCGAAGGCGTAATCCGGCATGCCAGCGTTGCCAACACGCAGCGCTGACATCTTGTACACTGCGGGTTTCCGAACTCAGACGAGGAGGGCGCATGGATGCGCACCTGAAAGAAACCCGTGTCAGCGGCGGGATTGCCTATGACGGCAGTTTCCTGAAAGTCCACCGCGACATCATTCGCCTGCCGGACGGCAAGGAAGTCGGCCGCGAATACATCAAACATCCCGGCGCTGTCGTGATCCTGCCCGTGCTCGACAATGGCGACGTGCTGCTGGAGCGCCAGTTCCGCTATCCCAACGACCGCGTGTTCATCGAACTGCCCGCCGGCAAGCTCGAGGCGGGCGAAGACCACCTGGAATGCGCCAAGCGCGAATTGCTGGAAGAAACCGGCTACACCGCCACGCAATGGGATTTCGTCTGCACCATCCATAACGCCATCGCGTATTCGGATGAATTCCTCGACATCTTCCTCGCGCGCGGGCTGGTGGCCGGCGAAGCGCAGCTCGACGACGGCGAGTTCATCGAACCCATCACCATGCCGCTGGCCGAGATGCTGGACGCCGTGCGCACCGGCGCCATCACGGACGTGAAGACCATCATCGGCGCGTTCTGGCTGGAGAAAATCCGGTCCGGTGTCTGGCAGCCGGGCTGACAGGCATGGTCAAGGCGCTCGGGCTGCTGATGACGGCGCTGGCGGCTTGGCCGTTGCAGGCAGCCGCCGCGCCGGCCCGCACCGCATTCCAGGCGCGCTGCGAAGATACGCTGGACAAGACGATTTCCGTATTGACCGCTCAGCAAAATGGCTATTCCATCAATACCCAGCTGTCGTACAAGGCGCTCACGCGCATGGGCGGACCCGGCGCGCAAAACGCCTACGTGCTGGGGCTGACCAAGGCCGAATCGCTGATCCAGCTGCAACCGGTGCAATTGAAAATCCTGCCCGATCCGCTGAGCGGCTATGAGTGCATCGCGCCGCAACTGTCGTTCAGCCTCAGTTACCGGCCATTCGTGATTTACGTCGGCAATGAATTTGCGCCCGGCACCTGCGCCTACAAGGAAATCCTGGCCCACGAATTCCGCCACATGCAGGCTTACCTCGATCATTTGCCGAAAGCCGAGCAAACCGTGCGCGACGCGCTGGCGCGCCGCTTTGCCGGCAAGCCGTTTTATGCGCCGCAGGGCACGGCCGTGTCGGCGCTGAACCATGAAGTCTCGGCGTCGTGGATTCCGTTTATCCGCAATGAAATGGCCAAGGCCGAACTGGCGCAAGTGGCGATCGATGCGCCGGAAGAATACCGTCGCATCAGTTACGCGTGCGACGGCGAGATACAACGCATCCTGAAAGAAGGCCGCAACCGCCGCTGAACGCGGCCCCGGCACGATAAAAACATGACTGAACAACCATACACTTCGCGGCGCTGCATCGCGCTGATCCCCGCCGCCGGCGTCGGCGCGCGCATGGCGGCGGGCAGTCCCAAGCAGTATTTGACGCTTGCCGGCCAGCCCATGCTGCGCCATACGGCCAATGCCTTCCTGGCCAGTCCGCTGATAGTCCATACCTATATTGTCGTCAGTGAACATGACGGCTATATCGACAGCGTGGTCAGCGCCGGTGAACCCGGCGTGACGGTATTGCGCTGCGGCGGCCCGACGCGCATGGATTCGATTTTAAACGGCTTGCGCGCCATGGCTGATCGCGTGGCTGGCCACGATCTGATCCTCGTGCATGATGCCGCGCGGCCGGGATTGACGCCCGCATTGATTGCTAAATTAATTGATGGGGCTGGCGATGCGCCGGGCGGCGGTTTATTGGCGCTGCCGGTGGTCGATACCGTGAAAAGTACACGCGGCAATATTCTCGCGACCGTGCCGCGCGAGGGTTTATGGCTGGCGCAAACGCCGCAAATGTTTTCCTATGCTTTATTATTGCGCGCATTGAGTGAAGCACCCGATCCCCATGCAATTACCGATGACGCCAGCGCCGTGGAAATGCTGGGTTTGTCGCCACGCCTGATCGAAGGCCATCCCCGTAATCTAAAAGTGACTTTGCCGGCAGATATCCGCATTGCGGAAATGTATATGGCGCAACCAGAACAGGAATGATGATGAGTATATTGCTGCCTTTTAGGATAGGCCAGGGTTATGACTGCCACCAATTGGTGGAAGGCCGTAAACTGATTTTAGGCGGCGTGGAAATTCCCCACGTCAAAGGTTTATTGGGCCATTCAGATGCCGATGCATTATTGCATGCAATTACCGACGCGATACTCGGCGCGGCCGCGCTGGGCGATATCGGCAAACATTTTCCCGATACCGATGCGGCATTCAAGGGCGCCGATTCGCGTATGTTGTTGCGCGAGGCGGCCAAGCGCGTCCAGGCCACCGGATACGATATCGGCAATATCGATTGCACGATCATTGCCCAGCGCCCGAAAATGGCGCCGCATATTGCCATGATGGCGGCCAATATTGCAGAGGATCTTGGTATTACTGTAGGGCAGGTCAATGTGAAGGCAAAAACCAATGAGCGCATGGGCTACCTGGGGCGCGAGGAAGGGATCAATGCGGAAGCGGTGGCGCTGTTGATACGGCGCGATCCATAATATTTCTTGCTTCTAAAAGAAAACCGGAGTGCAGCAATGCCTCCGGTTTTTTTATTTGCTCCCGCTCATTCGATCATTGTCCCGCGATGTACGCTGCAGGCCGGATTAGCTGCGCAGCAGCGTAATCCGGCAAACAGGACTGCAGCACGGTAAGCACTTGGATTACACCCGGTTTTATGCCTCAATCTGGCGCATTCAAGCTAGTTATTGGCATAAAATCGCCCAAGCCGGCCTTTTCCTGTGCTGAACCGGGTAGTTGTTGGCCTATAATGTTTACGCGAAGCTAATATCGGAATGAGGGAGAAATGAATGGCGCGGGATATTTATGCATACCGGGACGTCGCGGTGCAGTCGTGCCTCGTCGATAATCATGTCCGGATATGCCCGGTGCCGGGACAAGCTTATTCGCCAGCATTGATTGCCTACTGCCCCAAAGCCATGACCGATACCGAGCAATATCCGCTGGGAACGTATTTCCTGGTTTCCGCGAAATTGACGGACCGCCTCGGCGGCATGCCTTATCTGTATGTCTACCACGGCGATCCCATCAGGGTGCTGTCGCCACAACAGACCCGCAAATTCCTTGGTGAATTCAAGCGGGGTCGTATCTGACTGCTTTTATTGGAGAGCCCATGATTAAATTGCGCGATATCGACCATATAGTCTTGCGGGTGCGTGACCTCGATGCCATGATGGGGTTTTATACGCAAGTGCTGGGCTGCACGATTGAAAAGCGGCAGGAAGCCATCGGCTTGATTCAATTACGTGCCGGCGCTTCGCTGGTCGATTTGGTGCCGGTCGATGGCAAGCTCGGTAAAATGGGTGGCGCGGCGCCGGGCAAGGAAGGGCGCAATGTCGACCATTTCTGTTTCCGCGTCGACGATTTCAATGAACAGGAGATTCTTGCCTGGCTGGAATCGCATGGCGTGCAAGCCGGGCCGGCAGAATCGCGTTATGGCGCGGAAGGCGAGGGGCCTTCGATCTATGTCAACGATCCGGAAGGTAATACCGTCGAATTAAAAGGCCCGGCGTGGGAATAATGGCTGGACGATTGCCATTACTATTGCCATTGCCATTGCCATTGCCTTTTGCGCTAATCCGGACGGCAATCGTGCTTGCCCGATTCGATCGACATACTAAAACTGCCTGAATGCCGATATCGGTTACTGCCTCACACTATCCGCTTCCACACCAGGGAGCCCATTTTGAACCTTAAACCATAGGTCGCCCATGAAAACCGCTTTGATCATTATCGATGTCCAGCAAGCCCTGTGTTATGGCGACTATGCCGCATGGGATATCGGACGCGTGCTGGAGAATATCAATACCGTCAGCGCCAGGGCGCGCGCGGCAGGCGCGCCGGTATTCTTGGTCCAGCACGATGAACCGGGCGGTCCACTGGAAGCCGACAGCGCCGGCTGGCAACTGGCCGAGGGCCTGACGACGGCGCCAGCCGATATCCGCTTGCGCAAACAGGCGTCGGATTCGTTCCACAACACGGACTTGCACGCGCAATTGCAGCAGCGCGGTGTGACTGATCTGGTGATTTGCGGCTTGCAGAGCGACTTTTGCGTCGACACCACGACGCGCCGCGCCATGGCCCATGGCTATCCGGTGCAACTGGTGGCGGACGGCCATTCCACGCTGGACAACGAAGTATTGACGGCGCAACAAATCAGCGCGCACCACAATGCCACCCTGTCCAACCTGGGCAGCTTTGGCCCGCGCACGCGCGCGGTGCTGGCGTCGCAAGTGGCGTTCGCCTGATGCCGGCCCCGGTCGGCGGCAACCTGCACGCGGACGCCGCGCCGCCACCGCGCGGCGAACGGTTCGACGTGCTGCTGTCGCACAAGGGGCTGGTGATCGAACGTATTGTCAGCACGTCAAAAATAACTTCCCAGCAATACGTACAGGAACAGGATGAATGGGTCGTGCTGTTGCAGGGCAGCGCCACCCTGGACGTGGCCGGACAGCACGTCGCGCTGCGCGATGGCGATTATGTGTTCCTGCCGGCGCGCACGCCGCATACCGTGCTGTCGGTATCGGATGGCGCGATGTGGCTGGCCATCCACCTGCATTCCGCCCCGCCGGCCTGAGCGCCACGGCCGGCCCTCCCCCGCGCCGGCCTTCTTCTCCCCGCCTTCCTCTGGCTGTAACCGCACCTGTCACATTTAACAGTTGCATTGCTTTCACCTGTCAGATATTGTTTACATGTGATGACAAAACCAGAACACATCGATGGCGACCGGATGCTGGCGGTGTTCAATGCACTGGCCAACCCGCACCGCTTGCGCATCATTGCGGCGCTGCAGGGCGGCGGACGCAACTATGTGAGCCGGCTGGCGCGGGACATCGGCATCAGCCGCCCGCTGCTGCACCTGCACTTGCAAAAGCTGGAGGCGGCGGGGCTGGTCAGCAGCAAGCTGGAATTGTCCGACGATGGCAAGGCGCTCAATTACTTTGAAGTGAACCCGTTTTCCGTGCCGCTGACGCCGCAAGCGATTGCCGCCGCGGCAGCCACCCTGACCACCAACCCTGATTCGTAGAGATTGCCATGTCTGAAAATGTCTATTTCGCGGCGTTCTTTTTCCCGGCCGCCGCCGCTGTCGTGATCTTCTTCTGGAAATACCTGTCGGCCGTGATGCAGGCAAAAGTGCGCGGGGCGCAGGACGAGGCGTACCGTGAACTGGCTGCCAGGGCCGTGGCGGCGCACGCGGAAACCGCGCAGGCGCTGGCGGTGGCCAACGCCGCGCTGGCCGACCTGCAGTCGCGCATGGCGGGACTGGAAAAAATCCTCAAGGAAGTCGAATAAACCGTTGCCGTTCAATTGACCAGGGAGTCCGCCATGAATGACGTACCGCTGTACCGCCTGTACCTGTTGCGCGCCATGTACCTGCTGGTTGCCGTCGCCCTGGGCATCCAGGTCTGGCGCGATATCGTGCTGAATGCGCAAACGTGGGAGCGCAATGAAGGCGTGGTCGCGTGCATGCTGGGCGCGTTTGCCGTCCTGTGCGCGGTGGGCGTGCGCTACCCGGTGCAAATGCTGCCCATCCTGTTGTGGGAAGCCTTGTGGAAGACCGTGTGGCTGGTGGCGGTGCCGCTGCCGCAATGGTGGGACACCGGCGAAGTCGCGGCGGCAGTCCGCTCCACCACGTTCGACTGCTCGTTCGTGGTCCTGGTCTACCTTGCCGTGCCGTGGGGGTATGTGTACCGCCACTACGTGCTGCGCCAGGGCGAGCGCTGGGGCAAGTTGCCGCCGGCCCGCCCGGAGGCCGGCGCTCCGGTTGCACGCTGACGCCGGCGCTGTCCTTCAGGCGCGAGCGCCGATCAATTGCGCCAGCACCGGCAAGTCCACATTGCCGCCGCTGATGATCACGCCAACGCGCTTGCCTTTGACTGGGTAAGCGCCATGCAGCGCGGCGGCCGCGCCCAGGCAGCCGGTCGGTTCCACCACGATCTTCATGCGCGACGCGAAGAAGCGCATGGTGTCGGCCAGTTGCGCGTCGTCCACCGTGACGATGTCTTTCACGTGGCGCGCGATCACCGCGAAGTTGTGTTCGCCCACATGGGTCACCTTGGCGCCGTCGGCGATGGTGTCCGGCACCGGGATGTGGATGATGCGGCCTGCGCGCAGCGATTGCTGGCCATCGTTCCCGGCCGCCGGTTCCACGCCGATCACCTCGCACCCCGGCGCCATGCCCGACGCGGCAAGCGCGGACCCGGCCAGCAGGCCGCCGCCGCCCAGGCAGACCAGCAGCGCGTCCAGCGGGCCGGTTTCCTCGAACAGTTCGAGCGCCGCCGTGCCCTGGCCGCAAATCACGTCGGGATGGTCGTATGGCGGAATCAATGTCATGCCGTGCGATTGCGCCAGCTCGCGGCCGATGGCTTCGCGGTCTTCGGTGTAGCGGTCATAGCCCAGCACCGTGGCGCCGTAGCCCCGCGTGGCCTGCACTTTAGTCTGCGGCGCATCGTGCGGCATCACGATGGTGGCGGGAATGCCGAGCAATTGCGCCGCCAGTGCGATGGCTTGCGCATGGTTGCCGGACGAATAGGTCACGACGCCGGCGCGGCGCTGTTCCGGCGTGAAGCGCGACAGCGCGTTGTAGGCGCCGCGGAATTTGAAGGCGCCCACGCGCTGGAAGTTCTCGCATTTGAAAAACAGTTCGGCGCCGGCCAGCGCATTGGCGGTGCGCGAAGTCAGTACCGGCGTGCGGTGGGCGTGGCCGGCAATGCGGGTGGCGGCCTGGCCGATGTCGTCGAAGTGCAGGGTCATGGCGTTCCTTTGCTGGTGATGAAGTCCCAGCAGTGTAGTTGCCGCGCTCCCGATGTTGTTGCAATATCCTGTTGCAGGAATCGCGTTTATTTTGGAGGTGAAATGCAGGGCCGCACGCTGTGGGAATTGAAAGTGTTTTGCGCCGTCATCGAGCGCCACAGCTTTGTCACGGCGGCGCGCATGCTGGGCATCTCGCCCAGTTCGGCCACCCGCACCGTGCAGGCGCTGGAAACCCAGCTGGGCCTGGCGCTGTTGCAGCGCTCGCAAAAGCGCGTGGCGCTGACCGCGGCGGGCGAAGTGTATTACGGCCATGCGCGCCGCATCCTCGAGGTGCAGGCGGAAGCGGAAGAATCGCTGGCCGACGTGCAGGAAACGCCAAAAGGCTGGATACGCTTTTCCGCGCCGGAGATCGGCAGCCGCCATTTCTTTCCGGCGCAAATCGCGCGCCTGGCGGCGCGCTTTCCCGATGTGCAAATCGATGTGCTGTATGCCGATGCGCTGGTCGATCCGATCCAGGAAAAGCTGGACTTCGCGATCCGCGGCGCATATCCCGCCGACAGCGATTTACTCGTGTATCCGCTGTGGGAATACGACCGCATCCTGTGCGTCTCGCCCGATTACGTGGCGCGGGCGGGCCTGCCACAGGAGCCGGAAGAACTGGCGGGGCACCGGCTGGTGCAGCATGTGGCGCCGCGCGTGCTGAAGGACTGGCATTTCGCGTCGAGCCGGCGCACGGTGCGCCTGCACATGCGCGCCGCGCACCGCGTCAATACTGGAAACGGCTTGCTGGAACTGGTGCTGGCCGGCGCCGGCGTGGGACGTATCGCCAGCTGGGTGGCCGCGCCTTACCTGCAAAGCGGCGCCCTGGTGCGCGCCTGTCCGGCTTACACGGTGGTGCACGCCAGCGGCCAGCCGGCGCAAATGCACGCGGTCTATGGCGCGCGCAGCCTGCCCAGGCGCACCAGGATGTTCCTCGATGCGCTGCGCCAGGCGGCGCGGCAGGCCGGGTTCAGGCGCGGAGCCGGTTGACAGGCCTCCATCGGGGCACTTGCCGTGGATGCGCCGGCGCAGGAACGGCGCCGCGGGTGCGCTGTCCTGCCCGTGCCCCTGCGCCGGTCAGTTATGGCGCCGCAGGCTTGACCGCCGGCACCGTGCGCGTCGTCCTGTGCAGCTCAATTGTCGTCATCGTCATTGAGCTCCGCCTTCACGCTTTTCGCCTTGGCCAGGTCGGCCTGGTGGCGCAGCCTGGCGGCTTGCTGCATGAAGTCGTCGACGCTGTGGTCAGGACTCTGGCGCACGGCCGGCGGCAGCAGCACCGACATGTACAACTCGTTCGACAGGCGGCCCGTGCTCTGGTAATTGTTCATCAACAGCAAGCCGGCGCCGGCCGCCATCAGCAGGCCGGTCATGCCGGCCAGCCTGCGCGGATGGCGCGGCAGGATGGTGCGCAAATGGAAGAACACCATGCCGCAGGCCAGCGCCAGGGTCACGATATTGCCAAAGCGCGTGAAGATTTCCGCCGACCATGCATACGCCAGGATGCTGCTGACGGCTTTCCAGGCGCCGATGGCGATCAGGCCGCTGCCGAGGATGAACAGGTGGCGGCCAAAGCGCGCATGGCCGCCGAACAGACGGTTGGCCAGCGCCCATACGCCGCACCACACCATGCCCGCGCCCAGGCCGGACGCGATCACCAGCAGGTAGCGGATCGCGTTGAACGATTCCGCGTCCGACAGCGCCACGTCCACGCCGGTAAACAGCGCGATCAGCGCCAGCCCGGCCAGCGCGGGCGCGCCGCCTTCCCAGCCATGCATGGTGGTGTCGGCGATTTCAGGCGGCACCGGGAAGTCCGCATTGCGCACGCGCAGGCGCGTGTGGCCCAGCCGCACCACCGTGGTGCCCGACAGCGGCACCTGTTGCTGGCGCTTGCCGAGGTGGACCACGCCATTCTGGCTGCCCAGGTCGCGCATCACGAGGTTGCCGTCGGCGTCGGCGTCGATCACCGCGTGGCGTTCCGCCGTGTGCGCGTCGTCAAGGATGAATTCATTGTGGTAGCCGCGGCCGACGTGGATCGGCAATTGCTCGAAACGCTGGCGGGTCAGGACATCGCCGCCGCGCGATAACACTTCGATGTAGTAGGGCGCGGTCATGGCGCCTTCCCGCGCGACAGCGCTTCCAGGAAAGCGCGCGCGGTGCGCATGCCGTTTTCGTAAGAGACGCCGCGCGCATCGAGGCGGCTCTGCAAATTCATCAAGCCTTCGTCGGTGCTGGCGGTCAGCAGCGCGAAATCGTACAGCCCCTGGAACTTGCGGTAGGCGCGCACGCACAGCACGGCGCGCAGCGGCACGCTGTTGGGGCCCTGGCCGCGCACGAACTGTTCGGTGCATTGCGGGCCGGTCAGGCGGCTGTCCTTGTGGCTGCCGAAGCCTTCATTCTTGAACGAGGCGCTGGACAGTTGTGCGAAACGCACCGGGTCCAGTCCCGTGCTGCGCATGAACTGGTGGCGGATGCCGATCGCGCCAGTCTGCAAATTGCCCGACACGAAAATCGCGGACTCCATCGCGCAACTGGTGATGTCGACCGTGAACGGCTTGTCGGCCTTCACGTTGGAGCGGCCCCAGCAGCGCATCTGTTCCGATTCGCGCACCGGCACCTGGTATGGGCCCATGGCTTTCATGGTCAGCGGCGTGGCCAGCAACTGGTCCACCATGGCTTTCTGGTGCGCCAGCAATTGCTCGGCCACGACTTTCGTGAAGTCCTTGGGCGGCGCGCTCGATGGCGTCACGGTCTTCAGCAACGCTTGCGCATAGCGGGCCGGCACCAGGAAGCTCACCAGTTCGCCGTCCAGGCGCTTCGAGACGTTGACGCCGGCGATCTCGCCATTGACCGTGACACTGGGGCCGCCGCTCATGCCCGAATTGATCGGGCCGGTGAACATCAGCTGGTCGTAAAAGCTGCGCGTGATCACGCCGTTGTAGGCGCCTTCGGAAATCGCAAAGCCCAGGTCCAGCGGATTGCCCAGCGAGTACAGGTACTGGCCCTGCGTCAGGCGCGCCAGCTGTTCCGGCATGTTGAACACGCCCGTGCCGTTGCGGTTGACGCGCACCACGGCCAGGTCGTGCAGCACGTCGACCGCCATCAATTCCACGTTGCCGCGCTGACCGCCGGTATCGACCCATTCACCTGCGTAGGTATCGGGTTCCAGCGCGAATTCCGACACCACGTGGTAATTCGTCACCACCAGGTTACTGTTCCCGATCAAGAAGCCCGAGCCCACCGACGATTGCGTGCGGCCGCTTTTCAGCAGCGAGCGCACCTGCAGCAAGTCGGCCTTGGCGCTGGAATACAGTTTTTGCGCGGCGCTCGATGGCTGCGGCAGCGCCGCCGCGGCGTCACCGGCCTGCGCCGCCGTTGAAGGCGCCACGGCAGGCGCGGCGCGCTGCGGCTCGGACGGCGGCGTGGCGGTGGCCGGCGCGGCCAGCGCCGTGCCGCCCAGTGCCAGCAGCACACAGGCGGCAAGGCCGCGCAGCCGTGCGGGATGCGCGCGGCGCTGTGGCAGCGTGAGGTGGAGCGGGCGGTGAAGGAGGGCGCGGTCGGCAGCGCCTGCGCTGCCCTGGAACATCATCATCAACGGTAACGATAGGAAGTGTGAACTCATGCAGGGCAGGCGGCGTCGGCGGGATTACAGTTCGCCGTCTTCGGCGGCGGCCGGCGGCGGGGTCATCATGTGGCCCAGCTTGGCGGCTTTGGTGTTCAGGTAATGCTGGTTGAATTTGTTGCGGTTCACCAGCAGCGGCACGCGTTCGGCCACGGTCACGCCCAGCGCTTCCATGGCGGCGATCTTGCGCGGGTTGTTGGTCATCAGGCGCAGGCTGCTGATATTGAATTGCTTGAGCATCGGTTCCACCAGCGCGTAATTGCGCTGGTCGGCCTTGAAGCCCAGCTGTTCATTGGCTTGGACGGTATCGAAACCGGCTTCCTGCAGGCGGTACGCGCGCATCTTGTTGATCAAGCCGATGCCGCGGCCTTCCTGGCGCAGGTACAGCACCACGCCGCGGCCTTCCTCGGCCACGCGCTTGAGCGCGCCTTCGAGCTGGGCGCCGCAATCGCAGCGCTGCGAATACAGCACGTCGCCGGTCAGGCATTCGGAATGCACGCGCGCCAGCACGGGCTGGCCATCGGTGATGTCACCAAGCACCATGGCCAGGTGTTCCTTGCCCGTCGCATGCTCGACGAACGCGTGCAGCGTGAATTGCGCCCAGGGGGTCGGCAACAGGCACGACGTGACGTAATCGAGTTCTTCCTTGACAGGTGTTTCTGCGGCGGGCTGCATGATGTTCTTTCAATTGCTTCAAAATAGACAAGCATGCGCTTCTTTGATGAAACGCATGCCTGCATCATAGCAAAATTTGCGGAATGTCTATGCTGCCCATATTAGGGAGCTTATTCACATTTTCAATATGGCAAATCGAACACCAGCAATTCCGCGGCTTCCGCTCCGGTGATGGCGACCCGGTCTTCGTCCACGATCTTCAGCGCATCGCCGGCCTTCAAGGTGACGCCATTGACGGTGGCGACACCCCGGATCAGGTGCACATAGCCGAGCCGGCCCGCCGCCAGCGCATGGTCGACCTGGTCCGCGCCGTTCAGGATGGTGGCGTAAATCGCCGCATCCTGGTGGATCAGCACGGAACCGTCGCGGCCATCGCTGGACGCCACCAGGCGCAGCTTGCCCTGTTTGCTCTCCGGCGTGAAGTGTTTTTCCTCATAGCCGGGCGCGATGCCGTTTTGCGCAGGCTGGATCCAGATTTGCAGGAAGTGCACCCCCTCGGTCTTCGAGTGGTTGAACTCGCTGTGCCGCACGCCGGTGCCGGCCGTCATGCGCTGCACGTCGCCATAGTGCAGCACCGAACCGTTGCCCATGCTGTCCTTGTGCTCGAGCGCGCCGTCCAGGACATACGAAATGATTTCCATGTCGCGGTGGCCATGGGCGCCAAAGCCCTGGCCGGGCGCCACGCGGTCTTCATTGATCACCAGCAGCGGGCCGAAGCCGGTGTGCTCGGGATCGTAATAATGGCCAAACGAAAAGGTGTGGTGCGAATCCAGCCAGCCGTGGTTGGCGTGGCCCCGGTCTTCACTTTTACGGACTTGCAGCATGGTGGGCTCCTTTGTTGGTTATGCGATAAATTCGAAAGTCGTTGTCTGTTTCACCGTTTCGAGAGCGTCGCTTCGATAAGTCACAGTATAGGCGCCGCATAACGTTTCAAAAAACGAAAAATTTCCTGTACTATTATCGAAAAATTCGAAAGTGCTGAAACATGTTGCGACTAAGCCTGGATGCCCTGCAAATCGTCGACGCCATCGACCGCCGCGGCTCGTTTTCCGCGGCCGGCAAGGAATTGCACCGCGTGCCATCGACGATTTCCTATACCGTCGCCAAACTCGAGGAAGACCTGGGCGTGCAAGTGTTCGAACGCAACGGCCCGCGGGTGGAGTTGACGCGGGCCGGGCAGGAATTGCTGAAGGAAGGGCGCTACCTGCTGAAAGCCGCGCAAGACCTGGAAGACCGCGTGCGGCGCGTGGCGTCGGGCTGGGAAACCGAACTGGCGGTCGGCATGGATTCCATGTTTTCCCCGCTGGCGCTGGCGCCCGACGTGGCGGCGTTTTGCGACGTGGCGCGGCAAACCCGGCTGCGCATCGTGCAGGAAGCGCTGTCGGGCACCTGGGAAGCGCTGCTGGACCGGCGCGTCGATGTGCTGGTCGGCGCGCCGGGCGACGGTCCGCCCGGCGGCGGCTACGTGGCCGAGGCCATTGGTACGGTGCGCTTCGTGTTTGCCGTGGCGCCCGGCCATCCGCTGGCGCGGGCCGAGGGAGCGCTGGGCCGCAGCCAACTGCAATACCACCGCGCCATTGCCGTGGCCGACACGGCGCGCCGCATCGCGCCGCGCACCGTGGGCCTGGTGCTGGGCCAGGACACCCTGACCGTGCCGACCCTGCACAGCAAATACGATTACCAGGTGGCCGGCGTGGGCTTCGGCTTCCTGCCCGAACCCTGCGCGCGCGCCGCCATCGCGGCCGGCTTGCTGGTGGAAAAAGAAGTCGACGAACCCAAGCCGGACGAGCGCTTTTACGTGGCGTGGCGCACGGGCGAACATGGCGCGGCGCTGGAGTGGTGGACCCGCCGCATGCGCCAGCCTCATGTCTTTGAACAACTGTGCCGTTACCTGCCTGGCATGCAGGGTGTTTGACCGATGCAACCACGGCGTCCTGCGCGCGGGGTAGTTGACCATTGCCAACAGTTTTCGGAGTACCATAGTGTGACTGATCCTGACCGTAGCAAGGCACCATGACCGCTTTTGGCCCCACCCCTCCTGTATTCCTTGAACACCTTGCCGACCGTAACGGCAAGCTGGCCGGCATGTTGCTGGCCGCCGCGGCGCCGTCGGCGTTGCCCGATGACGGCCTGGCGGCGCTGGCGGAGGGGTTCCCGTGCCTGATTCCCGAGGGGCTGGACGATCCGCAGGCATGGCTGGACGCCGGCTGGAAACCGGCGCCGGCCGGGCAGGTACAGCGCCTGGACGGCGTGTTCGACAAGAATGCGCTGGCGCCCAATGCCGCCTGGCTGGCCGGCGACTGGCCGCTGGCGCCGCCGGCCAAGGCGGTGGGCGCCCAGGCCGCGTCGCGCGCGCTGGCGCTGCAACTGGTGCAACTGGTGTCGAACGACGCCGACACCCATGAAATCGAAGCACTGCTGCGGCGCGATCCGACGCTGTCGTACCATTTGCTGAAGGTGGTCAATTCGCTGTCGATGGGGTCCGGGCGCAAGGTGGGCAGCTTTGCCCAGGCGATTTTGATCCTGGGGCGCCAGCAATTGCGCCGCTGGCTGAACCTGATGCTGTTCTCGGCGCGCGAGGGCGACGTGCGCTCGCCGATGCTGCTGGCGCGCGTGGCGGTGCGCGCCCATGCGCTGGAATTGCTGGCGCGTGAAACCGGCATGGGCAAGCCGCAGCAGGAACAGGCGTTCATGGTCGGCATGTTCTCGCTGCTGGGCGTGCTGTTCGGCATGCCGCTGCCGGAAGTGCTGGCGCCGCTGACGGTCAGCGATGCGGTGGCGCACGCACTGCTGGAGAAACAGGGCGAGCTGGGCGCGCTGCTGGCGCTGGTGGAGTCGGCCGAACACGGCGGCTTCGGCGCCGTGGCCGCGCAGCTGGAAGCCTTGCCGCTGGCGCCGGACGAATTCAACCGCATTGTGGCCGAATCGAACAGCTGGATGCTGAGCGTGGCGGCCGACAAGGGCCAGGCCCATGGTTGACAAGGCGATCGAGCGCTGCCTGGCCTTGAGCCTTGCGGCCCGAACGCAACAGGGCGACGCCCTGGCGGCCACGCTTGCCGAACTCGATGCGGCGCTGGCGCAAGTACGGGCCCGGTCGGCGCCGGTCCAGGCGCCGGCGGCGCTGCCGGAAGCCATCATCACCCTGGACCTGGCCGGCTACCTGACTTCCTGGAACGCCGCGGCGGAAAAATTGTTTGGCTATTCCGCCACCGAAGTGCTGGGGCAAAACATCCTGCTGCTGCATGCCGACGATGATGAGGACGATCACATCGCCGACCTGTTCATGGCCGAAGGCGAACATCCGAACCACACGGTGGTGGCCGAAGTGCGGCGGCGCCGCAAGAATGGCGAAGTGGTCTGGGTCAAGATGGCCATGATGCTGCTCAAGGACGAAGGTGGCGAACCGGTCGGCATGCACGTGGCCATGACGCCGGTGCACGAACCGCTGTCCGACCTCGACAAGGTCAGCCTGCATGCCCGCATCATCGAAGACAGCGACCAGGGCGTGCTGATCACGGACGCCAACGAGCGCATCGTGTCGATCAACGGTGCCTTTACCCGCATCACCGGCTATACGCCAGGCGAATCGCTGGGCCGCACGCCCGACTTGCTGCGCTCCGGCGTGCACGATGCGGAATTCCGCGCCAAGGTGCGCGCCGCCATGTCGGGCGCCGGGCCGTGGCGCGGCGAAATCATCGGGCGGCGCAAGAATGGCGAGCTGTTCCCGCAATCGGTCACCATCAGCGCGGTACGCGACGAGACCGGCAAGATCAGCCACACGTTTTCCCTGTTTTCCGACATCAGCGTGCACAAGGACGCCGAGGCGCGCATGCAGCGCATGGCCAACTATGACTCGCTGACCGGCTTGCCGAACCAGTGCCTGCTGTCGCAATTGATGGGGCAGGCACTGACGGAAGCGCGCCGCAGCCATGAACACGGCGCGCTGCTGTCGGTGGAAATCGGCCGCCTGGGCGCCATCAGCGATACCCTGGGCCACGACGTCGGCAATGAAGTCCTGCAAGCCGTGGGCCGCCAGTTCCGCGGCGTGCTGCGCGAAGCCGACGTGCTGGCGCGGCTGGACGGCAATCGCTTCGCGGTGGCGCTGCTGCACATTGAAAAACGCGAACACGCGGCCATCGTGGCGCAAAAGCTGGCCGCCTCGGTGGCCGCGCCGATCGAACTGGCGCAGCACACGCTGCAGGTCCGCGTGCACACCGGCATCGCCGTGTATCCGGAAGACGGCTTCGATGTGCCCAGCCTGATCCGTCACGCCGACGTGGCGACGTCGCGCGCAGTGCAGGGCGAGGTGGAATTCCTGTTCTACAGCGAAGAAATGAACCAGCGCGCGAAAGAGCATTTGCGCATCGAAAGCGAATTGCGCCATGCGCTGGCCCACCAGGAATTGCAGCTGTATTACCAGCCGAAAGTCAGCCTGCGCAGCGGCCGCATCGTGGGCGCCGAAGCGCTGTTGCGCTGGAAGCATCCGGTGCGCGGCATGGTGTCGCCCGGCGTGTTCATCCCGGTGGCCGAAGAAACCGGGCTGATCCTGGAACTGGGCAGCTGGGTGCTGGAAGAAGCGTGCCGCCAGGTGCGCGCGTGGCAGGACGATAACCTGATCATGACGCCGATCGCGGTCAACCTGTCGGCGCGCCAGTTCGACGCGCGCCTGCCCGAACGCATGGCCGACGTGATGCAGCGGCACGGCGTGCTGCCCGAACAGTTGATGCTGGAAATCACGGAAAGCTTGCTGGTGGGCGGGGCCGACAACGTCATCAACATCATGAATGAACTGGTGGCCATGGGCCTGGCGCTGGCGCTCGACGACTTCGGCACCGGCTACTCCAGTCTGGCTTACCTGAAGAAATTCCCCATCAGTACCTTAAAAATCGACCGGTCCTTCGTGATCGGCTTGCCGTACGAGGAAAACGATTGCGCCATTGCGCGCGCCATCGTGACGATGGCGCAGCAATTGCGGCAGGAAATCGTGGCGGAAGGGGTGGAAACCGCGGAGCAGATGAGCTTCCTGCGCGAACTGGGGTGCGACCAGTTGCAGGGATACCTGTTCAGTCCGCCGGTGCCGGCGGACGAGTTTGCACAAATGCTGCGGGAAGGTAAACGGCTGGCGTTTTCTTCCCGCTGACTTGCTGCCGGCACTCCGGCGCAGGTGGCCGGCCAGCGCCAGCGCCAATAAATGGACGCGGCGCGCTGGCGGCCAGCGGGGCTGGTGACAGTACCAGCTTACTGTACCGATGCGACACGCGGCTGGCGCGCGGCCGTCAGCGTATCGTTGTATTCAGCCCTTATCAGCTGGCTTGGCGTTTCTACGGCCTGCACGCGGGCCATCTGTGTTTCGGTCTGAGTGGCGCAGCCCGTCAGGGCAAAGCTTGCGGCAACAAGCAGGGCGAGCGTAATTTTCATGACATTTCCTTCCACGGCGGTTTGATCGGACGTCCGGCACAGTGCCAAGCTGACAGACATGACACAATTCTATCGTGGCATTGTGGAAATATTGTCTCAAAAATGCCATCATCTTCCTAATAAGTTTCGGAGAGCGCACGCCATGAGTCGACCAATCCTCGAGGAATCCCATATCCACCCGGCCATCCGCGCAACAGTCAGCGGCAACCATGCCGATATCGTGCGGGAAGTACAGGCGGCCATAGGCGCCAACAAGGTGGTGGTAGTGGGCATGGCGATGAATCCATTTCCACGCAAGGCGCGCGCCATGCTGGATCGGCAGGGCGTGCCATACGCTTACCTGGAGTATGGCAGTTACTTCAGCCAGTGGCGCCGCCGCACGGCGCTGAAAATGTGGACCGGCTGGCCGACCTTGCCGATGGTGTTCATCGATGGGGTGCTGATCGGCGGCGCGCAGGATTTGCAGCGCCTGATCGACAGCGGTGAGTTCACCGCGCTGACGGCGCCCAAACTCGGCGCCTGAGCGTATTCGACTTGTAATCCCGTTGCCTGCCGCACCTGCAAACCGATCGGTCCGTAGTCCGTAGGCCGGATCAGGCGCAGCCGTCATCCGGCAAGCGCATCAGCAAATCCGTCACGCCGACATCCACGCCGGCCTGCGACAGCAGGGTCGAGACCTGGCCGCGGTGGTGAGTCTGGTGATTGAAGAAGTGCATCAGCACGCCAAACAGCTGGCGCGAAAACGGCTGTCCCCTGGTATTGTTGTAGTGTAGGGTGGACGCCAGGTCGGCATCGGTCAGCTCCGCGGCAAAGGTGCCGATCACGCCGTCGAGCCACACGCGGTGCGCGCGCAACGCCGCCAGGTCCGTGAACAGCACCGTATCGAGCCGCTGCGGCAAGGCCAGCGTGCCTACCTCGGCCAGCGCCGCGAATTGCGCCGGATGCGCGGCGAAGCGCTTGAGCCAGATCGTGTCGGCCACCACCAGGTGGTTCAGCGTGCCGAGGATCGAGCCGAAGAATGCGCCGCGGTCTTGCGCCAGTGCGTCCGGCGGCAGCCGGCCGGCCGCTTCGCAGATATTGGTGTTCATCCACGCGTTGTAATCCGCCATCTGGCGCACGTAAGCTGTCCCGCTCATTGCCGTCTCCACAGTAAAAAAACCTATTGTATGCGGGACGCGTATCGGGACGGCATGGCCGCCTCAGTCGCCGTCGTCTTCCTGGGGTGCGAAGTACCAGCTCAGGCATTCCGCCACCTGCACCGGGTTGACGTTCGATGGGCCGCTGCGCAGGATGGGATGCTGGTCCAGCCATGCCGCGAACTGTTGCCGGGGCAAGTCGTTGAACGCAATGAAGGCCATGATCAGCAAATCGTTGAAGCGGGACTTGTCTTGCACACTGGCGCCGACCAGTTTGGCGATCTTGGCCCGGTCGGGATGGAAATTCGCACTGCCATAGCGCTCGCCAGCGGACGACGTTTCGGCGACTTCCCAGGCCAGGTTGCCGAACTGGTCGTCCCGCTTGTGCGCGAACTCGGTCGACAACATGTTGAATTCCTTGCTGACGAGGCGAACGCTGGATTTCTGGCGGGGATCGATATAGCCCAGGATGTGCGACGTGATTTCTGGCGGCAGTTGTTCAAAACCCATGACGTACTCCTTGCGGTGGTTGGCCGGAAATGCCGGAACGGCAAAGTTTGCTATCAGTCTAGGTTGCCGATTCCCGAACATTCTCACCAATAATCACAGCCTAGGCCGCTTCGAAGCGGCGCGCAGCGGATCGAGCAGCCCCCGCAAATTGTTATGGTCGAGTTCATACATCAGCGCCAGCAGGCTGCCCAGGCGGCCCTGTGGAAAGCCTTCGCGGGCCAACCAGCCGAGGTAGTGGCCGGGCAGGTCGGCCAGCACGCGGTCTTTATATTTGCCGTAGGGCATCTTGTACGTCAGTAATTGCGCCAACGCGTCGGCATCCATCATTGTTGACTCCAACTCAAATATGTTCTGCCAAATAGCGGCTTTTTCGCAAGAAGGAACGCCGCGATACTGCCAGCCATATAAACCGGACTGGAGTTTCACATGCCTATTGCCTTATTGGCGCTGACCATCAGCGCGTTTGCCATCGGAACCACGGAATTCGTGATTGTCGGCCTGCTGCCCACCATTGCCGCCGACCTCGGCGTCAATCTGCCATCGGCAGGGCTGCTGGTCAGCCTGTACGCGCTGGGTGTGGCGGTCGGTGCGCCGGTGCTGACCGCGCTGACCGGCCGCGTGCCGCGCAAGCGCCTTCTGCTGGGATTGATGGTGCTGTTCACCGCCGGCAATATGCTGGCTTGGCTGGCGCCCGGCTATGGCTCGCTGGTGGCCGCGCGCATTGTAACGGGGCTGGCCCACGGCGTGTTCTTTTCCATCGGCTCCACCATTGCCACGTCGCTGGTGCCGAAAGACAAAGCCGCCAGCGCGATTGCCATCATGTTTACCGGCCTGACGGTGGCGCTGGTAACGGGTGTCCCGCTGGGCACCTTCATAGGCCAGCATTTTGGCTGGCGCGCCACGTTCCTGGCGGTCTCCGCGCTGGGCGTAGCGGCGTTCATCGGCAGCCTGCTGTTCGTGCCGTCGTCGATCCGCCACAGCCAGCCCGCGTCGCTGCTGCAGCAAGCCAAGATGCTGGGCCAGCCGCGCCTCTTGCTGGTGTACGCGATGACGGCGGCCGGCTATGGCGGTTCGTTCACGGCGTTCACGTACCTGGCGCCGATCCTGCAAAAACTCGCCGGCTTTGGCGACAACGCGGTCGGCCTGGTGATGCTGGTGTACGGCGTCTCGGTCGCCATCGGCAATATCTGGGGCGGCCGCCTGGCCGACCGTCGCGGCCCGGTGGGCGCCTTGAAAATCATCTTTGCCGGGCTGGCTGCCGTGCTGGTGACGCTGTCGTTCACTGCGCCGCACCCGGTGCTGGTGGTGGCGACCGTGTTGTTGTGGGGCGCGGTGGCGTTCGGCAATGTGGCCGGCTTGCAGGTGTACGTGGTGCAGCAGGCCGAGCGCTATACGCCGCGCGCCGTGGACGTGGCGTCCGGCCTCAATATCGCTGCGTTCAACCTGGGCATTGCCGGCGGCGCGTGGGGCGGCGGGGCGATCGTCGAACACCTGGGGCTGGTGCATACCGGGTGGGTTGGGGCGCTGGTGGTGGCCGGGGCGTATGGGTTGACGGTGTTCAGCGGCAAGCTGGATGAGGCGGCGGGTGTGCGGGCGATGCCGGTGAAGAGAGTGATTGGGGGGCCTTGAGGGGCTGGAGGCCTTCGCCTCAATGTGGCCAGTCTGCCTTCCCCTGGCCGGCCATCCAACGTTGGCCGGCCAGGGGCACGATGTGACGGCGAGAATGCGTTAGCGGTGGTGTTGTGTATTCAATTTCAGACTTGCCCGGTGCGACGTTCCCAGTGCTTGCAGCGCCTGGTTGAACGCGTCCAACGTCAGGTCTGGCGTTTCGGTTGCAACGCAGTGAGTCAGTCCTTGTCCGCTTGACGTGTACGGTTCAAGCTCGTCCAGCACCGCATCTGCCGGATCGATAAATAGAACGTCCGGCGCAGCCGACATGAAGAAAGACTTCAACCACGGCAAATGCGTCGACGACATCGTCATGACGTCAATGTCAGGATGTGAACGGCGGAGTTCGGCGATAAATCGTGTGACCAGATCCTGCGTCAGCTGTGGATCGTTAATGAACGTGAAGTTCTCGACGAGATCGACCAGTGCCGACGCGTTTACCAGGTGCACCTGGCTGCCGGCAGGACGGTGTTGCTCCGCGTAGCGTTGCATTGCCTCGCTGGTGACCATCGAACGCACGCCAAGGACGGCAATGCGCTTGGTCGTCGAATGAAGCATTGCTTCGCGCACCGGCGGAAAGACCCCGATCACCGGCAGCGAAACCGCGGCTCTTAACGGTTCGAGCACCACCACGCTGGGCGCATTCGATGCGAGCACCACTGCAACGCATCCTTCCTGCTGCAGGTATTGCGTCGCACTTTGCACCGACGCCAACAGTTCAGCCGGCGTCTTGGCCCCGTAAGGGAAGCTCGCACGGTCGGCGAAGTAAACGATATCTTGCTGGGAAAATCTGGCGCGGACACGCTCGACAATGGCGTAGCTGCCAATGCCGGCATCAAAGATGCCAATCGGGCGATGAAGTTTCATATTGTAAGTTTTTATCCCTGTGTGAATGCATTGCATATCTTATCCACCGCAACTACCGGCGCCACTGCACAGGTACCTGTAACGCTTCCTTTTCATTCCACATCTGCACGGTCGCGTACACGGTAGTGCCTTGGTTGTCCGTCACGATGTTCAGCCCGTTGGTGAAATACTTGTACTTCGACCCGAACCGATTGGCCACCATCTCGGCTGCCTGCACCGCGTCCGGCCCTTCGAGCATGTGGCGCATGAAGATGGTGCTGCAGATGAGGAGCAGCAGGCCCAAAATGGCGGGAACCAACGGTCCGCCTGGCTTTTTTCCATGCGTGCGCAGGGCAGCCCGAACAGGCGCGGTGTTCAGTCGCAGCGCAACCAGTGTCGCCACCGCTGCAGTAAAGACCAGCGGCAAGTGGTACAGGATGACTTGGCCTGGATACAGGCGAAGCTGCACGATGGCTAGCTCGAGCGGGGACATCAGGATCTGTTGCACTGGCCCGGCGATAGCGGGAATGACAGCAAGAAGGGCGAGCCAGCGTATCACTGCGATAACCGTGGCGCTGCCAAAATAAAGCGCCGCTCCGATAGCCAGGAGCATGAAGTTGAACCTGATTTGCCCGGGCGGGGCCGTCCACAGACCATGGATAATTTCCATGATCCCGGCGGCGATCAATAGATAGGCTGTGGAGCGTACGTGCGGCTGGTTTCGAACCGGGAAGTCGGCAGGTGCACCTGGACATGTCTGCATACGATTCAGTTTCAAAGAGGATGGTGCCCCACGACGTGGTGTATGAAGACTTCGCCGGAGTCGGCGTTTAGGA
>CBIHOX010000065.1:0-29021 GCA_966211685.1 uncultured Pseudoduganella sp.
TCGTGGTTGGCGAATTGCGCGAACAGCAGTTCGGTGTTGGCGTGCTCGAAGTTGTAGGTCGATTGTTCCACTTCGTTCTGGTGGAACACGTCGCCGTAGGTCAGGCGCTTCACCTGGCCGTTTTCTTCCCATTCGGTCCAGACCAGGTCATAGACGTTTTCCACGCCCTGCAGGTACATTGCCAGGCGTTCGATGCCGTAGGTGATTTCACCGAGCACCGGCTTGCAATCGATGCCGCCGACCTGCTGGAAGTAGGTGAACTGCGTGACTTCCATGCCGTTCAGCCAGACTTCCCAGCCCAGGCCCCAGGCGCCCAGGGTCGGGCTTTCCCAGTCGTCTTCCACGAAGCGCACGTCGTTCTGCTTCAAGTCCAGGCCCAACGCGGCCAGGGAGCCCAGGTACAGGTCCAGGATATTTTCCGGCGCCGGCTTCAGCACCACCTGGTACTGGTAATAATGCTGCAGGCGGTTCGGGTTTTCGCCATAGCGGCCATCCTTCGGGCGGCGCGACGGCTGCACGTAGGCCGCGCGCCACGGCTCCGGGCCGATCGCGCGCAGGAAGGTGCCGGTGTGGAAGGTGCCGGCGCCCACTTCCATGTCATAGGGCTGCAGCAGGGCGCAGCCCTGCTTGTCCCAATAGGATTGCAGCGTCAGGATAATCTGTTGAAAGGTAAGCATCGTGTTTAATCTTTGCGCTGGACGGTTGCGAGCGTTGTTGAATCGCCAAAACGGCTAATTTTAGCGGGTTTTGCGGGGGCGGGAAGGGTTCCGGCCCCCGTTGCGTGGTTTTTTCCGGATTTTATGCGCCCATTCCAGGCTGGCCGGGGCGGGGCCTGCCCCACCACCAGGCGCCGCCCAATGCCAGGATCGCCAGCAGCAGGCACAGTTTGTTGCCCATGACGATGTAGGGCGTCATGCCTTCACGGCCCTGCACGGACGCTTTCAGCACGCCGGCCTGGTAATACGGCAGGCTGGCCACCACGTTGCCATGGCTGTCGATCACCGCGGTGGCGCCGCTGTTGGTGGCGGCCAGCAGCGGGCGGCCGGTTTCCAGCGTGCGCATTTGCGAGATTTGCAAATGGTGGGGAATCGCCAGCGATTCGCCATACCACGCCAGTTCCGACACGTTCAGCAGCAGGGTGGCGGGTTTCGGGTCGGCGGCCAGCTGTTCGGCGATTTCCTCGCCAAACAGGTTTTCATAGCAGATGTCAGGCAGCACGCGCTGCGATTTGACCTGGAACGGCGGCTGCACCACCTTGCCGCGGGTCTGGTCGCCCAGCGGGATCTGCATCAGGTTGGTGAACCAGCGGAAACCGGGCGGAATGAATTCGCCGAACGGCACCAAATGGTGCTTGTCATAGCGGTAGGTCGGCAGGCCCGACTCGGGCGGGATGCCGATCACGCTGTTGGCATACTGGGTCGGGCTGTCCATCAGCGGGATGCCGACCACCAGGTGGCTGCCGGAACGCTTGGCGAACTGGCCCAGGCCGGGCAGGTAATCCTGCGGCAACTGGTGCGGGAACAGCATGACCGCGGTTTCCGGCGTGGCGATCAGGTCCGCCGCCTCGGCCGTGATCGTGGCGTGGTAGCGGCGCAAGGTGGCCTCGGTGTGCGAGGCATCGAATTTCTGCAGCAGCGGGGTATTGCCCTGCACCAAACGCACGGAAATCGGCTGGCCCACCGGATGGGTCCAGTCCACGGTGCGCAGCGCGGCGCCCGCCGCCAGGATGACGGCGGCCGAGCCCAGCGCGGCCCAGCGCACGCGGTGCATGGCCAGCAGCAGCGCGCCGGCGCACAGCGCGGCCAGCAGCGATACGCCGTACACGCCGACGATGGGGGCATAGCCGCCCAGCGGCGCCGCCGTGTGCGCATAACCGGCCGAGGCCCACGGGAATCCTGTAAACAGCCAGCCGCGCACCCACTCCAGCACCGCCCACATGGCCGGCAGCACCAGCAGGTTGGCGGCCGGCAGCGGCAGCGACCAGCGGCGGCGCAGCCACAGGCCGCCATACATGGCCAGCCCGGCATAGACGCCCATGAAGGCGGCCAGCAGCGCGATCGACAGCACGGCCAGCGGCAGCGGCAAGCCGCCGAACTGGTTCAGCGCCACCACCAGCCAGTGCACGTTGGCCAGGCACCAGCCAAAGCCGAAAGCCCAGCCGACCAAGGCGCCGGCCTTGAGGCTGTCGGCGCGCAGCGCTTGGTAAAACAGCAGCGCCAGGCACACCAGCTGCAGCGGCCACCAGCCGAACGGCGCAAACGAAAACACGCTGGCCGCGCCGGCCACGGCGGCAATGGCCATGCGGCTGCGGGTACTGCGGGGAGTGGAAATGTCGCCGGCAGCGGCGCGCCGGAAACGCATCAGTCCTGCTCGTCGATGGACGGCGGCAGTTTTTCCACCAGCAGCACGTGGATCTGGCGCGCATCGGCGCGCAGCACTTCGAAGCGCAGGTTGTCGATGGCAAACTTGTCGCCCTTGTGGGGCATGCGGGCCAAGTGTTTCACGACGAAGCCGCCGATGGTGTCGGCGTCTTCATCGGACAGGTTGGTGTCCAGTTCATCGTTGAACTGCTCGATCTCGGTCAGCGCCTTGACGCGCCAGCGCGGACCCTGGCGCCCTTCCTTGATCGACAGGATATTGTCTTCTTCCTCGTCGAAATCGTATTCGTCCTCGATATCGCCGACAATCTGCTCCAGCACGTCTTCAATCGTGATCAGGCCGGCCACGCCCGAGTATTCATCGACCACGATGGCCATGTGGTTGTGGTTGGCGCGGAAATCGCGCAGCAACACGTTCAGGCGTTTCGATTCGGGAATGAAAACGGCCGGACGCAGCATGTCGCGCACGTCGAACGATTCTTCCGCGTAATAGCGCAGCAAGTCCTTGGCCAGCAGGATGCCGACCACCTTGTCGCGTTCGCCTTCGATGGCGGGAAAGCGCGAGTGGGCCGTTTGCAGCACCTCGGGCATCCATTCTTCGATCGGCTTGGAGATGTCGATGACATCCATCTGCGAGCGCGGGATCATGATGTCGCGCGCCGACAAGTCCGATACCTGGAACACGCCTTCGATCATCGACAGCGCATCGGCGTCGATCAGGTTGCGTTCGTGGGCATCGTGCAGGACTTCGAGCAATTCCGCGCGGTTCTCGGGCTCGGGGGAGATCAGTGCAGTCAGTCGCTCAAACAGCGACCGGTGGGGTTTGGCGTCAGTCTTGACGCCACTAGAGTGCTCTTGCATGGCAGGCGGGTGCCGGTTGTTTCGAAGTGCTATAGCATACACCATTCCCCATGGCGGCACTATTTTCGCCCCCGCAGCGGTGGCGGCGGGAGCGGTGGGAGGGCATCAGGCGGCCGGTGCGCAACGCTCCGGCACGGCCTGCGCCGGGGCGCGGCGCTTGCCGAACGACGCGAACGGGCGCTCGATCCAGCGCTCGCTCAGGGCCGCCAGCGGCCACGTCAGCAACAGCGATGCCACGCCAATGACCAGGCCGGCCGTGACGGGGTAAGCCTTGGCCCATTGCCACTGGTTGGCGAACACGCCCCAGATCAGGAATTGCACGGGAACATTGAACAAATACAGGCTGAAGCTGACCTTGCCCAATTGCTGCGCGAAGCGTCCTTCCAGGATGCGCGACAGGCTGTTCGGGCGGCCATGCAGCATGCCCGACACCAGCAATGCCCCGGCCAGCACCATCGTGATCAGCGCCGTGTGCGAGCCGTGCCAGTGCAGCAGGCGGCCAAACACCAGCAGCGCCAGCGCCAGCCACCACCCGGCTGCCGGCACTTGTTGCATCAGCGGACGGGCCGCCGGTTCGGCCGCCAGCATGCCGGCAAAAAACGCCATCAGGTATACGTGCATGGCCGGCAGCCCGAACGCCAGCGGCATGAAGCCCAGCGCCTGGATGCCGTACACCAGCGCCAGCACCAGGCCCGGCAGGCCGAACACGCGGCGCAACAGCCAGGCCAGCAGGATGAACGGCACCGCCAGCATTTCCGCCTGCAGCGTGTCGCTGGCGCCATGGATCGGCGTGGCGTACAGCGTGACGTTGTGCAGCAGCGCCTGCGTGTCCCAGTTGGGGAAGCCGGGCACGCCGGCCTTGCCCGCCACAAACATCAGCAGCACGCAGGCAATCAGCGGCGGATACAGCCGCAGCACGCGGTTGCGGGTAAAGGTCCACACGGTGGCCAGCGGGCCGGCATTGCGGCGCTCCAGCGACATGCGCAGCACGGCGCCGGACAGGATAAAGAACAGGAACACGGCGGTCTCGCCATGCTGGATGGTGAGCACCAGCTTGGCCCAGACATCGCTGCTGTCATTCATGCCGAAGATGGGGCGGTACAGCACGCGGTCGATCAGCGCCAGGTCGTTGTGCAGGATCGCGTGGTAAATCACGACGGCGGCAGCGGCAAAGCCGCGCAAGCCGTCCAGCGCATGGGCGCGCGTATCGGTCGGAACGGTGTGCATGGGTCAGGCGGCGGTGGCGGCGTCGGGATCGGCGTAAGGATCGGCATATCCCAGCGCGGTGACGATCTCGGTCTCGATGCCTTCCATTTCCTCGGCTTCCTCGTCGTCTTCGTGGTCATAGCCCTGCGCATGCAGCACACCATGCACGATCAGGTGCGCCGCGTGTTCTTCCACGGTTTTCCTTTGCTCGGCCGCTTCGCGCTGCAGCACGTCGGTGCACAGGATGATGTCGGCGCGGGTCGGTTCATCGTCCGCCATTGGGGCGCCGAATTCGTCGCCCTCGTTGTAGGCGAAGGTCAGCACATTGGTGGCGTAATCCTTGCCGCGGTATTCGCGGTTCAGGGCCTGGCCTTCTTCCGCGTCGACGAAGCGGATCGTCAGTTCGGCGGGCGCAAACAGCGCCGCCTTGATCCATTTGCGGATCAGGGGGCGGGTCAGCGTGTCTTGCAGGCGGGGATCGGCGTATTGCACCGACAGGGTCAGTTTATTTTTTTCTGGCATGTTTGACGGCGGCGGTTTTGACGGGTTGCAGCAGCGGGGCGATTTCCGCGCTGGCATTGTGCGCGCTTTCATACGCGTCGACAATGCGGGCCACCAGCGGATGGCGCACCACGTCGGCGCTGGTGAATTGCGTGAAGGCGATGCCGCGCACGTCGCGCAGCACGTGCGAAGCGTCGACCAGGCCGCTCTTGGTCTGCTTAGGCAAGTCGATCTGCGTGGTGTCGCCGGTCACCACGGCCTTGCTGCCAAAGCCGATGCGGGTCAGGAACATCTTCATTTGTTCGACCGTGGTGTTTTGCGCTTCGTCGAGGATCACGAAGGCGTGGTTCAGCGTACGGCCGCGCATGTAGGCCAGCGGCGCGATTTCAATCACGCCCTTCTCGAACATCTTTTGCGTGCGGTCGAAGCCCAGCAGGTCGTACAGCGCGTCATACAGCGGGCGCAGGTAAGGGTCGACCTTTTGCGCCAGGTCGCCCGGCAGGAAGCCCAGGCGCTCGCCGGCTTCCACCGCCGGGCGCGTGAGGATGATGCGCTTGACGGCGTCGCGTTCCAGCGCATCGACCGCGCACGCCACCGCCAGGTACGTCTTGCCGGTGCCGGCCGGTCCCAGGCCGAAGGAAATGTCGTGGTCGAGGATGTTGCGCAAGTACTTGATCTGGTGCGGCGTGCGGCCGCGCAAGTCGGTGCGGCGCGTCTTCAGCACCGGGCTCGTGATGTCCGGCTCATTGAATGGCGGTTCCTCGTGGCTGGGTTCGGCAGGCGGCGCCAGGCCGGCGCGCTGTTCCACCAGCGCCAGCTGCACTTCCTCCACCGGCACGACCTTTTGCGCCACGGCGTAGAACTGTTCGAGGATTTCCACCGCGCGTTCAGCATTGGTGCCGCTGACGATGAACTTTTCACCACGCCGGAAAATCGTCACATCCAGCGCCGCGGCAATCTGGCGCAGGTTTTCATCGAGCGGGCCGCACAGGTGCGCCAGGCGCGTATTGTCGAGCGGCTCCGGGATGAAGTAATGCGGCTGTACAGGAGTCTTGGTTTTCAATGGGAAAAATTGATTGGGTTATACTGCAAAGGATGTAGTTTACCGTAACCGTGCGGCCTGGGCGCCGTGCAGGACATTTTTAGACTGACTTTTCTGGCCCGGCAAAGCCTTTTATTGTTCAGTTAATTTTCTGGCATTGCCTTTGGCGCAATATGCCCTAGAGTCGAATTATTCAAGGAGAGCGTCATGGCGGTCGGATCCATTTCTGGCGTGGGCAGCAGCCCCGTCCAAGTCAGCAGCGTAGCCGGCGACCAGCGCGCGGAACAGGCGCGCCAGGCCCGCCTGGAAGAACAGTCGCGGACCGAGCAATTGCAGGCCGACGCCGCCCAGCAGGCGCAACAGGCGGCCGAAGCGCAGCGGGCCGAGCAGGTGCGCCAGTCGCAGGAAACCGATAATTCTCGTCAGCAACAGCAGCAGGAATCGCTGCTGGCCAGCCAAACGCTGAGCCCGCTGGCTGCGCGCATCGGCCAAAACATCAATACCACCGCCTGATCTTTCTCCGTGCGGCGCTGCCGGATTCATCGCGGCGCCGTCATTCCCCTGTAATAATTTCCTGCTGTCCTTTCGTGCGCCATGGAATATCCCCGTGTGTTGAAATGGCATTGTTGCTAAGAATTCTAGCGAATCGTTGAT
The DNA here is from genome assembly GCA_966211685.1 of uncultured Pseudoduganella sp. Taxonomy (GTDB): domain Bacteria; phylum Pseudomonadota; class Gammaproteobacteria; order Burkholderiales; family Burkholderiaceae_D; genus Rugamonas. The sequence goes on from CBIHOX010000065.1 coordinate 6,643, forward strand.
AACTCCCAACTTCCGCTAGTCGCGACTTGGCTGAAACGGGCTGGAGCAAGCATATTATTTTAAATGCAATAATCTCCAGAATCTCGACAACTCACTTAGACGAGGACTACCATGGGACACCACGCTTTAGCTTCCCAGGAAAGCTACAACCCGAACCACTTGCTGGACATGCTGCTGGGAAAAATGCAACTGAAGAATGATGCTGCGCTGTCGCGCATGCTGGAAGTTGCCCCGCCAGTCATCAGTAAAATCCGCCATCACCGCTTGCCGGTGGGGGCTTCCCTGTTGATCCGCATGCACGAAGTCACCGGCATGAGCATCCGCGATTTGCGTGACCTGATGGGCGACCGCCGCACCAAGTACCGCCTGTCCGACGCCCAGGGTCGCCCGAAGCCAGAAGACCGCCCACAGCAGCAACCGCAAGCCGAGCAACAACAGGAAACTGCGGAAAGCACGTCCGGCGGCGGCAACACGTCGCATTGATGTGGTATGCCGCGCTGCCACGGCCGGCCTGAGGGGCCGGCCAGGAGCAGGCTACCGGGGTCCGGTTAACTGGATCATCCGATGGTCAGGCAGCGGGCCCGGCAGTTGAATCGGTTACCGGATCAGCTGAGCAGCACCGTGGCAATTTCCGCGTATTGCAATTCGGTTTCGCGGAACAGTTGTAAATAGATTTCTTCATCGAGGCCGAGCGCCGTCCAGGCCACGGTCGATACGGGCGGCACCAGGCCGTCCGGCATTTGCGCCAGGTCCAGTGCATGGGCAATGGCGTCCGCCACGTGAATGATGGCAGACAGGAAGCCCGCGCCCTGGGCTTCCGGCGTATGGTGGTGGGCAATGGCCAGCTTCATGGTATCGGAAAAATTCCAATGCCCGGCCAGGGCCATGCCCGCTTCCACATGGTCGATCCCCAATACCGCGCGTTCGGCTTCCATCATGTAGCAGTCGTGTTCGGCGCGGTAGGCAATGGCTTTCTCGTAGTCCTTCGGATAACACGCGACCAGCACCAGACGGCCGATATCGTGCAGCAAGCCGCCGGTAAACGCGTAATCCTGGTTGAACCGCATTTGCCGCGCCAATACGCGTGCGCAGGCCGCGCTGGCAATCGAGTGGCGCCAGAACGCCTTGTGGTCAAACCCCTTGCATTGTTTTTCCGCAAAGCAGCCAGTGATGGCGGCCGCCGTGATCAGGTTGCGCGTGGTCTGGAATCCCAGGAAGGTAATGGCTTGCTGGATCGTCGTGACCTTCACTTGCAAGCCATATAGCGAGGAATTCGCCAGGCGCAGGGTTTTCGCGGTCAAAGCCTGGTCGTGCGAGACTTTTTTCGCCAGCACGGAAATATCCACGTCTTCCTGGTCTATGCTGTTGAGCAATTCCATCACGACCGCGGGCAGCGATGGCAAGTCTTCCAGGTTGTTAACGATGTCGTCGTAATTCAGCATAGGGTTCATTCATCAACCGGCAAGGTGCCGAGGCGGTAATCCGTGACAAAGCGGCGCAACAGGCCAGTGGCCCAGTCCTGGTCGCAGTCGGGGTCATTCTTGCGGAACAAGCGGTCCAGGCGTTCCAGATGGCGTTCCCGGACAGCGGCGACTTCTTCTTCGCTGGGCGCTTCCGGGATGGCAATCGGCAGCATGGCGATACCGTGCCGCGGCATCGCGGCGATCATGGCTTGCGTCAGGGTTGTGCCTTGCGGCAATAACACATGGCCCTGGACGTCGAGTAATTCATCGGACAAGACCATGCCCGGCTCGACCTCGGTCAATGGCAAATGCTGGAAACTCGCTGTCATTGCATTTCCTCCCTTGTCGAACGATCTTACCATCGGGGTGTTGCAGGTGTCTCGCTGAGTGTCTCACACTGTATCCACAATGCAAGAGCGTGGCGTTACACAAACCATGCGGAGTGTTAAATCTTGCCAAGAAGCTAGGCTTACAGGTACATTGGGATCTTGGCGTCAACAAGAGGTCTAGGGCCAGGGAGCAGTGATGTTTGGTATTCAGGGTAGGTTGACATTCCTGTTCGTCGTCATCGTGACGCTGGTCCTGGCGATTTCGGGGACGTATGCTCAATACAGCCTCAGCCATGAACTGGAAACCAGCAACCTGCGCCTGCGCCAGGGCGTGCTGACGCGCCTGCAGACCAGCCTGCCTTCGGCGCTGTGGGACCTCGACAAGGCCAAGGTCGACAATATCGTCGCGGCGGAAATGCTGCCCCCGGAACTGGTGGCCATCCGAGTCTACGATACCTCGGTCGGCCTGTTTTCTGGAAAGTTGCGCAAAGAAAACGGCGCTATTGTTTCTATCGAACATGATAGCCAGATCGGCGGCACGCCGGTGGTGGCCGACCTTGCGTACCGCGACGCCGGCGCTGCCGGCAATGCGCCCAAGCCGGTGATCGTCGGGCGCGTGGTGGTCAATTTCAGCCGTGCGCAGATCGACGCCACGCTGGCGGCCGAAGTGCGCCGCAAGGTCATTGAAGTATTGCTGCTGGACTTGATCCTGGTGGCGGCGCTGGCGCTGAGCCTGCGCATCGTGTTCGACCCGCTGAAACAGTTGCGCGACGGCTTGCACGACCTGGCCACGCGCGGTTCCGATGAAGTGGGGGAATTGCCCGACAACCGCCGCGATGAACTCGGCGACGTGATCCGCGGCTTCAACGCCATCCAGCGCCGCGTGAAAGCCATCATTGCGCGCACCCGCGAAGCCGAGGATGAAGCGCGGCGCGCGGCCGCCGCCACCGCCCGCGCCATGGCGGACTTGCAGCGCACGCAGGAATCGCTGTTGCAGGCCGAGCGCCTGGCGTCGCTGGGCAGCCTGGTGGCGGGCGTGGCGCATGAAATCAATACGCCGGTGGGGATCGCCCTGACGTCGGCATCGATCCTGATGGAAGCCACGGAAAAAGTGCACAAGTCGGTGGCGGATGGCGCCATCAAGAAATCCGACATCTTGAAATACCTGGAAACCGCCGAGGAAAGCACGCGGCTCATCATGAACAATGCCTACCGCGCGGCGCACCTGATCCACAGTTTCAAGCAGATCGCAGTCGACCAGGTCAGCGAAGCGCGGCGCCGCTTCGAATTGCGCGAATACATCGGCGAAGTGGTGTCGAGCCTGCAGCCGAAGCTGAAGAAAACCCACATCCAGGTCGAGATCGATTGCCCGCCCGATATCGTGCTGGACAGCTATCCCGGCGCGCTGGCCCAAGTCATTACCAACCTCACGCTCAATTGCGTCGAGCACGCGTTCGATCCCGAGGCGGAAGGCCATATCGGCATCAATGTGAAACCCGATGGCGACTGGATCGAAATGCAGGTGGTCGACAATGGCAAGGGCATTGCGCCCGACATGATCGACAAGGTGTTCGACCCGTTCGTCACCACGCGGCGCGGCCAGGGCGGCACGGGCCTGGGGTTGAACATCGTGTTCAACTTGATCGCCAAGCAATTTGCCGGCACGATTTCCGTCGCCAGCGTGCTGGGCGAGGGCGCCAGCTTCGTGTTGCGCATCCCGCGCGTGACGCCGGCCGAAGGCGGGCCGCAAGAGCCGCATGCCGATGCGCGGATGCATGCGTGACCCGCTGGTGCGCCCAAGCGGCGCGCCATACCCGCACCATCTGCCGCATACTTGCGGCTCGTAATATCAGGAGAGAGTGGTATGGGGACACGCAGGCAGATCGCATTGCTGCGGGGAATAAATGTGGGCCGCGCCAAGCGCGTGGCCATGGCGGATTTGCGGGCGCTGCTGACCGGACTGGGTTTTACCGGCGTGCGGACGCTGCTCAACAGCGGCAACGTCGTGTATGACTGCCCGCAGGCGCGCGCCGAGGGCGCCGCCACGGAAATCGAAGAAGCACTGGTCTTGAAACTGGGCGTGGCGTCCAAGGTCACGGTACTCGACGCCGAACAGTTGGCGCACGTGGTGCAGGACAACAGCCTCTATGGCATGGCCAGCGATCCGTCGCGCCTGCTGGTGGCGGTATTGAACAATCCGGCCGACCGCGAACGGCTGGTGCCGCTGGCGCACCAGCGCTGGGAACCGGAAGCGCTGGCGCTGGGCCGTTGGGCCGCCTACCTGTGGTGCGTCGATGGCGTGCTGGCCAGCCGGGTGGCGGCCGCGATCGGCAAGGCGCTCGGCGATGGCGTGACCACCCGCAACTGGACCACCATCAGCAAGCTGCATGCACTGGCGTGCGAACCGGCCTGAAGCATGCGGCCTGGACTTGTTTGAATCCCGCTTTAACCCTGATAGACGGAGAATGCTATGCCTGTCGTTACTGGAGAATTCGACGTCACCATGACGCCGGAACGGATGTCGGTCGGCGCGTCCGGCTTTGGCCTGGGCCGCATGGTGCTGGACAAGCGCTACCGCGGCGCGCTGGACGCCAGCGGCAATGGAGAAATGCTGAGCTTCATGGGATCGCGCCCGAACTCGGCCGGCTATGTCGCGATGGAGCGTGTGGAAGGGGTGCTGGAGGGCCAGCGCGGCGGTTTTACGCTGCAGCACCATGGCTTGATGGATCGCGGCACGCAAAGCCTGAGCGTGCTGGTGGTGCCCGATTCCGGCAGCGGCGATCTGACCGGCCTCAGTGGTAAACTCGACATACGCATCGAAGACGGCAAGCACTATTACACGTTCGACTATGTGCTGGCGCCGATTGCCTAGCGGCGCGGGCGCACGCTACAATGGCGCATTATTTCCGGGTGGCAATATCCAGCACGATACTTCAATGAACAACGATCTCGTCAAAGGCATCCTGATAGTGGTGGGGCTGTTCCTCGTCGTGACCCTCGGCGGGATTGCCCTGACCGACAATGGCTGGCAAAAAGCCGGCTGCGTGGGCCGCGCCATCACCAGCGGCATCGCGCTGAGCAGCGTTTCGCGCGTCTGCGGCTTCTAGAAGCCTTGTCAACATGCCGGCGGCGTCGTGGCGGCGCCTTGCCGGGGGCGTGTTGAAACCGCATCGTTAAAGCTGGCGGCAAACGCGGCGCGCGCCGGGTGGTGCAGCACGTCGCTGCGCCACACCAGCATGGTCTGCACCCGGGCCACGTGGTCCGGCAGGCGGTGCATGGCCACCGTGCCGTGGTAATCGCGCAATTGCATGACTTCCCTGGGCATCACCGCCACCCCCATGCCGGCGGCCACGCAGCCGATGATGGCCTCGAACGTGCCGAATTCCGAAATGCGCGCCAGCGGCACGCCTTCCCCGGCAAACCATGCTTCCAGCCGCCGCCGGTAGGCGCAGCCGGTGCGGAAGGCCAGCAACACGCGCCTGGCCACGTCGCGTGGCGATGTCACGGGGGCATGGCCGTGGCCCGTCAATAACACCAGTTCTTCCTCAAAGACCGCCTGCCGCGCCAGTTCGGTGCGTTCGACCGGGGCCGCCACCAGCGCCACGTCCAGCTTGTGGGTCAGCACGCCCTGCAGCAGGGGATCGGTGGGGGCGGTTTCCAGCTGCAAGTCCACGTCCGGATACGCTTGATGGAAAGCCGCCAGTACTGCCGGCAGCCGCGCCGCGGCCGTGGTTTCCATCGCGCCGATGCGCAACAGGCCCGATGGCTTGCGCGCCCCCGCCACGGCGGCCTGCGCTTCCTCGGCCAGTTGCAGCAGGCGGTCGGTATAGTCAAGCAAGCGCTCACCTTCGGCGGTGATCAACATGCGCCGCCCGGCGCGGTGGAACAGCGCCACCCCGAGCTGCTCTTCCAGCTGGCCCAGCCGGGCCGACACGTTCGATTGCACGCGGTGCAGCCGCGCCGCCGCCTGCGTGACGCTGCCTTCTTCCGCCACGGCCTTGAAAATGCGTAATGCCGACAAATCCACGATGCGCTCCCCACATTCTCTCTTTGAGATGGATCCAATCAGTATTATTCATTTTATGGGATGCGTAAAGGCGGCTACAGTATGACCATGAAAACCGATCCTGTCCCTGCATCCGTGTCGCCGCTGGTTTTACTGGCATGCAGTTTCGCCTTCGTGATCGTCCAGCTCGACGTCACCATCGTCAACGTGGCGCTGCCCCGCATTGGCGCCGACTTGCAGGCGTCCGTGACGCAACTGCAGTGGGTGGTCGATGCCTACACGCTGGGCTTTGCCGTGTTCCTGCTGTCGGCCGGCGTGCTGGGCGACAAGGCCGGGTCGCGTCGCGCCTTCCTGGGCGGCTTCGCATTGTTCACGGCGGCGTCGCTGGCCTGCGCGCTGGCGCCCGGTGCGCTGGCGCTGAACCTGGCGCGCGCAGCCCAGGGCGTGGGGGCGGCGCTGCTGGTGCCCAGTTCGCTGGCGATCCTGAACGCCGCCTATGGTCACGACAAGGCCTTGCTGGCCAAGGCCGTTGGCTGGTGGACCGCGGCCGGCGGCGTGTCGATCGCGGCCGGTCCGCTGCTGGGCGCGGTCTTGCTGGAACTGGCCGGGTGGCGCAGCATCTTTTGGGTCAACGTGCCGCTGTGCCTGGCCGGATCCTGGCTGACCGCGCGCACGGTGGCCGGCGGCGCGGGGCGCGACCCGCGGCGCGCCTTCGACTGGCCGGGGCAATGGCTGGCCATCGTGGCCGTGGCCGCGCTGGTCGGCGCGGTGATCGAAGTGCATGCGCTGGGCTTGCAACATCCGCTGGTGCTCGGCGCGCTGGCAGTGGCCGGCGTGGCGGGCGTGTTGTTCATCGTGGTGGAAGCGCGCAGCGGCGCGCCGATGCTGCCGCTGTCGCTGTTTGCCAGTGGCGCGTTTGCCCGCGCGGTGGTGTTCGGCGTGCTGGTGAATTTCGCGTATTACGGCGTGGTGTTCATTTTCAGCCTGTACCTGCAGCAATTGCGCGGCATGACGGCGATGCAGGCCGGGCTGGTGTTCCTGCCGCTGACGGGCACTTTCATCGTGTCGAACCTGGCCAGCGGCAGGGTGGCGGCGCGCCATGGCGTGCGGGTGCCGATGGTGAGCGGCGCGTTGCTGGCAGCCGCCGGCTATGCGCTGCTGGCGCTGGCCGGCATCGGGCCCGATGCGCCGGTGGCGGCCATGGTGCCGGGGCTGGTGCTGATTCCCGCCGGAATGGGCCTGGCGGTGCCGCCCATGACCACGCTGGTGTTGTCGTCCGTGGAGGCGCGCATGGCGGGCACCGCATCCGGTGTGCTCAACGCGGCGCGCCAGGTCGGCGGCGCGCTGGGCGTGGCGGTCTACGGCGCGCTGGCGGCGTCGCCGGCTGTGGCGCAAGCGCTGGCGGGCACGCGCCATGCGGTGCTGGTGTCGGCGGTATTGCTGCTGGCTGCCGCCGTGCTGGCGGCGTGGCCCGCCATCGCGCCGGCGCGGCGCGCCGCGCGCCAGTCCTGAGGACTGCTTTCATCCGCATCGCCGCCAGGCGCCGCGGGCTGGGGACATACGTCAGTTGACGTATAGGCGGTGCCGCATGCCGTGGTTAATCTCATGTCATTACATCACCACCACATGAGAGAGGCCCGTAATGAAGGTAACCCCGTTCTCCCCGGCGTCACTGCTGCTGTTGTCCGCGCTGGCGGCGTCGGCGCCATGGTCGGCGCACGCCGGCGCCACCATTCCATTCGGTTCCGGCCAGTCGGTCAGCGTCGGGTTCGGCATGCGCGCCAGCTATACCAGCATGGAAGACGCGGCCCCGAACGGTACCTCGCGCTCCAGCGATTTCAACCTGGACAGCGCGCGCCTGTTTTTCGGCGCCACGCTGAACCAGCAGATCGGCGGCATGCTCAACACCGAATGGGACGGCAGCCAGGTGCGGGTGCTGGACGCGGCAGGCAAGTTCGCCATCGCGCCCGAACTCAACATCTGGGCAGGACGCCTGTTGTCGCCGAGCGACCGCGCCAACATGGCCGGTCCATATTATTCGCTGGGCGGCGGTTACTGGGCCGGCGTCGCATCGCGCTATGGCTACAACGGCGGCATCTTCCGCGGCCGCGACGATGGCGTCGTGGCGTGGGGCAATGCGGCCGACGGCAAGCTCGGTTATTCGTTCGGCGCGTTTGAAGGGCACACGTTCGGCATCGGCGCGCTGACGCAAAACCAGGCCAGGGCGGCCGGCGTCAAGGCCTCGGACAGCCTGATGTATGCGGGCCGCGTGCAATACGACTTCTGGGATGCGGAACCCGGCTACTACGGCACCGGCAATTACCTGGGCACGAAGGATATCCTGGCGATCGGCTTCGCCGCGCGCCAGCAATCGAAAGGCGTGCTGACCACGGCCGGCGTGGGGGACTACACAGCCTGGAACGTCGACTTCCTGCTGGAGAAACGCGTGCCCGGCGGCGCCTTCTCGGTGGAAGCCGCGTACTACGACTATGACACCGACGGCGTGATCAAGTCCGAACAGGGCAAGGCCTATTCGGCGGCGGCCGCCTACCTGTTCGCGGCAGGCGCCGGCAAGCTGCAGCCGTTCGTGCGCTACCAGAAATTCTCGCCCGACACCCATCTCGATACGCGCCAGGCCGACGCCGGCCTGCACTACATCATCGACGGCTACAACGCGCAACTGACGGCGCTGTACAGCCGCACCAGGACTGCCACCAGCGCCGCCAGCGCGCCCGCCCTGTCGAAGTTCGCCGTGGCGCTGCAACTGCAATATTGATTCCATCTACACCTGAGACCTGAGGAGAGACACCATGCAAGCACGCCGTAACTTCCTGACCGGTATTGCCGCCGCCGCCCTGCTGGCGGCCGGGCTGCCGGCCCACGCCGCCGACACCATCAAGGTCGGCATCCTGCACTCGCTGTCCGGCACGATGGCGATTTCCGAAACGTCGCTGAAAGACGTGGCCCTGATGACGATCGATGAAATCAACGCCAAGGGCGGCGTGCTGGGCAAGAAGCTCGAGCCGGTGGTGGTCGATCCGGCCTCGAACTGGCCGCTGTTCGCCGAAAAAGCGCGCCAGCTGATCGCCAACGACAAGGTGGCCGCGGTATTCGGCTGCTGGACCTCGGTGTCGCGCAAATCGGTTTTGCCTGTCTTTAAGGAATTGAATGGCTTGCTGTTCTACCCGGTCCAGTACGAGGGCGAAGAACTGGAGAAAAACGTGTTTTATACGGGCGCCGCGCCCAACCAGCAAGCCATCCCCGCGGTGGAGTACCTGATGAGCAAGGAAGGAGGCGGCGCCAAACGCTTCGTGTTGCTGGGCACCGATTATGTGTATCCGCGCACCACCAATAAGATCTTGCGCGCTTACCTGAAGAGCAAGGGCGTCAAGGACAGCGACATCGACGAGGCGTACACGCCGTTCGGCCACGCCGATTACCAGACCATCGTGGCCAACATCAAGAAGTTCGCGGCCGGCGGCAAGACCGCGGTGATTTCCACCATCAATGGCGATTCCAACGTGCCGTTCTACAAGGAGCTGGGCAACGCGGGATTGAAGGCCACCGACGTGCCGGTGGTGGCGTTTTCCGTCGGCGAGGAGGAATTGCGCGGCGTCGACACCAAGCCGCTGGTGGGCCACCTGGCCGCGTGGAATTACTTCCAGTCCGTGAAAAACCCGGTCAACGCGGAATTCATCAAGAAGTGGAAAGCCTACGCCGCCGCGAAGAAATTGCCGAACGCCGCCAGCGCCGTCACCAACGACCCGATGGAAGCGACCTACGTCGGTATCCACATGTGGGCCCAGGCGGTGGAAAAGGCCAAGTCCACCGATACCGACAAGGTCATCGCCGCCATGGGCGGCCAGAGCTTCCAGTCGCCTTCCGGCTTCACCCTGACCATGGACCCGACCAACCATCACTTGCACAAGCCCGTGATGATCGGCGAAATCAAGGGCGACGGCCAGTTCAGCGTGGTGTGGAAAACCAAACAGCCATTGCGTGCGCAGCCATGGAGCCCTTTCATCAAGGGTAACGAAGCCAAGCAAAGCATGTAACGAACGGGGGAATGACGATGAAAACCTGGCGCTACCTGCTGTGCAGTGCCGCGCTGGTCCTGCAGGGCGGCGTCGGGCCGGCGGCGCATGCCGCCGTCGCCCCCGCCGCCTTGCAGGCGCTGGCGGGCGACGATCCCGATGCGCGCGTGCAAGCCGTGGCCGGCATTGCGGCGCAAGCCGATGCGGACGCCGCGCGCGTGCTGCGGGCATTGAAGAACGAAGTGCTGTACGTGGCGCCGGACGGCAGGCTGTTCATTGTCGAAGACGGCCGCGCGGTTGACGCGGCCAGCGGCAAGGCGCAACCCGCCCCGGACGGCCTCGATGGCGTCGTCGTCAACAACCGCTTGCGCGGCGCGGTCGACGCCGCGCTGTCCGGCCTGGCGCTGCTGTCGCCGCGGCGCGATGAACGGCTGGCCGCGGCGCGCGCCTTGCAGGGCACGGAACCCGAGCCCGGCCAGGTCGCTTTGTTGCGCAAGGCCGCGCAGGCGGAAACCGATGCCGACATTGCCGCGCTGTTGCGCCAGTTGCTGGCCGTGGCGGATTTGCATGCGCCGGAAGCGGCCGCGCGCAAGCAGGCCGCCACCGCCTTGGCGGGCAGCACCGACCCGGCCGTGCGGCGCATGCTGCAAGCCATGCTGGCGCGCATCCCGGACGGCGCGGCCGCGCAGGATGCCCAGAACGCCTACGGCGAGCCCGATCCTGCGGTGCGCGCGGCCGCGAAAGCCGCGCTGGATGCGATCGAGTCGCGCGCCGCACGCACGGAACTGGCAGGCAACCTGTTTTACGGCATTTCGCTGGGCAGCGTGCTGTTGCTGGCCGCGCTGGGCCTGGCCATCACGTTTGGCCTGATGGGCATCATCAACATGGCCCACGGCGAATTGCTGATGATCGGCGCCTACACCACGTACGGCTGCCAGGCGCTGTTCCGGCATTACCTGCCCGGCGCGGTGGACTGGTACCTGGCCGCGGCGCTGCCGGCGTCGTTCCTGACGGCGGCGCTGACGGGCATGGCGCTGGAGCGCACCGTGATCCGCTGGCTGTACGGCCGCCCGCTGGAAACCCTGTTGGCCACCTGGGGCATCAGCCTGATGTTGATGCAGCTGGTGCGCACGCTGTTTGGCGCACAAAACGTGGAAGTGGCCAATCCCGCCTGGATGTCGGGCGGCGTCACGGTGCTCGGCACACTGGTGCTGCCGTATAACCGCATCGCCATCATCGTGTTTGCCTTCCTGGTCGTCGGCGCGGTGTGGCTGGTGCTGGCGCGCACCCGGCTCGGTTTGTTCGTGCGCGCCGTCATGCAAAACCGCCGCATGGCCGATTGCGTCGGCGTGCCCACCGGCCGCATCGACATGATGACGTTCGGCCTCGGTTCGGGTATCGCGGGCTTGGGCGGCGCCGCGCTGTCCCAGCTGGGCAACGTGGGCCCGGACCTGGGCCAGGCTTACATCATCGATTCGTTCATGGTGGTGGTGCTGGGCGGTGTCGGCCAATTGGCCGGCACCGTGATTGCCGCGCTGGGGCTGGGTGAAGTCAACAAGCTGCTGGAACCGGTGGCCGGCGCGGTGCTGGCCAAGATCGCCATCCTGGCGGCCATCATCGTGTTCATCCAGCGCCGCCCGCAAGGCTTGTTCGCGCTGAAGGGAAGGAGTGTCGATTAATGAACGGTAACGTCATGTTTTCCCGCCCCGCCTGGAGCGCGCTGATGGCGGTAGTGGCCCTGGCGGCGCTGCTGCCGCTGCTGCACCTGGCGTTCCCGCCGGGCCACGCGCTGCACGTGTCGGCCTACGCCATGGGCCTGGCCGGCAAGTTCATGTGCTATGCGCTGGCCGCGCTGGCGCTGGACCTGGTGTGGGGCTATACCGGCATCCTGTCGCTGGGCCACGGCCTGTTCTTTGCGCTGGGCGCCTATGCGCACGGCATGTACCTGATGCGTGCGATCGGCCGCGATGGCGTCTACCAGCGCGACTTGCCGGACTTTATGGTATTTCTCGACTGGAGCGCCTATCCGTGGTACTGGGCCGGCACCGACAGCTTCCTGTACTGCCTTGCGCTGGCGCTGCTGGCGCCAGGCCTGCTGGCGTTCGTGTTCGGCTATTTCGCCTTCCGTTCGCGTATCAAGGGCGTGTATTTTTCCATCATCACGCAAGCGCTGACGTATGCGTTCATGCTGCTGTTCTTCCGCAACGATACCGGCTTTGGCGGCAACAACGGCTTCACGGATTTCAAGCGCATCCTCGGCCACAGCGTGACCGCGCCGGAAACGCGCGCCGTGCTGTACCTGGTGACGCTGGCGTGCCTGGCCGGCGCGCTGCTGCTGTGCCGCCGCCTTGCCTCGTCCAGGCTGGGCCGCGTGCTGCAGGCGGTGCGCGACGCGGAATCGCGCCTGATGTTCCTCGGCTACGACCCGCTGCGCTTCAAGCTGTTCGTCTGGACCCTGTCCGCCATGCTGTGCGGTTTGGCCGGCGCGCTGTACGTGCCGCAGGTCGGCATCGTCAACCCGTCGGAAATGTCGCCCGCCAATTCCATAGAAATCGTGATCTGGACCGCCGTGGGCGGGCGCGGCACGCTGGTCGGCCCGATTCTCGGCGCATTCGCCGTCAATGGCTTGAAAAGCTGGTTTACCGCGGCGTTCCCGGACCTGTGGCTGTTCGCGCTCGGGCTGCTGTTCATCCTGGTCACGCTGTTCATGCAGCAGGGCATCCTCGGCCTGCTCAAGCGCAAACCCGCCCCGGCGCCGGCGCCGCAACCGGCCATTGCCGGGGAAAAGGAGGCCGCCTGATGAACAGCGTGGTGAAACGCGCGGGACTCGATACCGCGCACGGCGTGATCCTCTACCTGGACGACGTGACGGTCTCGTTCGACGGTTTTCGCGCCCTGAACAAATTGACCCTGGAAATCGAAGTGGGCGAGCTGCGCTGCATTATCGGACCCAATGGCGCCGGCAAGACCACCATGATGGATGTCATCACCGGCAAGACCCGGCCGACCTCGGGCAGCGCCTATTTCGGCCAGACCATGGACCTGGCGCGCATGAGCGAACATGCGATTGCCGGCGCCGGCATCGGCAGGAAATTCCAGCGCCCCACGGTCTTCGAACAGCACACCGTGTTTGAAAACCTGGAACTGGCCATCCGCATGGACAAGGGCGTGCGCCGCACGCTGCTGGCGCGGCTCGACAGCGAACAGCGCGACCGCATTGCCGGCGTGCTGCGGCTGGTGCGCCTGCACGGGCAGGAACACCGCCTGGCCGGGCTGTTGTCGCATGGGCAAAAGCAGTGGCTGGAAATCGGCATGCTCTTGATGCAGGAACCGCAACTGCTGCTGCTCGACGAACCGGTGGCCGGCATGTCCGACGCGGAAACCGCACGCACCGCGGAATTGCTCAATGAGTTGCGCGGCAAGCATTCGATCGTGGTAGTGGAACACGACATGGGCTTCGTCGCCGAGATCGCGCAGCAGGGCAAGGTGACGGTGCTGCACGAAGGTTCGGTGCTGGCGCAGGGCCGCATGGAGCAGGTGCAGGCCGACGAGAAAGTCATCGAAGTGTACCTGGGACGATAGGAGCGGGCCGATGCTGCAAGTGGAAAACATCAACCAGTATTACGGCGCCGCGCACACGCTGCGCGGCGTGTCGCTGTCGGTGGCGCAGGGACAGTGCGTTGCGCTGCTGGGGCGCAATGGCGTGGGCAAGACCACGCTGCTGAAATGCCTGATGGGCGTGTTGCCGGTGGCGCGCGGCGCGGTATCGTTCGATGGCCGCGACATCACGCACTGGCGCCCGCACCAGCGCGCCCGCGCCGGGATTGCCTATGTGCCGCAGGGACGCGAAATCTTCGCGCGCCTGACTGTCGAGGAAAACCTGCGCATGGGCATGGCCGTGCTGCCGCGCCGCGAAGCGGCGGCCATCCGCGACGACGTGTTCGAACTGTTCCCGGTGCTGAACGACATGCTGCAGCGGCGCGGCGGCGACCTGTCGGGCGGCCAGCAACAGCAGCTGGCGATTGCCCGCGCGCTGCTGGCCAGGCCGCGCCTGATCATTTTCGATGAACCGACCGAGGGCATCCAGCCGTCCATCATCAAGGATATCGGGCGCGTGATCCGGCTGTTGCGCAGCCGCGGCGACATCGGCATCCTGCTGTGCGAACAATATTTCGATTTTGCCCACGAACTGGCGGACCGCTTCGTCGTGCTCTCGCGCGGTGAAGTCGTGGCCGAGGGAACGCAGGCGTCAATGGACAGCGAGCACGTGCGGAGGCACCTGGCGGTGTAACGGGCGGCGCGGCGTACGCGGCGCGTCTGCCTGCCCGTGCGTCCGCAGGCGGACAGGCATTGGGCCTGGGGCCGGTGGCCCGGTGCATGGTGAATCGGCGCGCCAGTGCGCCGCATGCGCCGGACCGCGTCAGCGCGCGGGCGCTCCGTCCGCCATGCCGCCGCGCAGCCGCTGCATGGCCAGCGCCGCGGCGGCGGTGCGGGTTTCCACCCCGAGCTTTTCAAACACGTGCTCCAGGTGCTTGTTGACCGTACGCGGGCTGGTGCCGAGGATATCGCCGATGTCGCGGTTGGTCTTGCCCTTGGCCAGCCAGTGCAGCACTTCCGCCTCGCGCTGCGTGAGCCGGAACAGCGCCATCAGCGCCTGGACCTGGGCCGCATCGGATTCTTCGCGCAACACCACCATCCAGTGCTCGCCATCGCTGCTTTCGGTGGCGGACAGCACCAGCCGCGCCTGGCCGTGCTGCACGGTCAGCGGCGCGGGAGCGCGTCCGGCGCGGTGCGCGGCGCCTGCGGCGGCCAGCCATTGCGCCAGCACGGGCGGGGGTTCCGCCATGGCGGGGCCGTCGAGGTTGAAGTAATGCTGCAGCCACTGGCGCGCCAGCGGGGTTTGCCAGACGATGCGGCCGTCATGCGGCGTGACGGCCAGCACCGCGTTGCCGAAGGCGTCGAGCGCGCTGCGCGCCTGGCGCATCAGGGCAGACGTCCGCAAGTGCGCGCCGATGCGCGCCAGCACTTCGCTCTGGCGCACCGGCTTGCTCACATAATCGGTGCCGCCCGCCGCGAAGGCCGCCAGCACGTGTTCGGTGTCCGTCAGCCCGGTCATGAACAGGATGGGGATATGGCGCGTGGCGATGCCGGCGCGCAGCACGCGGCACACTTCGAAGCCATCCATGCCGGGCATGACGGCGTCGAGCAGGATGATGTCGGGCGCCATGTCGTTGGCGCGCGCCACCGCGGCGGCGCCATGGTTGGCCACCAGCACGGTATAGCCGGATTCGTCCAGCGCATCGTGCAGCACGGCCAGGTTTTCCGGCGCGTCGTCCACGATCAGCACCACGTGGCCGGGCCGCTGCGCTTGCCTTTCCATTGCCAATTCAGCGTTCATGTGGGGTCTCCTGCAACAGTTGCGCCATCGCGTCCAGCTGGAAGCGCGCGGCGTGGCCGCGCATGGCGGCGATGAAGGCGGCATATTCCGGGGCCAGCGCGGCCAGCCTGTCCAGCTCGCGCTGCACGCCGCGCACATACCCGGCCGCCACCAGGCGGCGCAGCGCCTGCAACTGCATGGGCGGCGGCATGGCCGGCGCCGTGGCGTTGCCGCCGCCGGGCACGGAAGCGGATGCTGCCGGGGCAATTGCGCCGAGGTCAGCGCCAGAGCCGGTGTCGCTGCCTGAGCCAGTGTCAGCGTTGCCATCGCTGCTCCACTGCAATTGCAGGCGCCGTCCTATCCAGTCCAGCAATTCCGCCACATTGACCGGTTTGACGAAGAAATCGTCGGCCGGGATCGCGGCCGGGTTGAGCAAGCCCTTGTCATAGGCGTTGGCCGACACGATCGCGATCGGCGCCGTGCAGCCGTGCACGTCGCGCAGCAGGCGGCAGGTTTCCCAGCCATCCATGCCCGGCATGGCCAAATCCATCAACACCAGGTCCGGCCGGCACTGGGCATGGCGCCGCAGGCAGTCCGGCCCCGATTCCGCCTGTTCCACGATAAAGCCCAGCGGCGACAGGATCTGCACCAGCAATTCACGGTCGACCCGTTCATTGTCCACCACCAGCACCGTGCGGCGCCGGCTGGCATAGCCGGTGCGCACCGGGTCCGGCGGCGCGGCGTGGGCGGGAGCATGGATGCGGGGCAGCATCAGCCGCACCTGGAACGTGGCGCCGGCGCCCGGCGTGCTGGCCAACGTCAGTTCGCCGCCCATCAGCTGCACCAGCATCTTGCTGATCGGCAGGCCTAGGCCGGTGCCGGATGCACTGCCGTTGTCGCTGGCGCTGCCGCGTGAAAATGGTTCGAAGATATGCTCGGCTTCTTCCGGCAGGATGCCGGGGCCGCTGTCCTCGACTTCAAACACGGCCAGGTCGCGCGCATAGCGCAGCCGGAACACGATGCCGCCGCGCTGCGTGAATTTCACGGCGTTGCCGAGGATGTTGATGAGGATCTGGCTCAGCCGCTTGCGGTCGGCCCGCACCAGTTCCGGCATGTCGCTGGGCGCTTCGTAGCGGAACGACAAGCCCTTGCCGGCGGCCTGCTGTTCGAACATGCGCACGACCTGGTGGATGAAGGCGGGGAATGGCAGCGGGCGGATATCGAAGCTCAGCTTGCCGCCTTCGATGCGGGCGATGTCCAGCGTGCCCTCGATCAGCGACAGCAGGTGTTCGCCGCTGCCGCGGATCACGCGGATGGCCTGGCGCCGGTGTTCCGGGATCGCGCTGTCGCCGTCGAGCAGTTGCGCGTAGCCGAGGATGCTGTTGAGCGGCGTGCGGATTTCATGGCTGATGCCGGCGATGTAGCGGCTTTTCGCCTGGTTGGCCTGTTCGGCCTGTTTTTTCGCCTGCTGCAGTTGCGCATCTGTGCGGCTGTGCAATTCGATCTCGCGTGTCAGCAAGCCGGTCTGGCGGTTCGATTCTTCCTGCGCCACGCGCCGGCTCTCGCTGGTCAGCACCAGCCACCACGCGACGATGCCGCTGGCCAGCGCCAGCGCGCCGAACACCTTGATGAAGGCCAGCCGCAAGTGCGGCAGCAGCGCCGGCGCCGACGCCTGCAGCAAGGCTTGTTCGTGTACGTACACCAGTGCCAGCAGGCCGGCCAGGAACAGCACGGTGACGATCATCAGCAACAGATAATGTCCCAGCCCGCTGGTTATGTAGCGCCACGCAGAGCGCGGCAACAGCGCTTTCATGGCGCCTTCCCACTGTGCGGCAAAGCGCGCGTGGGGCTTGCAGGTATCGTTGCAGCGGGCGTCGAGGCAGCAGCACAGTGAACAGATCGGCCCCTGGTACGCGGGACAGTGCGCCATGTCTTCGCCTTCGTATTCTTTTTCGCAAATGCTGCACACCTGCACGCCCTGCGGTGGCGGCGCCGGGCGCGCCAGGTAATAGCGGCCGCCCGTGGCCCAGGCGAGCAGCGGCGATGCGGCGAACGCGGTGGCCAGCGCAATATAGGCCGACAGCGCCTGTGCATGCTGGCCGAACACGCCGCCATGCGCCAGAAGCGACAGGGCCGAGGCCAGCGCCATCGCGCCCACGCCGACCGGGTTGATGTCGTACAGGTAAGCGCGGCGGAATTCGATGCCTGGCGGGCTCAGGCCCAGCGGCTTGTTGATGACCAGGTCCGCCACCACGGCGGCGATCCACGACAGCGCAATGTTCGCGTACAGGCCCAGCACCTGGTCCAGCGCCTGGAACACGTCCAGTTCCATCAACAGCACGGCGATCAGCGCATTGAACACGGCCCAGACCACGCGGCCCGGATGGCTGTGCGTCAGCCGCGCGAAAAAATTCGACCACGCCAGCGAACCGGCATAGGCGTTGGTCATGTTGATCTTGATTTGCGAGACCACCACGAAGGCCGTCGTGGCCAGCAGGGCCAGCGCGCCGTGGTCAAACACCATGCCGAAGCCGGCCAGGTACATCTGGGTCGGATTGGCGGCCTGCGCCAAAGCCACGCCGCTTTCGATGGCCAGCAGCGCCAGCAGCGCGCCGCCAAGCATTTTCGCGATGCCCAGCACCACCCAGCCGGGACCGGCCGCCAGCACGCCCGCGTGCCACTGCCAGCGGTTGTGCGCGGTCTGGCGAGGCATGAAACGCAGGAAATCGACTTGCTCGCCAATCTGCGTGACCAGCGCCACGCCCACCGCGCTGGCGGCGCCGAAGCGCAGCACGTCGAACTGGCCATTGCCGGGCGAGGCGCCGGCAAACGCCACCAGTTGCGCGGGCAAGTCCGGCCGTTTCGCCAGGATGAACGCGAACGGCAATACCTGCAGCACCAGCCACAGCGGTTGCGTGATCATCTGGATGCGGCTGATCAGGGTCACGCCGTGCGTGACCAGCGGAACCACCACCAGCGCGCTGGCCAGGTAACCCAGCCACAGGGGCAGGCCGCAATACAGTTCCAGCGCATACGCCATGATGGCCGCTTCCAGCGCAAACAGGATGAAGGTGAACGAGGCGTAGACAAACGAGGAAATCGTCGAGCCGATATAGCCGAAACCGGCGCCGCGCGTCAGCAAGTCCATGTCGAGTCCGTGGCGCGCGGCGTAATAGCTGATCGGCAGCCCGGTCAGGAAGATCACCATGCCCACCGCCAGGATGGCCCAGAACGCATTGACGAAACCATAGTGGATCGCAATGGCGCCGCCGATGGCTTCCAGCACCAGGAAGGAAATCGCCCCCAGCGCTGTATTGGCGACACGGAAGACCGGCCACTTGCGGAAGGCGCGCGGGGTATAGCGCAGCGCATAATCTTCCATGGTCTCGCTGGCAACCCAGGTATTGTAGTCGCGGCGGATTTTCACGATGCGCTGCGGCGGCTCGGCAGGAACGGGGGGCAGTGTCATGCTTGTCCGTTAAGCAAAATTTGCGCCAATACGGCATACTGGCGTCAACCCGCACGCCAGGCGGGCGTCCAGACCACTGCTGACCCATGAACCTGCTCAATCTGTCCTTTTCCCGTCGATCGCTGGCCGCACTGGCCGCCATGCCCGCCGTATTGGCGCTGTCAGGCTGCGCCGGCAACCGCACCGCCATCGAACCGTCCAACCCGCAAGTGTTGTTGCTGGGCGAGGTGCATGACAATGCGGACGGCCACAAGCTGCGTTATGAACAATTGCGCCAGCGCGTGGAAGGCGGCTGGCGCCCCGCCATTGCCATGGAACAGTTCGACCGCGAACACCAGGCCTTGTTGAACAAGGCGCAAAAGGATTGCCGCGACGCGCAGTGCGTGATCCTGGTGATGCAGTCGCCGCGCTGGGACTGGCAACAGTACAAGCCCATCATCGACCTGGCCTTGCGCTACCAGTTGCCGTTGGTGGCGGCCAACCTGTCGCGCGCCGATGCCTCGAAAGTCGTGCGCGATGGCGTAGCGTCGTCGTTCGATGCGGAAACCATCGCCGCGTACAAGTTAAAGGAAGCGTTGCCGGCCGATATCGTCGCGGGCCAGCGCAAGGAAATCGTCGCGGGCCATTGCGGCATGTTGCCCGATGAAATGGTGCCGGGCATGGTGCAGGCGCAGATCGCGCGCGATATCTGGATGGCCAAGCTGGTGCGGGCGCAACAGCCGCGCGATGTGGTGTTGATTGCCGGCAATGGCCACGTGCGCAAGGATATCGGCGTGCCGCGCTGGCTCGACGCGGTTGGCGCCAGGCTCACGGTGCGCAGCATCGGCTTCGTGGAACAGGCGCCGGAGCGTGGCGAGTACGACAGCCACGTCAGGATCGCCGCCAAACAGCGCGCCGATGCGTGCGCCGGGTTGAAGTCCAAATCGTAGATCATGGCCTCTCAGGGAGACTGATCATGGAAACCGTGTACAAGGAAGCGGCGCCCGCGCGCGCCGACATCGATGCGCTGCAGGGCGCGGCGCTGCTGGAATTCGGCACCAACTGGTGCGGCTATTGCCGCGCCGCGCAACCGCTGCTGGCGCGGGTATACCAGGGGTTTGAACAGGTGCCTCATTACAAGGTGGAAGATGGCCCGGGCCGCGTGCTGGGGCGCTCGTTCCGCGTGAAATTGTGGCCCACCCTGATCTTCCTGCGCGACGGCAAGGAAGTTGCGCGCGTGGTGCGGCCGGAAGACGCCGATGAAATTATCGAAGCTTTCGCGCAGGTAAGCCAGGGCTGACCCGGTTCGATCTGGTCGATATTTCGGTGCCTGGCCCCGGACGGGGCGTAGCTAACTAGTCGACATTTTGGTGCCTGGCCCCGGATGAGACCCAATAGGACCCGAATGAGACCCGAAGGAGGGCGCCGAACGAGGGCTGGACAGGCGCGGCTCAGGTCACGGCTTCGGCCAGACCGGTCCGCAAGCGGTCCATGGCCAGCGCGGCTGCCGCGCCGCGCGTGTCGACGTGCAGCTTGTGGCAGATTTGCGCGATATATGAGTCCACCATGTGCGGCGTGGCGCCCAGCAGCGCTTCCATGTCGTGCGTGGTGCGGCCGCGTGACAGCCAGTGCAAGACTTCCGCTTCGCGCAGCGTGAGGCGGAACAGCGCCATCAGCGCCTGCACTTGCGCGCATTCGGATTCTTCGCGCAGCACGATCATCCACTGTTCCGGATTGCTGAGGTCGGCCGCGGTGAATTGCAGGCGCGATACGCCGCGCATCACCGACAGCGGCGGATAGTCGTGGCCCTGGCGGCGCGCCTGCGCCGTGGCGGCCAGCCAGGCGGCCAGCGCCAGCGGCATGGTGCGCAATTCCGAACCGCCGCCGGCGCCCTTCAGGGCAAAGTATTCCTGCATCCATTGCCGCGCCAGCGGAGTTTGCCAGACGATGCGGCCATTGTGCGGCGTCACGGCCAGCAACGCGTTGCCAAAGGCATCCATGGCGTTGCGCGCCTGGTTCGACTTGCGCGCGGCCGGCATGTGCGCCGCCACCCGGGCCAGCATTTCGTTTTGCCGGATCGGCTTGGTGACGTAATCGGTCCCGCCCGCATCGAAGGCCGCCGCGGTTTCTCCGCTTTCCACCGGACCAGTCATGAAAATCACGGGGATGTTGCGGGTGGTAAGCTGCGCGCGCAGGCGGCGGCAGGTTTCAAAGCCATCCATCACGGGCATGGTGGCGTCCAGCAGGATCAGGTCCGGCGATTCGCGTTGGGCCTGGTCCAGCGCGGCGGCGCCGCTGGTGGCGGCCAGGACCGTATAGCCGGATTCGTCCAGCGTATCGTGCAGGGCGGCGAGGTTTTCAGGGGCGTCGTCGACAATCAGGACGACATGGCCGGGTCGGCGCGGGGTAGACATGGAAACTCCTTGATTGATTCTGGTGCGGCCATGCGCTGCTTTGGTGCGCACATGCCGGCGGCGCCACTCGTGATGGCGCACATGCCGGAGTCATTGCAAGAAGCGGGCCCGGCTGCAAATAGCTTGTCTCACCATGCTGGCAGCCAGGCGGCCGGCAACCGTCACGCGACGCGGCCTGGCGCGCCGGCAGGAGGCGCCGCCAGCAAGGCATCGATGACCTGGTCGCGGTATTGCAGGACAAAGCCGGCAAAAGCGTCTTCCCTGACTACCATGCGCACAGGGAAGGGCAGTGCGCCGTAGCACAAGCCGGCCAGCTGGCGCATGGTTTCATCGTTGCGCAACACCGTGTGTGCGGCGTTGCCGCCGTGCCGGTTCAGCAGGGACAGCAAGTCGTTGCGGCGGCTGGTCAGGATCGGCAAGACGTGCGTCATCAATCGATCGGTATGCATGGCGGCCTCATCAATAGGGTAGGGTAGCCATGGTGGCCCGCGTTCCCGCAGGTCGTGCTGCGCAGGCGCAAACAAAAAGGCCTGGTCCGTTTCCGGACCAGGCCTTCCTGATGAATCCTTGGTGGTGATAGCTGGACTTGAACCAGCGACCCTCGCATTATGAATGCGATGCTCTAACCAACTGAGCTATATCACCAGAGCCATGCATTATGACGCCCCTTAGGAAGGCTGTCAACTGCGGACGTTGGGTTGTGGTGGTGATAGCTGGACTTGAACCAGCGACCCTCGCATTATGAATGCGATGCTCTAACCAACTGAGCTATATCACCAAGACGGCCAGCATTATCGCGGCTCATGCTGCGCACTGTCAAGGCAACCCGCACTTTTTTATGCCAGCGCGACGGCGCCGGGTTTGCTATGCTGGCGCTCTTCATGACATTTCCATAACAGGAGACCGCCGCATGGCCACCAACATCTTCGTCAATTTGCCGGTCCGCGACTTGCAGCAATCGATTGCCTTCTTCACCAGCCTGGGCTACACGTTCAATCCGAAATTCACCGATGACACGGCCACGTGCATGATCATTTCCGACACGATCTACGCCATGTTGCTGACCCATGACAAGTTCAAGGGCTTTATCCCCGGCACCGAGATCGCCGACGCGAAAAAGCAGACCGAAGTGCTGATTTGCCTGTCGCAGGAAAGCCGCGGCGCCGTCGATACGCTGGTCAACGCCGCGCTGAAGGCAGGCGCCACCGAGCCGCGTCCGGCCCAGGATTATGGTTTCATGTATGGCCGCGCCTACCAGGACCTGGATGGGCACATCTGGGAAATCATGTGGATGGACCCGGCAGCGGC
>CBIHOX010000066.1:0-28725 GCA_966211685.1 uncultured Pseudoduganella sp.
GCTTCCGCAACTGGCTGCAGCGGTTTCACGGCGTGGCCACGCGCTATTTGCCGAATTATTTGGGCTGGCGCTGCATTCTTGACGGACATCGCATCGACACCCCGGAAAGCATGCTCAAAGCAGCGATTGGATGCTTTCCACGATTTGCGGTGACATAGCCTTTTTAAAACAAGGGGGCGCAACCGCGTACAGTGCGTGGAGAGCCCGCTTTCCACTGCATGGGCGCTGCCGGCCAGGGCGCCAGCATAGCGGACTCGGCGGGCCGCACGGTTCACACATTGTCACGAAATTGTAAAAAATAAAATATAGTCAAAAAACTAATGTGTGCTGGCTGGATGGGGCTAGACTGTCTGGATTTGCCCAGGAGAGTCAATTATGCGTTTATCCAGACTATGTTTTTCCATTGCCATGGCAGCGACGGCCACCGGCTTGCTGGCTGGCGGCGCCGTGGCCCACGCGGCCCCGGCCTACCGCATCGATTTGCTGTCGAATGCCTACAGCGAACACGGAGTGACGACCCTCAATAACCAGGGCGATGCTGCGGCGCGCGGGGCAGGCATCGGCCCCACCTGGCCCGCCAGCGTGTTTTACGATGGCGCCACCGGTGCCGCCAATTCGATGAACGTTGTCGACGGGTATACGGTCTTCCCCGGCAAGATGAACAGCAAGGGACAGACCGCCGTCCTCCTGCAGCCCAACGGAGCGGGAGCGTTCGGCGCGGGCCTTTACGATCCCGCCACCAGGGTGGTGACCCGGATGCCTGCCGTGCCGGGAGAACTTGCCTCGGTGGCGCACGCGGTCAATGATTCCGGTACGGTCGTAGGTTATTCCGTGTCGTCGGGGCAGGCCAACCAGCGCGCCACGATCTGGTCCAATGGCGCCGCCACGGTGCTTGGTACGCCCAGCTACAGCGAAGCGAACGATATCAACAATGCGGGGATGGTGGTGGGTTTTGCCGGCCCCGGCCCCGGCCAGCAGGGTGGCGCTTTCCTG
Source organism: uncultured Pseudoduganella sp. (assembly GCA_966211685.1). Classification (GTDB taxonomy): domain Bacteria; phylum Pseudomonadota; class Gammaproteobacteria; order Burkholderiales; family Burkholderiaceae_D; genus Rugamonas. The sequence continues at coordinate 994 of CBIHOX010000066.1, forward strand.
TATGACGGCAAGGACATCCTGTCGCTCGGCACCCTGGGGGGCGCTTCCAGCAACGCCCTCGCGCTCAATAACCACAACGTGGTGGTTGGCTTTAGCGCCACCAATGACGTGGGCAGGAATGCGCCATTTATCTACAGCCAGGGTGTCATGACTGAAATCGGCGGCGGCGTGGACGGCATGGCGCTCGACATCAACGATAGCGGGACGGTGGTCGGCAATACGTCGCGCTTCGGCGGTTTTGTCTATGTGAATGGCGAGTTTTCTCTGCTGAGCGAACTGGTCGACAAACGCAACGGCTGGTATGTGGAGCAGGCGAGTGCTGTCAACGACGCGGGCCAGATCGGTGCGCGGGTGTGCAGCTTTACCAATCAGTGCCGCGATGCGGTGCTGACGCCGGTCCCGGAGCCCGCCACCTACGGCATGCTGCTGGGCGGCCTCGGTGTCGTAGGGTTGATGGCGCGGCGCCGGCGCGGCGTTTTCCATGTTTCTTAAGCCAGGCTGAAAATTTATTGCCTATAAGCTCTTGAAATAGCCGGCGGCAGCCTTATCTGCCGGGGGTTCTCGCAACATCCCGGCATTTTCGATAAGACTGATAAGACTATTGAGGTAAAAATGGCTGACACCGCTAAGCAAACCATGGGCTTCCAGGCAGAAGTCAAACAACTTCTGCAACTGATGATCCACTCCTTGTACTCGAACAAGGAAATCTTCCTGCGCGAACTGATCTCCAACGCTTCCGACGCGGCGGACAAATTGCGCTTCGAAGCCATCAACAATGACGCCCTGTATGGCAATGACCATGAGTTGAAAATCAAGGTCAGCTTCGACAAGGCGGCCCGCACCATCACGATTTCCGACAACGGCATCGGCATGAGCCGCGATGAAGCCATCGCGCACCTGGGCACGATCGCGAAGTCGGGCACCAAGGAATTCTTCGGCAAGCTGTCCGGCGACCAGCAGGCCGACGCCGCCCTGATCGGCCAGTTCGGCGTGGGCTTCTATTCCGGTTTCATCGTGGCAGACAAGATTACCGTGGAAACCCGGCGCGCCGGCGCGGGCGCCGCCGACGGCGTGCGCTGGGAGTCGGCCGGCGAAGGCGATTTCTCGGTCGAGCAGATCGACAAGCCGAACCGCGGCACCGACATCATCCTGCACCTGCGCGAAGGCGAGGATGAATTGCTGTCGTCGTGGAAGCTGAAATCCATCATCCGCAAGTATTCCGACCACATCTCGCTGCCGATCGTGATGAACAAGGAAGAGTGGGATGCGGAAAAGAAGGAAACCGTCGTCAAGGACGAGCTGGAAACCGTCAACCAGGCCAGCGCGCTGTGGGCGCGCAGCAAGTCCGACATCACGCCGGAACAGTACGAGGAATTCTACAAGCACGTCTCGCACGACTTCGCCGCGCCGCTGACCTACACGCACAACCGCGTGGAAGGCCGCAGCGAATACACGCAACTGCTGTACATCCCGGCCAAGGCGCCGTTCGACCTGTGGGACCGCAACAAGCGCGGCGGCATCAAGCTGTACGTCAAGCGCGTGTTCATCATGGACGATGCCGAGCAATTGATGCCGACCTACCTGCGCTTCGTGAAGGGCGTGATCGATTCGGCCGACCTGCCGCTGAACGTCTCGCGTGAAATCCTGCAGGAATCGCGCGACGTGAAAGCCATCCGCGAAGGTTCGACCAAGCGGGTGCTGGGCATGCTGGAAGAACTGGCGAATGCGGAAGAGCAGGACAAGAAGGACAAGTATGCGACGTTCTGGACCGAATTCGGCCAGGTGCTGAAGGAAGGCATCGGCGAGGACGCCGCCAACAAGGACCGCCTGGCCAAGCTGCTGCGCTTCGCCTCGACCCACAACGACACCGAGGAACAGACGGTGGCGCTGGCCGATTACGTGGCGCGCATGAAGGAAGGCCAGGACAAGATTTACTATGTCACGGCTGAATCGTTCAAGGCCGCGAAAAACAGCCCGCACCTGGAAATCTTCCGCAAGAAAGGCGTGGAAGTGCTGTTGCTGACCGACCGCGTCGATGAATGGATGCTGTCGTTCCTGACTGAATTCGACGGCAAGGAACTGGTGTCGGTGGCCAAGGGCGGCCTGGACCTGGGCAAGCTGGAAGACGAGGCCGAGAAGAAGGAACACGAGGAAACCGAAACCTCGTACAAGGAACTCGTGGAAAAGATGAAGGGCGCGCTGGCCGACAAGGCCAAGGACGTGCGCGTGACGTTCCGCCTGACCGATTCACCGGCCTGCCTGGTGGCCGACGAGCACGAACTGTCCGGCAACCTGCTGCGCATGCTGAAGGCCGCCGGCCAAGCCGCGCCGGAATCGAAGCCTATCCTGGAAATCAACCCGAACCACCCGCTGGTGACGCGCCTGAAGTATGAAAACGCGGAAAGCGCGCAATTCGCGGACTGGTCGCACATCCTGTTCGACCAGGCGCTGCTGGCAGAGGGCGGTGCGCTGACCGATCCGGCCGCGTTTGTGAAGCGCATCAACGAGATGTTGCTGGGTGGTAAAGGTTAATTTCTTTGCATCTTCCTTCGCATTAAGGTAGATTGAAAGGCTGGAGTCCCACTGGGCTCCAGCCTTTTGTCTTATTGGCGCCAAGGCGCTGGCGGGCGCGATGACCGAACGCGCCATGCAAGGCATAGCGGCCGCCACCGTGATGGCTGCCTCGCCCGGGTCACAAGTGCCGCCTTGCTCAAGCGTGTCATGCCGGCAAACGGAAAACCGTGAAATGGCTCTGCAAAGAAATCTTGCTACGGAGGAGACTATGCCGAATACGGATGTAGACCTGTATCGTTCAGTGAGGATTGAGCAGTTTCCTGACGGCGTGTTTGATGGGAAAGATCCCGCGCCAGGAATCTTGCACCCTGATTTTTATCCAAAAGACTTAGGGGGCGGAAACACCAGGCCGGCCGACGTGGAAGTGGAGGTTGACGGGGGCGTGGAATATGTGCTGGCAGGCGGTGGAACGTCGCTTTTCGATCGTCCTGGTGTATTTACCAAGGAAGGCTGGCTTTCCTTTGAAGTTCCGAATGGAACAGTGATTCCCGACTCGCTAATCGTAAAGAATGACGGTTGGCGTAAGCGATTCAAGGCAACGCATTACCAGATTGAATCGCGGGCGGGCAGAATGACCAGGCAGGCAATGGAAGGCGCACTGGACAATTTCGCCCGTAATGCGATCGTTCGCGCTGTGGAGCTTGGCCGGGCGTCACTCAAAACAAACTAGGGAGCGGGAAATGTCGCACATAAGTGGTAACACGCTGATGCTGGCTGTCCAGGCCGTAGATTTTAAAATGGCTGACCTGGAACGCACGATCGATGCAATGCCGCCGGATGAGGGGGGCGACCTGGAGGCATTGCTGCTCGCTTACAGCAATGCGGCGCAGGCGCTTAAGTTGGCGTACCTGGAAGCGCAGGCGGCGCGTAGCAACCTGCCGCCATATGAAACGCTGGTGCGGGCGCAGGACGATTGATGCGGGAGCGCGGCCGCCACACCCGGGCGACCGCCAGAGGCCATTCCGTCACCTAGCCCTGCCGCCGCCGCGCCAGCGCCAGCACTGCCGGCAGTCCCATCAACAGCATGCCCCACTGGCCCGGTTCCGGCACCGGCACGGCGGCCAGGAAGCCGCGGATTTCGCCGGCGGGGTAGAGCGTGGAGTGGATATTCAGGTAAGCCTGGCCGGCATTGAGCCCGGCGCTGAAAGCGGCTTCCGCGCCGGCCGTGGTGCCGCCGTTGGCGGCAATGAAGGCCGGATTCCAGCTGTTCGCCAGCGATGTGTCGAACATCATGGAATACATGCCCCCGGACACGCCGGTCGGGAAACTGCTGAAGGTTGGCGTTTCCGTCGCCACGCCTGCCGTGCCGGTGGCCATCGCCGCCGTGCAGCAGTGGATGTGCGCGGCCGTGCTCAAGCCTTCCAGGCCGACAAACGACACATCCACCGTCAGCAGGTGCGCGGTCAGGTCAAAGGTCACGACCGTGCTGCCGACGCCGGGCGACGTATTGGGCGTGGCCTCCTGCGGGCCGGTCAGGGCGGAATAGTAGGTGGTGGGGGCGGCCAGGGCGCCGCCGCTGGCCAGCATCGCACATAGGGATGCCGCCGCAAGCGGGAGTGACAATGTTTTCATGGAGACGCAGCCTTTCATGCAGGGTTTCCGGTCCATCCACTATAGGCCGCGTCAAAAAGGAATACAAATATTGAAATATTGTATTGTGCGCCATCAACCGGGCGCTGTTGCCGTTGCTACAGGGCCGTGCGCAGTGCAAACAGTTCCGGGAACAGCACCACGTCCAGCATCTTGCGCAGGTACGAGACGCCGGCCGTGCCGCCGGTGCCGGTCTTGAAGCCGATGATGCGCTCGACCGTGGTGACGTGGCGGAAGCGCCAGAAGCGGAATGCGGTTTCCATGTCCACCAGCTTTTCCGCCAGTTCATACAAGGCCCAGTGCTTTTGCGGGTCGCGGTAGACTTCCAGCCACGCCTGCTTGACGGATTCGTCGGCCATGGTCGGCTGGCTCCAGTCGCGTGCCAGCCGCTCCGGGGCGATCGCGAAACCGTTGCGGGACAGCAGGCGGATCGCTTCATCGTAGATCGATGGCGACTGCAGCGCGGTTTGCAGCCGCGCATGGTTGTCGGCCGTGGTTTCGTGCACGGCCAGCATGTTCGGGTTCTTGTTGCCGAGGATAAATTCGATTTCGCGGTACTGGAACGACTGGAAGCCGCTGGACGCGCCGAGGTAAGGACGGATGGCCGTGTATTCGGTCGGCGTCATGGTGGCCAGCACGTCCCATGCGTGCACCAGCTGGTCCATGATGCGGGCCACGCGCGCCAGCATCTTGAACGCGGGCGGCAGGTTGTCGGCCTGGATGTTGGCCACCACCGCATGCATTTCATGCAGCATGAGTTTCATCCACAATTCGCTGGTCTGGTGCTGGACGATGAACAGCATTTCATTGTGCTCGGGCGACAGTGGATGCTGGGCCGTCAGGATGCGCTCCAGGCCCAGGTAATCGCCATAGCTCATGGATTTGCTGAAATCCATTTGCGCGCCATGCCATTGCGCGTCCGTGCCGGGGGCGGGGGAGGGGGCAGGGCGGTGAAACGGACAGCCTGCGTTATCGTTGGTGTGGTCGGTCATGATGGCGGTCCTCAAGTCACTGCGCCGCGCTCGGCGGCAATATCGTATTCCCCATGGTCGAGGATGTGTTGCAGGATCTCGACCGCATCCCACACGTCGGCATAACTGGTGTACAGCGGCGTGAAGCCGAAGCGCATGATCTGCGGTTCGCGGTAGTCGCCGATCACGCCGCGCGCGATCAGCGCGGCCATCACGGCAAAGCCGTGCGGATGGGTAAAGCTGACCTGGCTGCCGCGGCGCGCATGGTCGCGCGGGGTCACCAGCGCCAGCGGATGGCCGGCGCAGCGCGATTCGACCAGTTCGATGAACAAATCCGTCAGCGCCAGCGATTTGGCGCGGATCGCTTGCATCGTCGTCTGTTCAAACACGGCCAGCCCACATTCGACCAGCGCCAGCGACGTCACCGGCTGGGTGCCGCACAGCGCGCGGCCGATCCCTTGTGTGGGGGCGAAGTCCGGCGCCATCGCGAACGGTGCGGCATGGCCCCACCAGCCCGACAGCGGTTGCGTGAACGCCGCCTGGTGGCGTTGCGGCACCCAGATGAAGGCCGGGGCGCCCGGGCCGCCATTGAGGTATTTATAAGTGCAGCCGACCGCGAAGTCGGCATCGGCGCCGTTCAGGTCGACCGGCACTGCGCCTGCCGAGTGGGCCAGATCCCAGACCGCCAGCGCGCCGGCGTCGTGCGCCATGCGCGTGACGGCGGCCATGTCATGCTGGTAGCCGGTGCGGTAATTCACGTGCGTCAGCATCAGCACGGCCGTGTCGCCATCGAGCGCGGCGGGAATCTCGTCCACGCTGTCGACCAGCCGGACGCTGTAGCCGCGTTCCAGCCAGCTGGACAAGCCTTGCGCCATATAGATATCGGTCGGGAAGTTGGTGCGCTCCGTCACGATCACGCGGCGCGCGCCGTGCCGTGGATGTTGCGCCTGCATGTGGACGGCGGCCGCCAGCGCCTTGAACAGGTTCAGCGACGTTGTGTCCGTGACGACGACTTCCCCCGGGGCCGCGCCGATCAGCGGCGCCAGGCGATCGCCCAGGCGCTTGGGCAAATCGAACCAGCCGGCGGTATTCCAGCTGCGGATCAAGTCCTTGCCCCATTCGTGGCCGATGACGTGCTGGACGCGCGCCAGCGCGGCTTTCGGCCGCGCGCCCAGCGAGTTGCCATCCAAATAAATGACGCCGGCCGGCAAGTCGAACTGGTCGCGCAGGGCCGCGAGCGGGTCGTGCGCGTCGCGGGTGAGGCAGTCGTTACGGGTAGTCATGGTGGAGATAGTTTAGGTTTAATCTAATTGAAGGGTGAAGTTTAGCAATTTTTGACGCGGAAGGGCATGGCTACCTGACGGTTTTTTTCAGGTTCCAGCAACGGATAAAAAGAGACTTTCGTAAATTGCGATGGAAAATTTTGAATTTAGTAAAATTTTCGAAATTTTCCATGTTCTTCGCAATTTTTTGAAAATCGCCCTAAAGTTTCCCGCACCCGCGCCGTTACCAGTTCCAGATACGCGAAAAAGCGTGTCGGGGAAGGTGGGGAAAAAAGTCGAAAATTTTTAAAAATTTTTGCTGAAAAACCCTAAAGTTCCTCAAAACCCTGCCGTTACCGGGTTGGATGTAGCAAAAAAGAGTCAGTTTTCCATCGCTGTTTTCAGCTTTAAAAACGGATTTTTGATTGATAGCCGATACCCCGCAAACCCGCGCCAATACTGGCGTTGCGCACTGATCGCCCTGCCTTTGTCAGACAAAGGCTGACAGGGCGCGTCCGTCATTGCCGGACGCAAAATACAGAAGTCGTCCACTTCTCGTCCAAAGCTTGCTCCAGCAGAATGTATCTCAACGGAAACGCAAATGCGTTGAAACCAACCGAGGAGATGGAAAATGACTGCAAACGACATGATGGCTGAGATCCGCGACGCAAACCTGAGCTACCTGATGCTGGCGCAGCAAATGATCCGCGCCGACAAAGTCACCGCGATCTTCCGCCTGGGTATTTCCGCCGACATCGCCGACCTGATCGAAAGCATGAGCAACGCGCAGATCCTGAAACTGGCAGGCGGCAACATGATGCTGGCCCGGTTCCGCTTCGACGACAGCGCCATCCTGGGCATGCTGACCAATTACAATAAGGACCGTTCGCTGGCCCAATCGCACGCCGCCATCCTGATGGCCGGCCAGCCTGTCGAAGAGATCGCTTAATCCAGGAGGCTGTCATGAGCAAGAAAAGCGTGGTATCCGAAGCGCAGGAAATCCAGCTCGCCATCGAGCTGATCAACCTGGGCGCCCGCCTGCAGTTGCTGGAATCGGAAGTATCGCTGTCGCGTGAACGCTTGCTCAAGCTGTACAAGGAATTGAAGGGTGTCTCGCCGCCGAAAGGCATGCTGCCGTTCTCCACCGACTGGTTCCTGACGTGGCAGCCGAACATCCACTCGTCGCTGTTCATCAATATCCATACTTTCCTCGTCACGCATGCCGGCGCCACCGGCATCCAGGCCGTGATGAAGGCTTACCAGCTGTACCTGGAACAAATGCCGCCGGCCCCGGGTGAAGAGCCGGTGCTGTCGCTGACCCGGGCCTGGACCCTGGTGCGCTTCTTTAACAGCGACATGCTCAAGCTGGTGCCGTGCAATAAATGCCAGGGCAAGTTCGTGGTCGACGCCATGGACTTGAATGGCGGTTACGTCTGCGGCCTGTGCCACATGCCGTCGCGCGCCGGCAAGACCAAGAAAGCCAAAGAATCCGAATCGCAGGCCGCGTGAAACCGCGCTGGCCACGCTTCTTTTCCATTCCCGCGGTGCAGGCGGCGCTGGTGCAGGCGGCCGCCCTGCCGACCACGTATTTCCTCCTCTATGCGCTGGCCATCGTCCATGTGCCGGTGACCTTTGCCATATTTGCCCTGGTGCAGGGCGCCGTTGCGCTGGTCTTCACGTGGAAGCTGGGCATGGCGCCATGGTGGCGCGCGATCCAGTTCCTGTTTCCGCTGGCCGTGCTGCTGGCGCTGGCGCTGGCGTTGCCGCCGCTGCTGTATTTGCTGGTGTTCCTGCTGCTGGTGGGCGTCTACTGGTCCACCTACCGCACCCAGGTGCCGCTGTATAACTCCGGCGTCGCCGTGTGGGAAGCCGTGGTGCGCGAATTGCCGCAGCGCGCCGGCTTGCGCGTGATCGACATTGGCAGCGGGCTGGGCGGGCTGGCCCTGCACCTGGCGCGGGCCCGTCCCGATGCGCAGGTGACGGGCATCGAACTGGCGCCGCTGCCGTGGCTGGTGTCACGCCTGCGGGCCCGGCTCTCCGGCAGCCCCGCGCGCCTGGTCCGCGGCGATTACGCCCGGCTTGATTTCAGCGCGTATGACGTGGTGTTCGCCTACCTGTCGCCGGCCGCGATGCCGGATTTGTGGAGCAAGGCATCGCGTGAAATGCGGCCTGGAAGCCTGCTCATCAGTTACGAGTTCGAGATCGACGCTTGTCCACCCGTCAAGACCATAGTTACCACAGAGCACGGTCCGGCACTCCATGTTTGGCGGTTTTGAGCCGCTTTTGCTTGCCCGCACCCCCTGTCTCACGCTATTGTAGTTCCACGTGTAAATTTACCCATCTTTCACTCTACGGAGCGCGTTCTCTTGTTCGTTTTACTTGGCTATTTCATCGTCCTGGCGTGCGTGTTCGGCGGTTTCGCATTTGCCGGCGGCCACCTGGCTTCCTTATTCCAACCCGTCGAATTGGTGCAGATCGGCGGCGCCGCGTTTGGCGCATTCTTCGTTGGCAATAACACCAAGGCGATCAAGGCCACGATAGCGGCGGTACCGAAACTGTTTTCGGGTTCGCGCTACACCAAAGAACTGTACATGGAACTGATGTCGCTGCTGTTCGACGTGCTGTCCAAGGTCAGGAAGGAAGGCTTGATGTCGATCGAGGGCGATATCGATTCGCCCAACGAAAGCCCGCTGTTTTCCAAGTACCCGATGGTGCTGGAAGACCACCACATCGTCGAATTCATGAGCGATTACCTGCGCCTGATGGTGTCGGGGAACATGGATGCGTTCCAGATCGAAAACCTGATGGACAATGAAATCGAGACCCACCACCACGAAGGCATGGTGCCGGCCGGCGCGCTGGCCAAGCTGGGCGACGGCATGCCGGCGTTCGGTATCGTCGCGTGCGTGATGGGCGTGGTGCACACCATGGAATCGGTGGGGATCCCGCCATCCGAACTGGGCCTGCTGATCGCCAAGGCGCTGGTCGGCACGTTCCTCGGTATCCTGCTGGCGTATGGCTTCGTCGGCCCGCTGGCCACGCTGCACGAACAAAAGCTCGAGGAATCGACCAAGATGTTCCAGTGCGTGAAAGTCACCCTGCTGGCCAGCCTGAACGGCTATGCGCCGGCGTTGGCCGTCGAGTTCGGCCGCAAGGTCCTGTATTCAACGGAGCGCCCGAGCTTCTCCGAACTAGAAGAACATATCAAGAAATCGAAGTCGAAGTAAGCCGGCGCTTCGCGTATCATTACACTATGGCAATTTTAAGGAAACGGTATGGCTGACGAAGGGATGCGGCCTATCATCGTCAAACGCATCAAGAAGGGCGGCCACGGACACCATGGCGGCGCCTGGAAAATCGCGTATGCCGACTTCGTGACTGCCATGATGGCGTTTTTCCTGCTGATGTGGCTGCTGGGTTCCACCACCAAGGGCGACTTGAACGGCATTTCCGAATACTTCAAGACGCCGCTGAAAGTCGCCATGCAGGGCGGTTCCGGTTCCGGCGACAGTTCGTCCGTGATCCCCGGCGGCGGCAAGGACCTGACGCGCAAGGAAGGGCAGGTGAGGATGGCCGACGACCCTGCCGTGACGAAGAAATCGTATAACCTGACGGCGGCCAAGGCGGAAATGGAGCGCCAGGAAACCCTGCGCCTGCAGCAGCTGAAGGAAAAAATCGAGGAAAAGATTGAAAACAATGCTTTGCTGAAGAAGTACAAGGACCAGCTGTTGCTGGACTTTACGTCGGAAGGCTTGCGCATCCAGATCGTCGACGAGCAGAACCGCCCGATGTTTGCGCTGGCCTCGTCGTCGCTGCAACCGTACACCAGGGACATCCTGCGCGAGATCGGCGTGGTGCTGAACGAAGTGCCGAACCGGATCGGCCTGTCGGGGCACACGGATTCCACGCCGTACTTTACCGATGCCGGGTACAGCAACTGGGAATTGTCGGCCGACCGCGCCAACGCGTCGCGCCGCGCGCTGATTGCCGGCGGTATGCAGGAAAGCAAAATCATGCGGGTGGTGGGGCTGGGTTCGGCCGTGCACCTGGACCGCAAGGACCCGTTCAACCCGATCAACCGGCGCATCAGCATCATCGTGATGAACAAGAAGACCGAAGAGGGCCTGTTGAAGGAAGGTTCGCAGAAACTGGATGTGGGCACCGATACCGAGGCGACCAGGGCAGCCGCCGAAGCCGGGGCCGCAGCACCGAAGAAGTAACGCGGCCCGGCGCGGCCGCAGGCTTTGAAACGAGACTGATATGACGAGAAAAAAAATCCTGGGCTCCCATGTGAAGCGCCTGCTGTCCGGCGTCTCCGACCATGGGCGCCGGCATTTGACGGAAGTGGAGACGGATTTAATCCAGACCAACCTCCTGCTGGAAGAAGCGATAGAAAAACTGTCGCGCAACTTCATGGCCATCCACGAGACGGTCAGCGCCCAGCAGGCCGCCATCAATATGCTGCTGGCCGGGGGCAGTCCCAGCCCGGAGCAGAAGGAGCAATTGTCGGCCTTGTCCGAGCAGGTCGGGACGTACGTGAACGCGGCCGTCACCAGCATGCAATTCCAGGACATGACGAGCCAGCTGATCGACCGCACACTCAAGCGCGTGACCGGCCTGCGCGAATTCCTGGGCACGCTGGGCGCCCACGGCGCGGAAATGGTGCCGGAAAGCGATAACGATGAAATCGTCGAACTGCTTGGCAAGGTCAGCATGGCGCTTGCCATCCAGAGCCTGGAATTGCGCAGCGTGCTGCGCAAGGCCGTCAGCCAGAAGCACCTGGAAAGCGGCGACATTGAACTGTTCTGAATAACGAAGTAACCGGGTGCCGGGCCTTCAGGCCGGCATCCACTTAAGTAACCTGGGGTGCAGGGCCTTCAGGCCGGGCATCCCCTTAAGTAACCTGGGGTGCAGGGCCTTTAGGCCGGGCATCCCCTGATTAAGAGATAAAACAACATGGCGAAAACAATTCTTGCAGTTGACGATTCCAGCTCGCTGCGACAAATGGTGGCCTTCAGCCTGAAGGCGGCCGGTTACCAGGTGGTGGAAGCCGTTGACGGCCAGGACGGACTGGAAAAAGCCAAGGGACAGACGGTGGACCTGGTGCTGACCGACCAGAACATGCCGCGCATGGATGGCCTGCAACTGATCAAGCACCTGCGCGAACTGCAGAGCTACCAGAAAGTGCCCATCCTGATGCTGACCACGGAATCGTCCGACGAGATGAAAGCCAAGGGCCGCGCGGCCGGCGCCAATGGCTGGCTGGTCAAGCCGTTTGATCCGCAGCGTCTTATCGAGGTTGTCAAGAAAGTCATCGGCTGAGGACTTCCCATGTATCCAGTACTTGATGGAGTCGCGCCATGACCATCGACATTAGCCAGTTCTACCAGGTCTTCTTCGACGAGGCTGAGGAACTGCTGGCTGAAATGGAGCGCTTGCTGCTGGGCGTCGACATTACCGCGCCCACGGAAGAAGACTTGAATGCGATTTTCCGGACCGCCCACTCGGTGAAGGGAGGCGCGGGCACGTTCGGCCTGAACGACATGACGGAAATCACGCACGTGCTGGAAACGCTGCTGGACCGCATCCGCAAAGGCGAGATGGCGCTGACGTCCGAGCACGTGGACGCTTTCCTGGCCGCCAAGGATATCTTGAAGATGCAGTTGGACGGCCACCGTTCCGGCGCCACGGTCGACCAGGATGCGGTCGGCAACGTACGCATGATGCTGCAATCGCTGGCGCAGGACGTGGTGGTGGCGGACTTGACGCACATCGCGCCTGCCTTCAACAGCGCGGCCGACGACGACAAGGTCGACCACAGCGACGGCCGCCGCTACCGCCTCGAACTGCCGCAGATGAACCAGCGCGAAGTGGCGGCGCTGTCGGCCGAGGTCGGCTTGCTGGGGCTGGTGTCGACTACGCCGCTCGACGGCGGCCGCACCGCGCTGGTGGTGACCACCCATGAAAGCCTGGACGACATCATTTCCATTTGTTCGTTCATCCTGAACCCGGACGACTTGACCATCACGGAATTGCCGGCGCTGACGCCGACCCAGCAAGCCCGCGAAACCGCCGAGCGCAACCGCATCGAAGCGGCGCAGGGCTATGGCTTCTTCGACCCGGTCGAGCCGTCCGCCGCGCCGGCCCCGCCGGCCCAGGGCGGCGATCCCGGCTATGGTTTCTTCCAGCCGCTCGACCAGATCCGCGCCGACGCGGCCGCGGCGGCCGAGGACAACAAGGGTTACGGCTTCTTCGAGCCGGTCGAAACCATCCGCGCCCGCGCCGGCATCAAGGACGAGCCGACCGCCGCGCCGACGCCGGAGCCGGAAAAGAAAGCCGTGGCCAGGAAGGAAGACAAGCCGGCCGCCGCGGGCGGCGGCGAATCGTCGTCGATCCGCGTTTCGATTGAAAAAGTCGACCAGCTGATCAACCTGGTGGGCGAACTGGTGATCACCCAGGCCATGATCGAGCAACGTGTCGATTCGCTCGACCCGATGGTACACGAGCGCCTGCTGTCGTCGGTCAGCCAGCTGACGCGCAATACGCGCGACTTGCAGGAAGCCGTGATGTCGATCCGCATGATGCCGATGGACTTCGTGTTTTCACGCTTCCCGCGCATGGTGCGCGACCTGGCGGCCAAGCTGGGCAAGAAGGTCGACTTCATCACCAACGGCGCCGCCACCGAACTGGACAAGGGCCTCATCGAACGCATCGTCGATCCGCTGACGCACCTGGTGCGCAACAGCATCGACCATGGCATTGAAATGCCGGACGTGCGCCGCGCGGCCGGCAAGAGCGACGCCGGCCGCCTGCTGCTGTCGGCCAGCCACCAGGGCGGCAACATCATCATTGAAGTGGCCGACGATGGCGGCGGCCTGAACCGCGAAAAAATCCTGGCCAAGGCACGCGAAAACGGCTTGCCGGTGTCCGACAACATGGCCGACGCCGATGTCTGGCAACTGATATTCGCGCCGGGCTTTTCCACCGCCGACACCGTCACCGACGTGTCGGGGCGCGGCGTCGGCATGGACGTGGTCAAGCGCAACATCACCGCCATGGGCGGCTCGGTGGACATCCGCTCGGCCAAGGGTTTCGGCACCACGATATCGATTTCGCTGCCGCTGACCCTGGCGATCCTGGACGGCATGTCGATCCGCGTCGGCGACGAGATCTATATCCTGCCGCTGGGCTTCGTGATCGAATCGCTGCAGCCGTCGCCGGAAGACGTCAAGGAAATCACCGGCAAGGGCAAGGTCATCAAGGTGCGCGGCGAATACCTGCCGCTGATCCCGCTGTACCAGATGTTCGACATCACGCCGCGCTTCACCGATCCGTGCGAAGGCATCATCGTGATCCTGGAAACCGATGGCCGCAAGGCGGCGCTGTTCATCGATGACCTGGTCGGGCAGCAGCAGGTGGTGGTGAAGAACCTCGAATCGAATTACCGCAAGGTGGCCGGGATTTCCGGCGCCACCATCCTCGGGGACGGCGGCGTGTCGCTGATCCTCGACGTGGCCGCATTGATCCGTTCGTCCCGCCAGTTGGCCGACGAATCCATTTTTTCACAAGCTAGAGGGTAAATACTATGGCAGACGCAATCCAGGCAGCAGGCGCGGAGGACATCGCCGGTCGCGAATTCCTTGCGTTCAAGCTGGGTAAGGAAGAGTACGGGATCGACATCCTGAAGGTGCAGGAAATCCGCGGCTATGAAGCGGTGACCCGCATCGCCAGCGCGCCGGAATTCATCAAGGGCGTGATCAACCTGCGCGGCATCATCATCCCGGTGGTCGACATGCGCATCAAGTTCCAGCTGGGCGAGGCGGTATACGACCAGTTCACGGTGGTCATCATCCTCAACATCAATGGCCGCGTGGTCGGCATGGTGGTCGATTCGGTCTCGGATGTGACCACGCTGACACAGGACCAGGTGAAACCGCCGCCGGAAATGGGCACCGCGTTCTCCACGGAATACATTATCGGCCTGGGCACCATCGATGAGCGTATGCTGATCCTGGTGGACATCGACCGCCTGATGTCGAGCCCGGACATGGGTTTGAACGACCAGATGGCGGCCTGATTGCGCTGCACGGTTGTACCGGATGTACCCGATATACCCGATGGTCCAGTGATACAAGCACGCGCGCCGCACAGACGGCGGGCGGACAACTAAAAAAATGCGCGCAGTGCCATGGCCGGCGCCGGGCCTGCACCCACAGGGAACGCGCGCCGGAAAGACAGCTGAAGGGAGACGATGATGAACTTACGCGACTTTAAAATCGGCACCAGGTTGACGATAGGCTTTGGCAGCATCTTGCTGATCCTGGCCGCCATGGTCATGCTGACCAACGTGCTGAACTACCGCAATAAATCCGAATTGCGCAATGGCCTGGAAACGGCCAATGCGAAGAACCTGCAGGCGTCGACCATGAAAAGCGCGATGCTGGAAACCGGTATCGCCATGCGCAATATCGGCCTGCAATCGGACGTCAGCCTGATGCAAAAGGAAGAGGGCAAGGTCAAGGAACAGCGCAAGCGCTATGAAGCGGCGCGCGACAAGCTGCAAAACCTGGGCTTGAACGATGCGGAAAAGAAGGTGCTGTCCGATATCGCGGCGCTGGACAAGGACGTCGACGCGGCCTTCAAGGAAGCCATCGGCCAGGTGCTGGCGTTCAACTCGGAAGGCGCGGCCAAGGTCATCGCCAGCCGCATCGACCCGCTGAACCAGCAGACGCTGACGGCATTGAATACGCTGGTCGACATGCAGCAGAAGGCGTCGAACGCCGTGCTGGAAGGCTCGGTGGCGGCCGACACCCGCCTGATGTGGATCCTGCTGGGCCTGGGCGCCGCCGCCATCGCGCTCGGCCTGGGCGCGGGCCTGATCATCACCCGTTCGATCACGGTGCCGCTGAAAGGCGCCGTCGAAGTGGCGCAGCGCGTCGCGGGCGGCGAACTGACGTCGCAGGTGACGGTGGAAGGCCAGGACGAAACCAGCGAATTGCTGCAGGCGCTGCGTGAAATGAACGACAGCCTGGTGCGCACGGTCAGCGACGTGCGTTCGTCGACGGAAACCATCACGGTGGCGTCGCAGGAAATCGCTTCCGGCAATGCCGACCTGTCGTCGCGCACGGAAACGCAGGCCAGCTCGCTGGAAGAAACCGCGTCCTCGATGGAACAGCTGACTTCCACCGTGAAGCAGAATGCCGACAATGCGCGCCAGGCCAACCAGCTGGCCGTGTCGGCGTCGTCGGTGGCGGAAAAAGGCGGCACCGTGGTGTCGCAGGTGGTGCAGACCATGGGCTCGATCAAGGAATCGTCGTCCAAGGTGGTCGACATCATCGGCGTGATCGACGGCATCGCGTTCCAGACCAACATCCTGGCGCTGAACGCCGCCGTGGAAGCGGCGCGCGCCGGCGAACAGGGCCGCGGCTTTGCCGTGGTGGCGTCCGAAGTGCGCTCGCTGGCGCAGCGTTCGGCCGCGGCGGCCAAGGAAATCAAGGAATTGATCGGCGATTCGGTCGACAAGGTCGACGCCGGTTCGCGCCTGGTCGATGAAGCAGGCCAGACCATGGGCCTGATCGTGACGTCGATCAAGCAGGTGGCCGACATCATGGGTGAAATTACCGCCGCGACGCAGGAACAGAGCAACGGCATCGAGGAAGTCAACCAGGCCATCACGCAGATGGATGAAATGACGCAGCAAAACGCCGCGCTGGTGGAGGAGGCCGCGGCCGCCGCGGAAAGCATGCAGGAACAGGCGCAAAAGCTGGCCGCCGCCGTGGCCATCTTCAAGCTGGCCGGCGATGCCTATTCCGCGCAGCGCGCGCTGGCGCCGAAGGCCGTGCCGAAAGCTCCGCCCAAGGCCTTGACGCGCACGGCGGTGGCGCCACGCGCGGCGACGCCGAAGGCGCCGCCGAAGAAGCTGGCCACCACCAATACCCCGGATGGGGAGTGGGAAGAGTTCTGATGCGCTGACCACGGTCCTGGACTCGGCGGCGCAGGCGTTCCGCGGCAGACATGCGGAACGCGGCTACACATATTTTTGAAGGTTGAACCATGCCGCAATCCAAAGACACCGTCAAAGAGTTTGATTTCAATGCGCGCGATTTCGAGCGGGTGCGCGCATTGATCTACAAACGGGCAGGTATTTCGCTGGCCGACAGCAAACAGGAGATGGTGTACAGCCGCCTGGCGCGCCGCCTGCGCGCCAACGGCATCAATTCGTTCGTCAAGTACCTGGACGACCTGGAATCGGGCCGCCTGGCCGACGAGTGGGAATCGTTCACCAATGCGTTGACCACCAACCTGACGTCGTTCTTCCGCGAGGCCCATCATTTTCCGCTGCTGGCCGAGCACGTGAAGAACAAGCGCGAGGTCAGCATCTGGTGTTCGGCCGCGTCCACCGGCGAGGAACCGTATTCGATCGCCATGACCCTGTGCGAAGCGTTCAATACCCTGACCCCGCCGGCCACCATCGTGGCCACCGATATCGACACCAACGTGCTGGCGCACGGCGCCAACGGCGTCTATACGCTGGACCGCATCGACAAGATGGCGCCGGAACGCCAGCGCCGCTTTTTCCTGAAAGGGAAGGGCGACAAGGAAGGCTACGTGCGCGTGCGACCGGAACTGCGCAACCTGATCACCTTCAAGCAGTTGAACCTGCTGGGCGACCAGTGGCCGGTGCAGGGGCCGTTCGACGTGATTTTTTGCCGCAACGTGATGATTTATTTCGACAAGGCGACCCAGCGTAAAATACTGTCGCGCTTTGTCCCGTTGATGAAGCCCGACGCGCTGCTGTTTGCCGGGCACTCGGAAAATTTCCTGTACGTGTCCGATCAATTGAAATTACGCGGCAAGACTGTGTACGAGCTGGACGATCGCCGGGGCGCAAGCCTGAAAGTGTCGTCGTAAAGGAAGGCGGGAACTATGGATTTGGAACAATTTGCCACGAACGTCTACTACGACAGGACGTTCGACTGCGACGCAGCGAAGATCCTGCCGGGCGAATACTATTTCACCAACAAGGACATGCTGATCGTCACGGTGCTGGGATCGTGCGTGTCGGCCTGCATCCGCGACCGCGTCACGGGCCTGGGCGGCATGAACCATTTCATGCTGCCCGACGGCGGCGACGGCAGTCCGGTGTCGGCGTCGGCCCGCTATGGCACCTATGCGATGGAAATCCTCATCAACGACTTGCTGAAGGCCGGCGCGCGGCGCGAAAACATGGAAGCCAAGGTGTTCGGCGGCGGCGCCGTGCTCAAGGGATTTACCGCGATTAACGTGGGCGAACGCAACGCCGCGTTCGTGCAGAATTTCCTCAAGAATGAGCGCATCCGCATCGTGGCGGAAGACTTGAACGACATCTACCCGCGCAAGGTGTATTTCTTCCCCCGCACCGGCAAGGTGCTGGTGAAAAAACTCATGCAGACCCATAACGATACGCTGGCCAAGCGCGAAAGCGAATATGCAAGCCGGCTCAAGAAACAGCCGGTGGCTGGCGAGGTGGAGCTGTTCTAAGCGAACGGCCCGGCCGCCGGTGCAGGTGCAGGTGCAATAAAAAAAGAGAACATAACATCATGAAGATCAAAGTCCTGATCGTCGACGACTCCGCGCTGATCCGCAGCGTCATGACGGAAATCATCAACAGCCAGCCCGACATGGAAGTGGTGGGCGTGGCGCCCGATCCGCTGGTGGCGCGCGAGCTGATCAAGCAGACCAATCCGGACGTGCTGACCCTGGACGTCGAAATGCCGAAGATGGACGGCCTCGATTTCCTGGAAAAACTCATGCGCCTGCGGCCGATGCCGGTGGTGATGGTGTCGTCGCTGACCGAACGCGGTTCGGAAATCACCATGCGCGCGCTGGAACTGGGTGCGGTGGACTTCGTCACCAAGCCGAAAATCTCGATCCAGGCCGGCATGCGCGAATATGCCGAACTGATTACCGACAAGATCCGCGCCGCGTCGCGCGCACGCGTGCGCGCCCGCACGCTGCCGCAGGCCGGCGCCGACGGCCAGGCGCCGCTGCCGCAATTGCGCAACCCCTTGATGTCGTCGGAAAAGCTGATCATCATCGGCGCGTCCACCGGCGGCACCGAAGCCATCCGTGAATTCCTCATGCAAATGCCGTCGGATTGCCCCGGCATCCTGATCACGCAGCACATGCCGGAAGGCTTCACGCGGTCGTTCGCCAAGCGCCTCGATTCGCTGTGCAAGATCGCCGTCATGGAATCGCAGGGCAATGAGCGGGTGCTGCCCGGCCACGCCTACATCGCGCCGGGCCATTCGCACCTGACCCTGACGCGTTCCGGCGCCAACTACATGACCAAGATCGACCAGGGCGAGCCGGTCAACCGCCACCGCCCGTCGGTCGACGTGCTGTTCCGCTCGGCCGCGCAATATGCGGGCAAGAACGCCGTCGGCGTGATCCTGACCGGCATGGGCAAGGATGGCGCGGCCGGCATGCTGGAAATGAAAAACGCCGGCGCCTACAATTTCGCGCAGGATGAAGCCAGCTGCGTGGTGTTCGGCATGCCGCGCGAAGCCATCGCGGTCGGCGGCACGCATGAGGTCGGGGCGCTGCGCGATTTGCCCGGCATGGTGCTCGGATACCTGGCCAAGCATGGTTCGCGTGCACTGCGCGTTTAAAAAATGCCGCATGCGGTATGCTGCTTTTGGTACGTGCCGCTTTTGCTGTGACGTTTTACCGCCACTTTGTTCGCCTTAACGCAATGAAAATGCTATCCTACAAAGAGGTGGTGCTTATAAACACTATTAACAACCGCGTAAAAGAATCAACGGAGTAATTCATGGCTGATCCAAAGATGAAATTTTTAGTTGTTGACGATTTTTCGACGATGCGCCGCATCGTCCGGAATCTGTTGAAAGAACTGGGTTACGCCAATGTGGACGAGGCCGAAGACGGTGTCATGGCGCTGGCCAAGCTGCGCGCGGAACCGTTCGATTTCGTCGTATCGGACTGGAACATGCCGAACATGGACGGCCTGACCATGCTGCAAAACATCCGTGCCGATCCCGCGCTGGCCAAGCTGCCGGTGCTGATGGTGACGGCGGAAGCCAAGAAGGAAAACATCATCGCGGCAGCCCAGGCCGGCGCCAATGGCTATGTGGTCAAGCCGTTTACGGCCGCCACCCTGGATGAAAAGCTGAACAAGATTTTCGAAAAGCTGGGCGCCTGATCGCGCGCCGCGGGCGTGGTGCCGTGCGCCTGGGCGGACACGCGGCGCATCAGGCGCGCCACCTTAGTGCCACAGCTGCGGCCAGCGCGGCAGGCAGCGCGCTCGCGCGCCATGCCAGCGTATCAGTTTGACCGGGCCGGCCTTGCGCCGGCCTTTTTGTATCCCACACCTTTGCCACACTATGCATCAAACCAATTTTCTCGTTCGTGAGCCATTGCTGGACCCGAAGCAGAAAGTGGTCGGTTACGAACTGACATGGCAACAGGGCGGCGCCGCGCCGACGCGGGCCGAACTGGAAGACCTGGTAGGCTTCGTGGCAGGGGAAGTCAATGACGACGAGCACGGCTGGCTGTTGCGGGACAAGATGCTGTTCCTGCAGGCGGTGCCGGAAATGCTGTCGACCGATGCGCTGTACAACATGCCGCCCGAGCATACCGTGCTGTCGCTGCGCGCGCCGATGCTGGCCAACCCCGATACCCTGGCCGCGGTGCAGGGCTTGCGGGCCGGCGGCGTCGGCATCCTGCTGCGCGACGCCGACCTGGCGCGCGTCGGCAGCCGCCTCGGCACCATCGCCTCGTTCGTGGAAGTCAAGTTCACCGGGGCCGACGTGGCGGCCCAGGCGCGGGCCTATGCGGCGCTGAAGGCGGCCAACCTGCGCATGGTGGGCCGCCCGGTGGCGACCTGGAACGATTTCGACGCGTGCGCCGCGCTGGGCCTGGATGCTTTCGTGGGCAAGCTGCACCTGACGCCGCGCCCCGGCTCGGCGGTGCAAGGCATGAACCCGGCCCAAACCCTGATCATGCAACTGATGCAGATGGTCAGCGCCAACGCCGACGTGAAAAACCTGGAAGACGTGTTGCGACGTGACGCCGCGCTGTCGTACCAGCTGATGCGCTACATTAATTCCGCAGGTTTTGGCGCCGGCCGTGAAATCACGTCGCTGCGCCAGGCCATCACCATGCTCGGTTACGAGCCGCTGTACCGCTGGCTGACCTTGCTGCTGGCCACAGCCAGCACCAACGGCTATTCGCCGGTGCTGCTGGAAACCGCCGTGGTGCGCGGCCGCCTGGCTGAATTGCTGGGCCTGAAGGCGCTGGGCAGGGCCGATGCGGAAAATATTTTTGTGGCCGGCATGTTTTCCCTGCTGGACCGCTTGCTGGGCATGCCGATGGCCGAAGTGCTGGCGGGGATCCAGCTGTCGGACGACGTGGTGGCGGCCCTGATGTCGCGCTCGGGCAAATACGGCCCCTACCTGGCGCTGGCCGAAGCGTGTGAACTGAACAGCAACCTGGTGGCGTCGCTGGCGGCGGCGCTGAACCTGAGTCCGGCCGACGTCAACAAGGCGCACCTGGAAGCGCTGGCGTGGACGCAATCGGTGACCACGTCCTGACCGCCGCGGCTGGCCGCAAGCCGGCTCGGGGCAAAGGCCGGCGGCGAGCGGCGGCAATGCGGCAACGTTGCAAGCAAGGACGGTAAAGCACCCGGCTATCGTGCCCGGGCGGCCCGCCGGCCGCCTGTAGCGGCACACGTGGCTGGCCGCGAAAGCGCCGCTTTGAGCGGGCTGTGCGGCGCCCGACGATCAGATCTCCAGGTTGTCAATCAGGCGCGTGGTGCCGAGCTTGGCGGCGGCCAGCACCACCAGTGGGGTGCCTTGCGCCAGGTCACCCGCCGACGGCACCTGCAAATCGGCCCGCTTGCGGATGGAAATGTAATCGGGCTTCCAGCCGCGCTTGGCCAAGTCATCCATCGCCTTGTGTTCCAGCTGGAAGATATCGAGGTGGCCGGCGCGCATTTCGCCGGCCACGAAATTCAGCGTCTGGTACAACGCCGGCGCTTCCGCGCGTTCGGCTTCCGACAGGTACATATTGCGCGACGACAGCGCCAGGCCGTCTTCGGCGCGGTAGGTTTCCGCCGCCACGATGCTGGTCGGCATACCCATCTGGCGCGCCATGTTCCGCACGATCATCAGCTGCTGGTAATCCTTCTTGCCGAATACCGCGACTTTCGGCTGCACGCAGTTGAACAGCTTAGCCACCACGGTGCACACGCCGGTGAAGAAGCCGGGGCGGAACTCGCCTTCCAGCGCATTGCCCAGGCCGTCCGGCGGCGTCACGCGGTATTCCTGCGGTTCCGGGTACATGTCTTTCTCGGTCGGCGCGAACAGCACGTAGACGCCTTCCTTTTCGAGTTTTTCCACGTCGGCCTGGAACGTGCGCGGATATTTGTCGAAGTCTTCGTTCGGGCCGAATTGCAGGCGGTTGACGAAGATCGACGCCACCACCGGGTCGCCATGCTTGCGCGCCAGGCGCATCAGCGACAGGTGGCCTTCGTGCAGGTTGCCCATGGTGGGCACGAAGGCGGTCCGCAACTGGCCGCTGAGCTGGTCGCGCAATTCATCGATGGAGGAAATGATTTTCATATTGTGCTCTCGTGATCAGGCCGGCGAATATGCCAACCGTACATAAATAGGCGCAAACGGCTCGGCCTGGGTAATTTCAATCAGCGTTTCCTTCGCCAGCTCCAGCATGGCGACAAAATTCACCACCACCACGGGCGGACCGCCCGCGACGTCGAACAAATCGGCAAATTCCACGAAGCGGGCCGACTGCAGCTTGCGCAGGATGATGGTCATGTGCTCGCGCACCGACAATTCCTCGCGGCTGATCTTGTGGTGCTGTACCAGCCGCGCCTTGCGCATTAATCCGGCCCAGGCCGCCTGCAAGTCTTGCGGCGACACGTCGGGAAATACCGGCTGCAGGCTTTGTTCGATGTACACCTGGGTACGGACGAAGTCGCGTCCAACCTGCGGCAGCGCATTCAAGTCCCAGGCGGCCAGCTTGATCTGCTCGTATTCGAGCAGGCGCCGCACCAGCTCCGCGCGCGGATCATCGAACTCGGCTTCCAGCTCCGGCGCCCGCTGCGGCAACAGCATGCGCGATTTGATTTCAATCAGCATGGCGGCCATCAACAGGTATTCCGCCGCCAGTTCCAGGTTGGACAGGCGGATCTGCTCGACATACTGCAGGTATTGCAGCGTCACCTGCGCCATCGGAATGTCGAGGATGTTGAAGTTCTGCTTGCGGATCAGGTACAGCAGCAAGTCCAGCGGGCCTTCGAATGCTTCCAGGAAGATTTCCAGCGCATCCGGCGGGATGTACAAGTCCGTCGGCAGCTTCAGCAGCGGCTCGCCATACAGCCGCGCATAGCCGGCCGTATCGGCCGCGCCGGATTCGCCTGCGGAACCGGACGCCATGGGTGCGCCGCCTGCCACGGCCACCTCAGCGGCACTGGCCGCTACGGCTGGGCTGTCCGCTTCGCCTGGGCCGGTTGCCACATCGGCGCCTGCCGCACTGCCGGGACCGCTGCCAGCCAGGCCGCTCGGTTCAGCGCCCGGCGTCGGCATGCCGTCCGGGCCTTTGCCCGCTTCGCCGCCGGAGGCGCCATGTTCCGGCGCGTCCGCGGCGACGTCGGCGCCATGCCCCGGGCCGTGCTGCGCCATGCGTGATCCGGCTTACAGTTTGTTCTGGTAGACGTAAGCCTGCTGCTTCACGGTCGACGCCTTGACGCGTTCCTGTTCGGACAGCGGGGTCGGATCCTTGTCCCACAGCAGGGCGCGGCCCTGGCGCTGGCGCTCTTCCATGCCCGGCTTTTGCTCGCGCAGCGACTTGATGAACTGGGTGTGGTCCGACTCGTACATGCTGAACTGTTTGGAGAATTTCATATCGTGAGAGTGCGAAAAAATGTGCAACAGTTATTTTACCGCGCCGCAGCAAGCAAGGGTATGGGAAGATGGGTCTAAAGATGCATGGCCGCATGATTGCGGCCATGCGGCGGGGCATTAAAACTTGTGGCGGATGCCGGTGGCGAGGGTGGTGCCGCTGGTCGAATAGCTTAATTTGTCATGGACGCCCATCGCATACACATCGGTGCGTACCGACAGGTTGTAGTCATAGCCGGCGCTGATGGTGTCGCGGTGGTAGGGCGCGCGGGTATTGATGTGTTCATTGGCGCGCGCCCAGCCCAGCATCCATTTGCCGGCGCCTTGCGGCACGGCGACGCCGGCATGCACCATGCGGGTGCGGCGGCCCGTCAAATCGGTCTTGTTGCGGTCGTAGGTGGCAAATACCTTGACCACCTTGAAATCATACGACCCGCCGGCAAACACGGTGCGCTGGCGCGGCGCCGCCGCCGACTGGTTCAAGCCGTTCTTGACCTCCTGCACGGCGGCCGCCAGCATCAGCGCATCGGACTGGTAGCGCAGCACGGCCGAGGTATTGTTGCCGGTGGACGTGCCGGCGCGTTCGCCCAGGTTCATCTGGCCCACCACGCTGAAACCGCCGCCAAACGTGGGCGACGTATAGTGCAGTGCATTGTTCCAGCCCGAATCGCCCATCACGGCCACGCCATAGCCGGCAATCCACAGTTGGGTCATCAGCGGCGAAAACCGCGTGGAAAAACCGAACGGATTCAAGTTGCCCGACAGTTGGAACAGCGGCGTCGGCAGGCGGCCGATCTTGACCTGGCCCATGTCGCCGTTCATGCCGACATACGCGGCGCGGGTCAACATGGCTTCACCGGGCGTGCGGCCCGCTTCGCCGGTGTCGGCGCGCAGGAAACCTTCAATGGCAAACACGGCCGAGGTGCCACCACCGAGGTTTTCCGTTCCACCCAGCCCCCAGTACGACGTTGTCATGCCGCCGCTGTTGGCCACGGTCGTGGTGGGGGTGCCGCTCATTTGCGAGCGGGCCACGTACATGTCGATCAAGCCATAGAGCTGCACATTGGTCGCCTGGGCCAGGGCGGCCGGGCTCAGCGAAGCAAGCATGGCGGCGCCAAGCATCGTGGGCAGCTGGAAATGAGGTCGCAGCATGGTATTCCCCTTATCAAATTTTTGAATTATAGGAGGGCAAGATGTCGGCCCATTGTACGCCCGGCATTCCTCTTTGCAAGTTTGTGAAATGGATGCCGCCGCGGGCCGTTGTGGCAAATCCACATGGCGTGTTGAGCTATGGCGCGGACTAGCACAGCTATACGCGCACGCTGATCATTCACGCCGCCCCGTCCTTTATTCTTCGTTTCGGTCGCGGGTATCGGAAAGATTGCGGAAACCATGCTGGTGGTGCGGCTGGTGGATGCCCTTTTGCGGATACACACTGACTTTCTCCAAGGACGGGAATCTTCAGCCTGTCTTTCTTGGGCGCCTCTGCGGAGGCGCCATTTTTTTGTCTGCCAGCAGGGATTTTATTATTTGCGTAAAATCATGACGCATGAATCCCACCACGATATTTCTGCTGACCCTGGCGCCATTGCTGTGGGCCGGTAATGCCATCGTTGGCCGCATGGTTAATGACCTGGTGCCGCCTATTACCCTCAATTTCCTGCGCTGGGCAATTGCCCTGGTGATTCTAATACCGTTGGCCGGCCCGGTATTCCAGCGCGACAGTGGCTTATGGCGGCATTGGCGGCGATTTGCCTGGCTGGGATTGACGGGTATCGGCATGTATAACGCGCTGCAATACCTGGCGCTGAAAAGTTCCACGCCGATTAATGTCACGCTGGTGGCAGCCGGAATGCCGGTCTGGATGATGTTAACCGGCTGGATGTTTTTCGGCGCCACTGTTTCGCGCCGCCAGGTGATTGGCGCGGTATTTTCCATCAGCGGTGTTTTGCTGGTACTGGCGCGCGGCGAATTAACGCATATATTGGAATTGCATCTGGTGGCTGGCGATATGTTCATGATATTGGCCACCATTGCCTGGTCGATTTACAGCTGGCTGTTAATGCGAACCTCCGAACCGGCGGCATTAAGAAAAGACTGGGCCGGTTTTTTATTGGCGCAGGTGGCATTTGGCGCTGTCTGGTCGGGCTTGTTTGCGGCCGGCGAATGGCTGGTGGCCCCGCAAACCATCCAGTGGGGTTGGCCGCTGGGCGCCGCCCTGTTATATGTCGCGATCTGTCCGGCGATTATTGCATTCCGCTGCTGGGGCGCCGGCGTGCAGCGCGCCGGCCCCAGCGTGGCGGCGTTTTTCAGCAATCTGACGCCCTTGTTTGCGGCGGTATTATCGTCGGCAATTCTTGGGGAATTACCGCACCTGTATCACGGTGCGGCCTTTTTATTGATCGTCGGCGGGATCGTGGTGTCGTCGCGGCGCTGACCGAACGCCCGTCTCAACAGTGTTTTTCCGCCTTTTTATGCCAGAAATGAGCTTAATCAAGCCAAAATATGGCATAAAAGCCGCAAAACCGCCGCGCGCAGGCGTGCGCTGCCCCGGTCCGGGGTTTGTTATGCTGGGAATACGCTCAAGGAGATAGCCATGCGCCGATTCATATTTGCGCTGGCCGCCGTGGCGGTACTGGCGGCTGGCTGCCACGATAAACCCGTGGATCCGTTAAAACCCAAGGTATTGCCACAGCCTCCCGTGCTGGCAATGCTGTAACAGCGGAAATAAATCAGAAGTTTAAATGCGGAGCAGGCGCCGCATGACAAATGGCGCCGGTTCGAGGGGATTGGCGTGCGTATATTCCAGCGCCGGCGCCAATTCAAATCCGAACGCGGAATAAAAACCAATCAATGCCGGCTGGTCGCTGCGGACCGCCAAGCGTAATTCACTAACGCCGGTTTCCAGGCCGTGGTGTATTACGGCTTCAATCAAATGCTGGGAAAGTTGCGCGCCGCGATGCGACGGCAATACACCCATGCGCAGGATTTCCCACACATGCGTTTCACTGTCCAATGGCAGCCAGCGGATGGAGCCGACTGCGACGTCGTCGGCCAATAAAACAAAACCGCCGCCTTCGCGCAAATGCTGCGAAACAAGGACGGCGGTTTCCCGGTGGCCGCTGGATGTTACCTTGACTTTGCCGGCCCACGCGGCGCGCGTGAGGCCGGCAATTAATGTCGCATCCGTATCGATGGCTTGCCGGACAACGATATTCATAGGCGATCTAGATTGCCAATATGTATTGTCTGTATTGTCGATAGGACTGCATTAACGGATGCGCATGCCCGGTTCGGCGCCCGGCCATGGGTTCAGGATATAAATGCCGGGATTCTTGGTTTCATCCGCGCTCGACGCCGCCATCACCATGCCTTCGGAAATACCGAATTTCATTTTACGCGGCGCAAGGTTGGCCACCAGGACCGTCAATTTGCCGATCAAGTCTTCCGGCTGGTACATGGATTTAATACCCGAGAAGACATTGCGGTGGCGGTTTTCACCGGCATCGAGAGTCAGGCGCAATAATTTGTCGGAACCTTCGACGTGCTCGCAATTGACGATTTTTGCGATGCGCAAATCGACTTTCATGAAATCGTCAATCTTGATTTCCGCATCGAGCGGTTCGATTCCTTCATTGGGCGCCAGCGGCGCCAATGGCGCGGGTTTTTCCGCCTTGGCCGGTTTTTCAATCTTGGCGGCCGGCGCATTGCCGGCGGCGGCCATCTGGTTTGGCGCGTCGAACAAGTCTTCGATCATTTTTGCATCGACGCGCGTCATCAGGTGGGTATAGGCGCCGATCGTGCGGCCCAGCATCGATTGATACACGGCGCCGGTCGACAATTCGGTATCGGCCCAGGTGTAGCGTTCATCGTTGAGGAACTTCGCCACGTTGGCGGCCACGCCCGGCAATACCGGCGACAACAGCACGGTCAGCTGGCGGAACAGGATCAGCGCCGTGGTGCACACTTCATGCAGTTCGGCTGTCTTGGTGTCATCCTTGGCCAGCACCCATGGCTTGTTGTCATCGACGTACTGGTTGATGATGTCGGCCACTTCCATGATTTCACGCAGGGCCTTGCCGAATTCGCGCTGTTCGAAGTTGGCTGCGATATTGGCTTGGCGCTCGACGCCGCTGTCGGTGACGAGGGCGCGGCGGATCCAGCCCATGGCGCTGTCGGACAGCGACGCGGCCAGCTTGCCGTCGAACTTCTTCGCAATGAAGCCGGCGCAGCGGCTGGCAATGTTGACGTATTTGCCGATCAGGTCGGAATTGACGCGCGCCACGAAGTCGTCGCCGGTGAAATCGAGGTCTTCCACGCGCGAATTGAGCTTGAACGCAATGTAATAGCGCAGCCATTCCGGGTTCATGCCCAGGTTCAGGTAGCGCAGCGGCGAAATGCCGGTGCCGCGCGACT
>CBIHOX010000067.1:0-28712 GCA_966211685.1 uncultured Pseudoduganella sp.
ACCGCAAGTACAGCCGCGAAGTGGCGGCGTATCCGGTGCCGTCGCTGCGCCGCAACAAGTACTGGCCATCGGTGGGCCGCGCCGACAACGTGTACGGCGACCGCAACCTGTTCTGCAGCTGCGCGCCGGTCAGCGACTACGAGTAAGGCCATCTCCGTCCTTGCCCCCTCCGCCCGCGCGGACAGGGCAAGGACTGCATCAGGCGGCGCTGCCCAGCGCCGCCACTTCCGCTTCCCCATCCCACACCGCCAGTTGCGCGATTTCTTCGCAAGCAGCCACTTCGCCGCCACGGCAAATCCGCATCCACATCAACGCCCCGCCCGGGGTCACGCCGACCGCGTGCACGCCGCCGCTTTCCCGGTCCACGCACAGGCTGGCCGCGACCAGCGTGCCCGCCACCGCGTACGGCCGCCCCCACGGCGCGCCCAGCTCGCGCGACACCAGCCACAGGCCGCTTGCACCATCCGAATACGCCACGTGTTCGCAAGCGCCATCCTGGCCACTCCAGACCAGTCGCGCGCCGCGCACGTCGGCGACTTTTGACGGCAGCGTATGGCCGCCGCGGTACACCACGATGCCATTGCCCGCGACGTACACGTCCGGCACATTGGGCACCGCCCCCGCCGCCAGCAGCACACTGGCCGCGCGTCGCGGAATGCCCTGGTAGTTTGCTTGGACACCCCAGTTGAACGGGTCGGGGAAGGATGCGAACGACAGCGATGCGCCGTCAGCAGCCAGCGTCCAGGCGCCCGGCAGGCGGTAGCAGCCGACCGCCTGCGGCTCGCACCCCGGCGGCAGCGCCGCAATGCCGGTGACGGGATTGGCAGCGTTGAAATACCAGCGCCCTGCCCCGCCGCCGATGCGATCGATGCCGGCGGGCGCCATCGTCCTGGCCACGTCGGCCATGTCGGCTGGGCTGGCTGCAGCCGCCGCGCCGACAGGGGCAGTATTTGCCGTATTTGCCGTATTTGCCGCATTTGCCGTATTGGCTGCATTGGCTGCATTGGCCGTGCTGGCCGCGCCGGACGGCGCCGCGCCCTGCGCCGTCACCAGCACCAGCGGTGCGGCACCCGGCAAGACCGGCCCCAGCGACAGCGCCGTCACGGCGACATCGCCCGGCAAGCCGCGCCGGCGTTCCGGCATGGCGGCAAATGCGGCGACCCAGCCCGCCTCGTCGAGCGCATCGGACAAGCCGGCCGCCGCGTACAGCGCGCAGCCGCCATCGCCGCTGCGCTTCGACACCGCCAGCGCAATGGCGACCGCGCCGTCGTCGCCCTGTCGCATGTCGATGCATTCGATCACCGACGTGCGCGGATCGAACGCCGGCAACGCCGCGCTCAAATCCGTTTGCGACCAGTTGCCGAACGCGGTGCGGCGGAACAGATGCAGGTGGCCATTGGCGCCCACCGCGAACACCAGCGGCATGCCGTGGCTGTCGCGCAAGGCAAAGAACGGGCGGCGTGCATCGACCGGCGCGGCGCAGCGCACGTTGCGGCGGCCGGTGCGCTGCAGCCGCACGAAGTGGCTGCGGATCAGCTCCGCTTCCGGCAAGCCTTCGGCCGCCTGGCGCGCCAGTACGGCGTCCAGACCGCGCTGCGCGTGCATGCCTGCCGCGCCTGCCGCAGTATCGTAGCGTCCCATCACCGCGTCGTAGGCGCGCGCCAGCCGTTCGGGGCCATCGAGTTGCGCCGCTTCCGGCAGCGCCAGCAGCGCAATCGCCAGTTCCGCGCGGCCCCGCACCGCATCGGGCTGCGCCGCGAAAATCGAGGTCCAGCGCAACACTTCGTCGCCGGCCGGCTCGCGCCGCAACACGATGCGCGCCACGCGCGCCGCCGCGTAGCCGACCGCGCCGGACGCGGTCGCGCCGCCCAGGCCATCGACCTTGCGCCGCGCCAGCGCGACCTTGCGCACCACGCCTTCGACGGCCAGCGCCGCCAGGTTTGCACTCATATCCGCTCCTCCTGCCCCAGTTCCAGTTCAATGTTGCCGTTGTCGTCGAGACGCACGCCCCGGTACGCCAGTTGCGGCCCGGCCGGCAGCACCAGGTGGCCTGCCGCCTGGCCGAACATGGCCGCCACCGCCGCGCCGAATTGCGCCACCACGGACTGCCGCAGCGCCGTCATGCCCGCCGCGTTGCCTTCCCAATCGTTGCCGATCTTGTTCATGTTCAGCAGGTGCGAACGCGCATCGGACACCACGTACATGCCCAGCACTCCGGAATCCGTGACGGCCGGCGCCTGCCGCGCGCTGACCGCCAGCGCAATGCCGCCACGCGCGGTCGGCACGCACTGCAGCCGTAGCGACCACTGCATCGTGGTGCGCGCCCAGGCCTTGCCGAGGTACGTCTTGCGCATGAATGGGCCGCTTTTCTGGTTGATGCGGTCCCACTCGTAGCGCATCAGAGAACTGGACAGGTCGATCGTCAGGCGCTCGATCCCGTCCGCGTCCGGCTGGTTCGAGACGGCGATCTGGAACTGGCAATCCTGTTCCGACTCGCGGTCATGCGGCCGCTCGCCGCCCTCGCGCCAGTGCAGCAGCACGTGGTCGCGGTAGCGCCAGCCGCCGCCATCGGACACGAACCCGGCGCGCGCGCCGTTGTCCAGGGTCGCCATGACACCGGATTTTTCATTGAATGATTCCGCCCGGTCCAGCTCACCGGCCTGCCCGCGCCGCGCATGCAGATAGTCGGGCAGCGACGCCAGCCGCTCACGGATCGGCTCCACCAGCAGCGGCTGGAGAAAATCATCGATGAACGCTGCCCGCGCCAGCACCAGCTTGCCCGCGCTCCCTTCGCGCGGCCGCAGCGGCGGCACGAAATGGCCGGCGTGCGCGCTGTACAGCCTGGGATCGTGGGCAATCTTGCGGTCGCCCACGACTTGCAGGAAATTCAGCGTGCCGTTGGCCGCGAGGTTGGCGCCGGAAGGCTGCATGCGATCAAGGATATCGTCCGCATGTGTCTTGCGCGTGACAACGTAACCGAGCACGAACGGGTTGCCGCTGGTGACGGTGTGCCTGAGCCAACCGCCAACCACCGCGGCGAACCGCCTGGCCAGGAATTCGTTATCGGTCGGCAGCCGGGACTGCAACGCATCGGCGCGCTGCAAGTCGCTTTGCTCGACATCCAGCATCGCAGCCTGGACACGATAATGCGCTTCGTCGAACCGCCCCAGCCGGTTCACGCTGGCCGGGCTGGCCGCCGCGGCGCCATTCAATAAATCGCGCATTGCCACCGGCTGCAACTGGAGGCGCACCTGGAACGCCAATCGCCAGCCGGCCAGCGGCTGGCGCAGCACGTCGCCGCCGGCATAGCCGTTGGGGACACGCGTGGTGCCGCCGATAAATGTCAGGACCAGCGCCGCAGTGCGCGGCACGCCGGTTTCAAAATGTATTTCCGGGGCTGCGATGACCGCACGGTCCTCGCCCTCGCCGCCGATCAGCAATCCTGTTTCATCGAGGTCTCCCGCCTGGACGGTCCAGGGGATGAATCCGGCATGCTGCATCATGGCGAGTTGCCGATTTACCACATCCGGCTGCAGCGCCCACACCGCGTCAAAGCCGTGCAACGCGGGCTGGGCCACCTTGCGCGTTTCCTGCTGGGAATTAAACCCCTGTGCGCCGCCGGCCTCAAAAACGTTGCCTATG
This sequence comes from uncultured Pseudoduganella sp., assembly GCA_966211685.1. Lineage (GTDB taxonomy): Bacteria > Pseudomonadota > Gammaproteobacteria > Burkholderiales > Burkholderiaceae_D > Rugamonas. The sequence goes on from CBIHOX010000067.1 coordinate 3,643, forward strand.
GTAAACATGGAAATGTTAGACATGTTACTATCCTTGTTGGGGGAGTGCTAAGATTGTTTGACCGGAACGGTTGCAATTTAACGAGTGCAACATTCTTCCGCCTTCCGGCAACCTTCCGGAAGAGCTAAGTCCCTGATTTGCAAAGAAATCATTTTTTATGATGGGCGCGGTAGATGAGTGAGAATGGGTTCCGCTTCGGCGACTGGCAGATAGATCCGGACAGCAACACGCTGCGCAGCGAGGGGGCGACTTCCACTGTCGAGCCCAAGGCGATGGAAGTGCTGCGTTATTTGTGCCGCCACGCAGGCGCCGTCATCCCGCCGGAAGAATTGCTGCAAGCCTGCTGGGGCAATGCGGAACTCGGCGACAACCCCATCCATAAAGCCATTACCCAGTTGCGCCGCGCGCTCGGCGACTCGGCGTCCGAACCCCGCTATATCGAAACCGTGCGCAAGCGAGGCTACCGCGCGATCGCCCCCGTCCTGTCGGAAGAAGCCGCGCTGGAAGGTTCCTGGCAGCAAGGCTCTCCCTTCCGGGGCCTGGAATCGTTCCAGGAAAGCCATGCGGCGATCTTCTTTGGCCGCATGCAAGCCACGGCCCAGCTTCGCGAACTGGTGCTGAACCAGGCGTCAGGCGGCTGCGCCATGGCGCTGGTGCTGGGGCCTTCCGGTTCCGGCAAGACGTCGCTGGTGCGCGCCGGCCTGTTGCCTGGCCTGATGGCGTCGCGTAGCGGTTCGGGCGAACCGGTAGCGCTAGCATGCACGTTGTACATGGATTGCGCGGACTTGGCGGACGGGAACCTGTTCCAGGCACTGGCTGCCGTGCTGATCGATGCGGAAGTTGGCGGCCAACTGGTGTTTGCCGGGGAAAATGCCGAGGGCCTGGGACGCTGGCTGGAAACTTCCGACGCCGCAGCGATCGCCGGAAGGTTTATGGAAATTGCCGGAAGGATCAAAATCGGGTTGTTTGTCGACCGGCTGGAAGCGATATTCCGGGCGCCTGGCGTCACGGACGAGATGCGGTCGCGGTTTATTGCCGTGCTGGAACATCTGGCGCGATCGAAGGCGGTGCTGGTGATGTTGGCGTGCCGGAATGATTTTTATCCGGAAGTGATTGCCTTGCCCGCGCTGATGGCGCTGAAGTCGCGCGGCGGGCACTTCGACCTGAATCCGCCCGATGGGGCCGAGATTGCGCAGATGGTGCGGATGCCGGCCAAAGTGGCGGGGTTGAAGTTCGAAGTCGATCCGGTGACCGGGGCTTCGCTGGATGATGTGCTGTGCGATGCGGCGCGGGGAAGTCCAGATACGTTGCCCCTCCTTCAATACTGTCTCAACGAACTTTATAGGCAGCGGTCCGATACTGGCTTACTTCGCTTTGATGTATTTAAACAATTAGGCGGGATCGAAGGAGCAATTGCAGTACGCGCGGAACAAGTCGTGACCTGCCTATCTGCAGCACAGCTTGGCGCACTGCCTCTACTTTTATCGCTGATTGTAGACGTCAATTATGGCCAAGGCACGGCGACTTCACGACGAGCCCAATGGTCAGCATTAGTGCATGAACCCGCAAGAGAACTCGCACAAGCGTTGGTTGAAGCTCGTCTATTGGTAAGTGAATTGACCGGTGGCAAGTCTGGTTTCGGTGTCGCGCATGAAGCCCTACTGCGGCAATGGCCACGAGTAAGCAACTGGATTGAGCTTCATCGGCAAGCCCTGCAACTGCGCACGCGTATCAGTCAAGATGCACAACGTTGGTTGGACTTTGCACGTGACCGCGACCTGTTGCTGCCGAAAGGAAGTCAGCTTAACGCAGCAAACCAACTATTAGCTGAACAAGGTTTTTTGTTATCCGAATTGGAAAAAGAGTACATCCATGTCTCCCTGAAGCGTGCCCGCGTCGCAGAGCAAGTCAAGTTGGGTGCGATGATCCTGATATCCGCTTTAGCGATACTCGCAATGATCTTAGGCATCGTCGCCCGCCGCGCAGAAGCCAAATCGGATAATCATCGCGCGGATGCGGAGGGCTTGATGAGTTATATGCTCGGCGATTTCGTCGAAAAACTCCGTCCTCTAGGGAAGTTGGATCTATTAGGCGATATCAGTAAGAAGGCCGTATTATACTATTCTTCCGATAGACTTGGGAAAGCCGATGCGCCGCAATTGGCTCAATACGCTAAAGCGCTGCAAATTATTGCCGAAGTTAATATTTCCCAATCACATCCGGATGAAGCGCTGCAGGCATTAATCACTGCTCGCACTATTCTGCTCAAGCTGGCACAGCACGAGGTGGATCAAAAGCAGATTTTAAAGGAGTTGGGATCCAATTCATTTTGGCTAGGGCGTGTATATTCCGACCGCAATCAATGGCAACCAGCTGAGCAGGCCTACTCTGATTATGTTGTCTCCAGCGAGAAATTGGTCACACTCGAACCAAACAACATAGAATATTTAATGGAACTCGGCTATGCAAACAACAGCATTGGAGATTTGGCGCTAAAACGCCTAGAACTCGACAAAGCCCGCGCTTCGTTTGCAAAATCATTGGCTCTTGCACGCCAAGCAGCCGCATTAAAGCCAGAGGATACCAAATTAATAGGAAACTTGGCTAACAGCCTATCGCTGCTCGCCACCACATTGATCAGGCTTGGAGACTTGACCCAAGCGCAAGCATTATTTGATCAGGAGGAAACGCTACTACGGCCGTTACACCATAAAAGTCCTGAAGATGCAACATGGAACCGCCGCCTTGGTGCCGCTCTTTGGCGCCAAGGTGAACTGCTGATAGCGCAAGATCATATAGACGCGGGAATTGCCAAACTGGAGTTGGCTGAGAATTTTTTTAAAAATCTCATTACACGCGATCCTACTAACCGCGTCTTACAGACTCGACTCTACTCGCTCCAACTAAAAATCATGGATGCAAAAGGCGTTTCGGCACCAGCTTCGCATGTAACCATAGCACTTGGTCAAATTCACGACAGACTGATCGAATTACACGAGGCGGAACCAACCAAAGTAGAGGTCAAACAATTATTGGCAAAGTCTGAACAGCTTCTGGGAAAGAGCTTTTTGAAATATGATAAGCTCGTGGAAGCAAGTGCCGCATTTAAAGCTTCGCAAGAACGGCTGAGTCAACTTCTAAAAAAAGATCCCGATAACCATTCGCTCATGATCGACACATCATTGGGCTTACTGAACCAAGCCGAATATCACCGACGCAGCGGCGAGCGTCTTGCCGAAAAAATCTCGTGCGAAAAAGTACAGCTTCTGCTTACGCAATTTAGCGGCCGTAGCAATGACTACCGAATACTGTCGCCATTGGTAAGATCACATATTTGCACAGGAGATCGCTCTAAAGTTAAATCAGAAATTGAATTTTTAAACAAAATAAACTATAAATCGTATGATTACCCGTCCACCTGAAGGAGAGACAATGAAGAACGATGAACCAATTGCAGCTACTCAGTTTTTTAACATACAAGTGATCGCTATTCCAGAGATTGGTCCCGACGGGAAGAAGACATATAGCACGACATTTTTACCGGAAGCTATTACCGTTAAAACCCATGACGCGGTAATTAATTACCAGCTCATTGACCCAACGCCCGCCGATGTTATTTTTAAAGGGATGAAGGTTAAACCTGCGCAGCAAGGTCAATTTAGCACCCCAAGTGTTAGCCAGAGCGGAAAGTTAATTACGTTCAGTGACGCCAATACTGTAAAAGAAGTTATTGGTGTAACCTTGGTGTTCACCGACAAAGATGCGGGTGAATTCCACGTTGATCCGGACGTGGACAACGAACCACCACCGAATTAATCTGCCTGAGCAATCAGCCCCTGCCGGTCTTCATCTAAATTTGCTCATGGTTGCCCTTGCCTCCAGGCCGGATCGCAGCACGGCCTGCGCCGGGACATGGTTAGCGTATTCCGTGCTGTATAGCAAAAATGTGGCACGGCTGTTCACACCCTTTGCCAAAAGTGTAAGATAGAGTCACCTCACAAAGGAGTGTGACCATGAAGCAATCCCTCAAGGCAGCACTGTTGTCCGGCCTCGTGTTCCCGGGGCTCGGACAAATCCTGATCCTGAAGAAGCCCACCCGCGGCTGTATCTTCCTGATTCCTTCCCTCGTATCGCTGTTTTACATCCTGCACGTCGCCTATGAACAGGCGACTGTCGTGGCGGCGCAGCTGGCCAATGGCACGTTGCCGCTGGACGTGACGGTGCTGGCGGCGCAGATTGCCGCCTCGCGCGTCAATGGCCCGACCATGACGGCCGCCACTCTCGCCTGCGTGCTGTGCTGGTCGGCCAGCATCCTCGATGCGATCCTGTTCGGCAATGACCACCATCCCCACCCTGTGAAAGGACACGCCTGATGAAGAAATCGCTGACTGTTTCCGCTTTCCTGGCCGCCTTCCTGCTGGCGGCGTCCGGCGGCGCTTTGGCGCAAGCGTCGGGCATCAAGCGCGCTGTCGTGACCAAGGCCGACGTGGCGGCGCCGGGGCGCGAAGCCGTGGTGGCGCGTGTCGAGCTGGAGCCGGGGGTCGTGGCGGGACGGCACACGCATCCGGGTGATGAAATCAGTTACGTGCTGGAAGGTGAAGGCGAATTGCTGATCGAAGGCGAAGACCCGCGCCGCATCAAGGCCGGCGATGCGTTCGTGATCCCGGCAGGGAAAATCCATGACGCGCGCAATGTCGGCGGCACCGTCATGAAACTGGTGGGCGTCTATGTGGTGGAGAAAGGAAAACCGCTGGCCACGCCGGCAAAGTAAGGACGCTGGCGCACATCTCGCATCCTCAAAGCGCTGAATACAAGGCGGACCCAAGCGGTCCGCTTTGCGTTGGCACGCCCTGCGGTCAACAACGTGCAACATTGCTGGCGTCAGGCTATCCCAAGCCAGATCAAGCAGGCTCAGCCCGCTGCGCCGGAGTTTTAGTATCGTTTATAGTCAGTTAGTACAGGTTCTTATTGGATCGTATCCAATAGTACAACCGGATTTTTCGGGGAAAGCCCCCCTACCCTGGCTGGTCCACCTTGCCATGCCGCAAGGCGGACCGCCATCGCCGCAGGCTGGTTACACCAGCTTGGCCGCGTGTTCGCGCGTCGCGTGGAATTGCAGCTTGGGCCAGCGTTCCTGCGTCAGGCGCAGGTTCACGCCGGACGTAGCCAGGTAAGCCAGGTTGCCTGCCGCGTCGTAGGCCACGTTGGCGGACAAGGCGTTTTCAAAGTCGGACAGCGCCTTCTTGTCATCGGACGAGACCCAGCGCGCCGTCGAGATCGACGTGCTTTCAAACACGGCGTCCACGCCATATTCATTGAGCAGGCGGCTTGCCACCACCTCGAACTGCAGCACGCCGACCGCGCCCAGCACCAGTTCGCCGCCGGACACCGGCTTGAACACCTGCACCGCGCCCTCTTCGCCCAGCTGCTGCAAGCCCTTGTGCAATTGCTTGATTTTCAACGGGTTGCGGATGCGCACCTGGCGGAAGAAGTCCGGCGCGAAATACGGGATGCCGGTAAACGTCAGCATTTCGCCTTCCGAGAAGCTGTCGCCGATCTGCATGTTGCCGTGGTTCGGCAAGCCGATGATGTCGCCGGCGTACGCTTCTTCCACCTGTTCGCGCGACGACGCCATGAACGTCACCACCGACGAGACCTTCACTTCACGGCCGAGGCGCAAATGCTTGACCTTCATGCCGCGCTCGAAACGGCCCGAGCAGACGCGCAGGAACGCGATGCGGTCGCGATGCGCCGGGTCCATGTTGGCCTGGATCTTGAACACGAAACCCGAGAATGGCTCTTCGGTCGGCTCGACCACACGCACGGTGGCGTCGCGGCCGCGCGGCGGCGGCGCCCAGTCCACCAGGGCCGACAGGATTTCACGCACGCCGAAGTTGTTGATGGCCGAACCGAAGAACACCGGCGTTTGCACGCCGGCCAGGAAATCTTCCAGGTTGAACGGGTGCGACGCGCCGTGCACCAGTTCGACTTCCATGCGCAACTGGTCCATTTCCAGCGGGAACATTTCCTGCAGGCGCGGGTTGTCGATGCCCTTGATGACTTCGACTTCGTTGGTCACGCTTTCCTCGCCGGCGCGGAACAGCAGGATTTCATCGTTCAACAGGTGATAGACGCCGCGGAAATTCTTGCCCATGCCGATGGGCCAGGTCACCGGCGCGCACTGGATTTTCAGCACGGATTCCACTTCATCCAGCAATTCCAGCGGGTCGCGGCATTCGCGGTCCAGCTTGTTCATGAACGTGACGATCGGCGTATTGCGCATGCGGCAGACGTCGAGCAGCTTGATGGTCTGCGCTTCCACGCCCTTGGCGGCGTCGATCACCATCAGGGCCGAGTCGACCGCCGTCAGCACGCGGTACGTGTCTTCGGAAAAGTCCTGGTGGCCCGGGGTATCCAGCAGGTTGATGATGTGGTCGCGGAAATCAAACTGCATCACCGACGACGCCACCGAAATGCCGCGCTGCTTTTCGATTTCCATCCAGTCCGACGTCGCGTGGCGGCCGGATTTACGGGCTTTCACGGTGCCGGCCATCTGGATCGCGCCCGAGAACAGCAGCAGTTTTTCCGTCAGCGTGGTTTTACCCGCGTCCGGGTGGGAAATGATGCCGAACGTGCGGCGGCGGCGGGTTTCACGCGCGATCAGGGCGGCGGACTTGCCGCTGCCCTGATCCGCGTTGTCGCTGGAAGTGGTGTCGATGTCGGTGGTCATGGAATGGCCGGGGTGTGCGAAGCAAAACCTGGGATTTTACACCATGCGGGCCGCGCCGGGATGGCGCCAGGCTCTGCCTTGCCTACCTGACGCGCCCTGGACGCAACGTGGGCGTTGCTGCGGCGCGGCATGTTGCCGCTCAGTCCATGCCTGAACCCGTCAATCGGTTTTCACGCGGCGCCAGCCAACCCGGTGCGCGGACGCGGAATTCAATTCCGTCAGCGGCTTGGTCAGCATTTCACCCTTGGCCGTGGTGGTGATCATTTTCAGCTCGCCTTTCGGCAAGCGGATAATGATAAAGCCCACCGCGGCCGACGTGTTCGACAGCGTGCCGCCGGCAATCGTGCCGGTCGGCGCATTGCCGTTGCACACGTTGACACTGTACACATTCGACGAACCGCCCACCGAGCACGAGGACGATGAACTCGGGATATTGGTCACCACGTTGGCCACGCCGCTGACGACTTTCGGGTCCAGGTTCATGCGCTCGCCCAGGTTCAGGTTCCAGTCAAAATACCAGCCACTCTTGGTAGCCAGGTCGACCGCGTTGCTGGTGACCGCATAGGTGCTGATGTTGCTGCTGGAACCCTGCAGCGAAATGGTCTGTTTCACCATTTCCGTCGTGCTGCGGATCGACACGAAGGTATCCTTGTCGCGGATAAGGTACAGGCTTTGCGTATCGGTATTGGTGGTATCGGGCACGTCGAGCAGGCGCCCGGTGCCGAACAGCACCACGCGCTGCGCGTACAGCGAGCCGCTGGTGTCTGTGGCCGAACACAAGGTGACTTCCGGGCGCGTGGTGATCGGTTGCGACGTTCCGGCGTCCGCCAGGTTCTTCACCGCAACGGCGCCGGCGGCATTGGTCAAATCGAAGCGCCACAGCTTGCCGTTATTGTCGCCGCCATACACATAGGTGATGACCGGGTCGGTGGCCGGATCGTCGGTGATGGCGGTGATCTTCGCCAGGCCGGACGGCGTGCCCGTATCGCCCGACGACGTCGTGACTTTCTTCAGGATGGCGCCGGTCGCCACGTCGACGATGTACAGCGTGCCCTGCCCGTTGCCGGTGTTGACGTTGTCCACGCCCGGTACGTTGTTGTAGCCCGACGTCAGCAGCACCACCCACTTGTTTTGCCACATGCCATATTGCGGATTGCCGAACGTCAGGCCGATATCGGGATCGTTGATCGAGCAGACCGTGGCGTCCGCGCACAATTCCCACAACACCTTGGGGTCGGCCGGGTCGGTCACGTCCAGCGCATAGTAGCCGCGGCCACCGCCGTTCAGCCCCGCCACCATCACGGTCTTCCAGACGCCGCCGATCTGCACGTCGCCCAGTTCCGGCGAACCGTCGGTGGAAAAGAAGTGGTTGGTGCCATACGTGGTGCTGGCCAGGCCATACAGTTTTTTCATGGTGATGCGCGGCGCGTAGGCCCACAGTTCGGTGCCGGTGGCGGCGTCGAACGCGTGCATCATGCCGTCGTTTGCCGCCGTGAACACGGTGGCCTTGCGGCTGGCGTTGGCGCTCTTGAAAGCGTCATAGCCGGACAATGTGTAGCTCTTGCGCGGATCGCGCATGTAAGCCGGCTTCGACGAGGCGATATCGCCCAGCACGATGGGGATCGGGCCGCTGGCGCCGGCCGGCGTATAGCTGGTCATCGAATAAGCGCGGAACACTTCGTCGTTGGCATAGGTCTGCACGCCGCGCAGCCAGTCCACCAAATTGGTGCCGGCGTTGACGATGGCGCGGTCGGCCGTGGACAGCAAGGTGCATTGCGACAGCGACGTGCACTTGTTGTCGAACCAGGCTTTTTCCGTCGCGCTCATGGCGGAATACTTGAACTGCTTCAGCGCCGGCGTGGCCGAGCCGGTGTCGAGCATGTAGATGGTGCGGCTGTCGTCGAGCGCCTTCAATCCCACCGTATCGGAACTGGTCCACACGATCGAGGTGCCGACCGTGCCGGTGGCCGGATCGATCTTGCGGTCGGTCAATTCGCCATACCATTTCACGGTGGTGAAGGTGTCCGAGAAGATGTCGTTGTCCTGTTGCGAAATATTGGGGGTCGAGGTGGCCGCGGCCGCCGCCGAACCGACCGACACCTGCATGTTGGCCAGCGCGCTGGACAGGCCTTGCACCACTTCCTTCGGCTCGCTGGCGCTGAAATACTTGCCGTGGCCGTTGATGGCCGCGTGCCACAAGTCGTCGACCCGCTCCTGCACCGTGCTGGCCGTGCTGGCGGTCTGCGGATCGGGCCAGACATAGGCGCCGCCGCCATTCCACGGGCACCCGCTCGTCACCCCCGTGATCAGGTTGTAGAAGTCGCCGCCCACCTTGGGCGCGGTGTCGTAATTGGGCTCGTACGTCATGACACCGTCCACGCCCAGCCCCAGCGTGTAGGTATTCATGTGCAGGTGCGTATTTTCGCCGGCGGCGGCGGGCACCTGGCCGGGCTTGGTCATGTCGGGCTCCAGGCTTGGACGCAGCGACACGGTGCCGGTGTTGGAACCGCCGTTGTACCAGTACAGCGCCACGTCGGAAATCGATTGCTGCGTCTGCGCGCGGGTATCGACGCAGCCGCGCGCGGCCGTGCAAAAGCGGCTGGTGCTTTCCACGTTGTCGTTGTTCGCCACGGTGGTGGAGGCGCCACCGTTCCAGTAGCCGTCGGTGGTGAGGATCAGGAAATTCGGCTGGCACGGGTACTGCACGACTTCCTGCCCCACCGCATAGTTGTACGGGCTCTGGTTGGCGAACATCTTGCCGACGTTGTCCATCGCGGTGCGGATCGGCGTGGACCCGCTGGTGGTGGTGTTGTACAGCGTGGAATACCAGGTGCTGCGCGACGTGCCGACGAAATCGGCCGGCTTCATGTCGATCGACAGGCCGGAGCCCGCGTTCGACAGTTTCACGTAGCCGACCCGGTAATTGCTGTTCAATGCCGAGAACGCAATGCCAACCGCGGTCTTCATCATTTGCAGGCGGCTCTTGTAATACGTATACCAGTTGGCGAAGTTGGTCATCTCTTCCGCGTAGGTACAGACGCCGGCCTGCGCCACGCAATCGATACGGTCGGTTCCTTTCGCGTACGTGGTGCCGGAGGTCAGGTTCACGCGCACGAAGGTGCTGGGTGCTTCGGAACCGGTCGACAGCGCCGCCGTGGTGGTCGGGATGCTCTCGCTGACGGCCGACGATGCAGCCACGTAGCCGGAACCGGCCGTGTAGGTGAAGGCGATGGTGCCGCCCGCCGTCAGCGAACCGGTCGACGGCGTATCGGAATTGCCATTGATGGTGGTGTCAACCAGGCAGATTTTCGTGTTGCTTTGCGCCTGGCACACCGACGTCACGCTGTTGCCGCCAGCGTAAGCCTTGATGTTGCCTGCCGTACCGATGGCCGACACGATGGTGGTGACCACCGCGCTGGCGCTTTTGCTGTTGCCCAGGCTGATGTTGCTGGCCAGCGTGGCGCCGCCCCAGGTGACGCTGGCCAGTTTCGGCGTGCCGCTGTTGGACGTGGTGCCCGATACGGAAATCAGCGCGGTTGGCGACACGCGCGAAACGGCCGGCGTGACCGTCACGGCCGGCGCATTGACCGTGATGCCCCAGCCGGAGCGGCTGTTGTCGTTGACGGTCAGGCAGGTGGCCAGCGACTTGCTGCCGGTGCACACCACCGGCACCACGGCCACCACGCTGTCCGACGCCAGCGTGATGCCGAACGTCGAGCAGGCCGGCACGGTGGTCTGGCCGATCGGCGTCTTCACGCACGCATAGTATTGGTTGGTCAGCCCGGTCTTGGCGATGATGCTGGCGGCCAGCGCGCTGGCCAATGTCTGCTGCTTGAGCGCGGAATTGGTGCCGGTGGATGCCGTGACGGTGCCGTTGGTGATGGTGCGCGCCGTGCTGGGGTCGGGGATCGTCACGCTGGTGATCGTCATCGATGCGGACGACGCGGTGGCGCCGATGGTGATGGTGCCGTACGACGCGGTGGCGCCGCTGGCGGTGGAATAGCGCGGATAGATATAGCTGCCCACGCGCTTGGCCTGGCAGTTGATCAGGTTGACGTCGGAACACCAGCGCACCTTGGCCGCCACCGGGTAGCCCGAAGGCGCGCTGGCGCCGGCCGCGGTGGATTTGCAGACCGTCATGGTCTCGTCGGTGCAGTATTCCGCCACCGAGATCGTGTAGTAATACGGACCGGTGGAGATTTTCGTCGGATATTTATAGGTCGCGTCGGGGTAAGTATAGGTGGCGGTATTGGTCTTGCAATCGGTGCCGCCGGACACGCTGCACCATTTCAGGTCCGGGAATTCCGCAGTAAGGTTGATGCTGTTGTCGCTGGCCGCGTACAGGTCGCGGTTGTAGACGCCGAAGCCGTCGCTGGCGACAACGGTCCAGTTGGCGGTGTTGGCGGCGGTCTGCTCGTTGTAATAAGTGCCGTCGGCCTTGATGGGCGGCTGGTAGCGGATCTTCGGGTTGTAGATCTGGCGGTTGAAGTCCGGCGACATGAACGGCGGATGGCCGACATCGCACGCCATCTGCCCGCTCGACAGCTTGGGACCGGAGCGGCACAGGTTGTCGTTGACATAGTCCGGCGTGTAATGCTGTTCCATCGAACCGGAATTGTCGAACAACAGCATCAGGTTCGGTTTCACCGAGCCGGTGCCGGAAATGTTCAGCAGCGGCACCTGCGCGATGTTGGTGGTGCCGGCGTGGGCGGGCAGCGGCAGCAGCGCGGGCAATAGCGTGGGCAACAGCGCCGGCAACAGCGCCGGCAGCAGCGGAATCCGGCGCGGCAGCGGCGCCGCGGCCAGGCGGCCGGCCGCGCGGAAAATCAGCATGGGGTCCATATCGGTTCCTTCAGGGTCCCATCATCACCACGGCCTGGGTGACGACGTTGCCGCCCTTGGCGCCGTAGATGCGCGCCGTGACGACGTAATGCAATTCAGGGATGGCGTTGTATTCCGAGCGGTCCGACGACAGGCTTTCGCCGAGCCGGGTGGCGGAACCCACCTTGCTCTTGGACGACGTCAGCGTGCAGCGGTTGGCGGGCGCGGTGGCGTTGTAGTCGCCGGTAAACATGCACATGCGGTGGATGATGTATTCGACCTTGTTGCCGGCCGTATCGGTCACGTGCGCCGAGCCATCCCAGTACGCCGCGCTGTTGATCGATTGCGCCGGGTTGATGGTGGCCCGGTAGCCGTTGGCCGCGTCGTGCTCCAGCAGGGTTTCCTTCGATACGCTCGACAGGTACTGGAACGCCGTGTGCAGGCCCAGGTCGGCCGCCTTCGACAGCGCCGAGTCGTAGGCCAGGTTGGCGGTGGCCATGGTGGTGGACGTGACGGACTTCACCAGGTACAGGCTGCTGATCAGCATCACGGTCAGCAGGATCAGGACGATGGGCAAGGCCAGGCCGCGCTGGCGCACCCGCGCGGAAAGGGCAACGCGGCGCATCATGTCGGCCTCCAGCCGGAGTTGCGGATCGGGACGATGGCTTCGAACACCCGGTAGCGGTAGCACTTCCAGCTGAACGGATCGTTGGCCAGCTTGACCTCCACCGTCACCGGCACGGCCGCCACGCCGGCCGGACTGGCGGTGGCGAACACCACCGGCTGCGCCGTGGTGGCGCTGCAGACGCCGGCGCTGTCGGCCTTTTCCGGCTGGGCGCTGCGCGCCACGATGGCGATCCGCACGGCGGCCACGCGGCGGTAATCGCCCGCGTTGCCAACCCCGCCCACGCCATCGGCATCGATCATCGTGTTCGACCATTCCTGCACCTGCATCGACGAGGCGCTGTCGAAGATGGCGGCGGCGCGCGTGTCGAAGCCGTATTGCGCCTTCAATGCCACGATATTGCTGACCACCGCCACGCCGGCCCCGGTGGCGCCTTCCAGGTTGCTGGCGCGCAGGGTCAGCACGCCGTTGGCCGCGGTCCACGTATGCAGCGACAGCTTGGCGGCCGGGCCCAGGTTGAAGACGCGCGCGCGTCCCGCCGCATAGCCGTTGACGCCGAGCGAGCCGGTATTGAAGCGGTAATCGCTGCCGCTGGAAAACTGCAGCGACGACGCCAGCGGATCGGCGCTCAGTTGCGCGATGGTGCAATTGCCGCCGGACGGTTCGGTCGCCACCACGATGGCATCGCCGCTGGCAAAGCCGAACGGCGCCTGGGTGTCGATATCGAGCGTGTCGGCGCCCGCATACAGCGAACGCACCTTGACGGAACCCACGCCGGTCTGCGAGGTGCCGGCATACAGGCTGATGGTGTCGGAACCGGCGGCGTTGTTCTGGATGATGACCGGCGCCAGCGGGGTACGGTCCGCGCCGCTGCTGTCGTCGGTGGCCAGTTCGAAGCCGCTGGTGTCGGCGAACGTGGTGTTGCATCCCACCAGCAATTCATCGTTCAGGCCCCACCCGGCCTGCGCCGCGTCTTCATTGATGGAAAACAGCGCCAGCATGCCGTTCTGCATCTGGTCCGACCCGCCCAGCGAGCTGGCCTTGTTTTGTTCCGCCGACACCAGCAGGCGCGTGGCGAACGTCATCGCGAGCAGGCCGACGGTCATCGCCACCATCAGTTCGACCACGGAAAAGCCGGCACGGCGGTGCAGGGACAAGTTCATGATGCGTTGGCCACGTAGGAAGTGAGCGTATGGCGGTTTTCGCCGCCGCCGGTCTTGCGGGTCCAGCGGATCGACAGGTCGACCCGGGTGCGGCCGGTTTCCGGCGTGACCTTGACCGACACCACCGCGTTCGGGATGCGCGCCTTGGTCTCCGTCATCCAGGCCGACAGCACCGCGCCGGGCGTGCCGTTTTCCGCCACCGCGTAGGAAGCCAGGTTGTCGGCGTCATTGCTCATGATGCCGAGCAGGCTGTCGCCGGCAATGGTGGCTTCGGCGCGCATGCCGGCGTCCGACAGCGCCGAGTACGCGCGCGCCTGCATGCCGACCGCGCCCACCAGGCCGATGCCGAGGATCACGATGGCGATGATGGCTTCCAGCATGGCGACGCCGCGCTGGCGCCGACTGCGCGGTGCGCGTTGCACAGGCCGCATCGGCGATGGCTGCGGCACGTACGATGCTTGCGATGCCGGCGGCGTGCGGCGTGCCTGCAACGTGGCGGTCAGTGGCTTGTTCATGGCGGGCAGGCCCGTGAATCGGGCGCGGACAGGGTCGGATTGCATTTGGTGGCGGTGCCGGCCAGGGTCACGGCGACCGCCACCACGGGAATTTCCTTGGCAAAGCGCGTGGCCGGATCGAGGCGGATGCGGGTCAGGCGGTTGTCGATGGTGGTGTCGACCCAGCCCAGCGACGTGAAATAGATTTCCGACGCGCCGGACGGTTCGATGCTGGGCAGCAGCACGTCCGATTGCGGCAGCGCACCGGCGCTGCGGAACACCGACTTGAATCCGGCGCTGCCCATCGGGTCATTGGAGGCCGGCTGTGACGTGGTCGACCAGGTGCCGGTGGCGTCGGTGCAGCGCGTGCCCGCTTCCGGATAGCATACGTCGACGCGCCAGTCCATCTGGCCATTGTCCGCATTGGCCGAGAGCACGATGCGGCTGGCCGCGTTGCGCGCCACGGCTTCGCGCCGCGCCAGCGCGAAACCGTCGGCATAGAATTCCGAGGCCGACGCGGCCTTGTTGGCGACCACCCAGTTCGACATCGACGGCAGGCCGATCGCCAGCACCATCGCCAGGATGGCCAGCCCGATCGCCAGTTCCACGAACGTGACGCCGGCCTGCAAGCGCAGCGCCGGCACCGCCCTGCGTCGCATCAGTTGGAACATGCGCCACCCTTGCGGTCGACCCAGCACGAGGTGCTGGTGCCCCAGCCGGTGGGCGACCCCGTGGTGGCCCTGGCGCCGGTCTGGTCGATGGTATAGACGAAGCCGTTGGCCTTGCCCTGGCCGGTGGCCGTGATGGTGTAGGCCGAGGTGGACGCGCCGGACAGCGTGTACTTGAAATTCGTGGTGGCGCTGGGGAAGGTGCTGGCCTTGTCGAAATCCACATAGGTGCGGTTGTTGGCCCAGAACTGTTCAGCCGACGCCTGCGCGCCGCCCAGCGCGGTAAACGCTTCGGCCAGGCGGCCGCGCGTCACGTAATCCGTATAAGCGGGGATGGCCACCGCCGACAGGATGCCGATGATCGCCACCGTGACCAGCACTTCCATCAACGTATAGCCTGCCTGCAGTTGCCGCTTCATTGCATTCTCCATGGTCTGATTGGGCCAATGCCACATTACCCATGGTAAACACCCAACCTTGCATTTCCCTGCCGCCGGACGATGTTTTCCATGGTTGCGTGGCCAATGCCACATTACCCATGGTAAACACCCAACCTTGCATTTCCCTGAGGAAATGCTGACAGAATCCTGACATTCAGGGCATGCAGGGCGGAAAGCGCACCGTGAACAGCGCGCCGGCGCCGTCGCGGCCGCCGGCCACCGCCACGGTGGCGCCGTGCACAGCGGCAATGTCGCGCACGATGGCCAGCCCCAGGCCGCTGCCGGTGACCTTGCTGTCGAGCCGCACGTGGCGGTCGAACACGGCGCCGCGCAGGTGCGGCGGAATACCGGGGCCGGAATCCTCCACTTCCAGCACGGCGCCCTGCCCGGCCGGCTGGCGGCAACGCACCGTCACCGTGCCCTGGCTGGGCGTATAACGCAGCGCATTGTCGACCAGGTTGTCGATCAGGTCGCGCAGCAGGAAGCGTTCGCCGCGCACGCGGGCCGGCTCCAGCTCGAAACCGAGGTCGAGGTGGCGCGCCGCCGCCAGTTCCACGAACGGCTGCACGCCTTCGCCCACCAGCGCATCGAGCCGCAGCGGTTCCAGCGCGGCCTGTTCCAGGCGGCCCGATTCGGCGCGGGCCAGCGCCAGCAATTGGGTGCTCTGGCGCGCCATGCGCGCGGTGGCCGACAGCATCAGCGCCACCGCGCGCGTGGTTTCCGGGTCGGTATGGCGCTGCGCCAGCCATTCCAGCTGCGCCTGCAGTCCCGCCAGCGGCGTGCGCAACTGGTGCGCCGCGTCGGCCAGGAAATCCTGCTGCGCCTGCGCCGCCCGCTGCACCCGCGCCAGCAAGCCGTTGAATGCCTGCACCACCGGCGCCAGCTCATACGGCACGCCGGCCTGGGGGATCGGTTCCAGGTCGTCGCGGCTGCGCGCATTCAAGTGGCTGCGCATGCGCTCGAGCGGACGCAAGCCATTGGTGACGGAAAACCAGGCCAGGCCCACGCAGCCCAGCGTGGCCACCGCGCCCAGGACCAGCAGCGCGCGGAACGCGGCCTGGCGGATGCGCGCGCGCATGCGCAGGGTTTTCGCCACGCCGACGGCGGCTTCCCTGCCGCCGCGCGCGATGCGCAGCACGGCGATGCGCACCGGCTCGCCCTTGGCGACGCCGTCATACGCCAGCGTCGCGCCGGCCCTGGGCGGCACGCGCAGCGGCGGGAAGTCGCCATCGCCGGCCACCAGCGCGCCGGCGCCGGTTCCCCCCGCCATGGAGTCCAGGTCGCGCACGGCAAACACCACGGTGTCGATGCCGCCGCTGCGCAACACCTGTTCGGCCTGCGGCGGCAAGTCGATGCGCCAGGCTCCGCCCCTGGCGTCGAGCCGCGCACCGAGCGCGCTGGCGGCATCGAACAGGTTCTGGTCGAACGCCATTTGCGCGGGCAGCCACGCCAGTACATAGGTCAGCGCGCCGCCGGCCAGGCTGGCCAGCACGAACGGCACGACCAGCCATTTCAGCAGGCGCAGGCGGATACTGTCGGCGCGGGCGGGCGCGCTGTCGCCGGCGTCCCGGCGCGGCGGCTCAGGCATGGGCCGGCGCCGACGGTTCCAGCATGTAGCCAAAGCCCCGGATGGTGCGGATGGTGATGCCGGCGTCGGCGATTTTCAGGCGCAGGCGCGAAATGTACACTTCCACCGCGTTCAGGGTCATGTCGTCGCCGAATGGCAGGATCGCGTCGATGATCTGCTGCTTCGATACCACGCGCGAGCCATGCTGCATCAGGTATTCCAGCACCGCCCACTCGCGCGCCGACAGGTCGATGCTGCGCGCGCCGATGCGGGCGCGGCGCGCCACCGCGTCCAGCGCCAGGTCGCCCATGGCCAGCACCTGTGGCTTGGGACCGTGGCGCCGCGCCAGCGCGCGTACGCGCGCCACCAGTTCCGGCATGGCGAACGGCTTGACCAGGTAATCGTCGGCGCCCAGTTCCAGGCCGCGCACCCGGTCTTCCACCGCGTCGCGCGCCGTCAGCAACAATACCGGCGTGGCGGCGCCGCGCGCGCGCAGGCGGCGCACCACTTCGAAGCCGTCGATGCCGGGTAGGCCGATGTCGAGCACCACCACGGCGATTTCCCCGCCTTCGCTGGCCGCCAGCATGGCGTCGGCGTCTGTCCCGTTTTTCAGCACGTCGACCGCCATGCCGTGTCCCGTCAGGATACGGTGCAGTCCGTCGGCCAGGACGGCGTCGTCTTCCACTACCAGTACGTGCATGCGCTGCCTTTCTAGGGGTCCGCGCCTACTATAGAGTGGCGGGTGCGATTCATCAAGGTGTCATATTCAAGCGGCATTATTGCGCAAAGGCAATTTAATGAATCGAGATCCCATGCTATCCCTCCTCCGTCCCGCCATGGCGCTGATGCAGCGCCTGCGCCTGTTCCCCAAGTTCCTGCTGGTGAGCCTGGTCTTCCTGCTGCCGCTGCTGCTGGTGAGCGCGCTGCTGATGGCCGAACTGAACAAATCCATCGACGTCACCGGCCGCGAGCGGCGCGGCGTGGCGTACCTGCTGCAGGTGCAGGACATCACGCGCCTGGCGCAGCAGCACCGCGCGCTCGAGCGGCTGCGCCTGGCCGCGCGCCAGCCGGCCGATGGCGCGCCACTGCGCACCGCCATCGAACAGCGGTTGCAGCGGCTGGACCAATGGCAGGCCGGCGCCGCCGGGCTGTCGGTGCTGCCGGAGTGGAACGCGGCGCGCCAGGCGTGGCAGTCGCTGGCCGGCCAGCAGGCCAAAGGCGGCGGCGCGAAGGACAGCGCCGGCACGCACGGCGCCTTCATCGCGGCCATGAACCGGCTGGCCGCCGCCGTGGCCGACCAGTCCAGCCTGAGCCTCGACCCGGAAGTACAAACCTATTACCTGATTGCAGCTTTCACGCGCGCGCTGCCGGACATCGCGGAAGATTTGTCGGTGATTGCCGCGCATGGCGCGGCGTACATCGACAGCGGCCTGTTCGAAGCCAATGAAGACCAGATGGTCAACGCCACCGCCATGGTGGCGCACCATAACCTGGAGCGCGTGCCGGGCCAGCTGGCGGCCATGGTGCGCCACCATCCCGCCCTGAAGGGTGCGCTGCAGGCGCACCAGGGCGCGCCGGCGCTGGCGCTGGCGTTCCTGGAGCGGACGAAGAACGAAGTCGCCAATTCGTATAACCAGACTTCCGGCAAGGAGTTTGCCGCCGCCGGCCAGGCCGCCGTGGACGGCCTGTACGGGTTGGGCGGCGCCTGCGCCACGGCGCTGGACGGCTTGCTGGCCGAACGCATGGCCGCCAGCCTGTGGCGGCGCAACCTGATGCTGGCCGGCGTGCTGGCGGCCATGGCGGCGGCGGCCTACCTGTTTGCCGGCTTTTACCTGTCGTTCTCGCGCGACGTCGGCCGCCTGAACCGCGCCGTGCGCGCGGCCGCGGCCGGCGACCTGACGCAAACCATCGCGTCGCCGGCGCGCGATGAGATTGGCGCCCTGGTGCGCGCGTTTGGCGGCATGACGGCGGCGCTGGCGACCTTGGTGGACGATATCCGCAATGGCGCCGGCCGCATTGCCGGCGGCGCCGATGCGCTGGCCGGCGGCAATACTGAATTGTCCGCCCACACCGCCACGCAGGCGCAGGATTTGTCGGCCACCGCCGCCGCGATGCGCGCGCTGACCGCCACCGTGCAGCGCAACGCGGCGCACGCGGAACAGGGCCGCACGCTGGTGCAGTCGGCCAACGCCATTGCACGGCAGGGTGGCGGCACCGTGGCCGCCGTGGTCGACACCATGGCCGCCATCCGCGCAGGTTCCGACCGCATCCGCGACATCACTGGGGTCATTGACGGCATTGCCTTCCAGACCAATATCCTGGCGCTGAACGCCGCCGTCGAAGCAGCCCGCGCCGGCGACGCGGGGCGCGGTTTTGCCGTTGTCGCGGGCGAAGTGCGCTCGCTGGCGCAGCGTTCGGCCGCGGCGGCGAAGGAAATCAAGGCCCTGATCGACAATTCCGTGGCGTGCGTGGAAACCGGCCATGCGCAGGCCGATGCGGCCGGCGCCACCATGGCGCAGGTGGTGCAGTCGGTGCAGCAGACTGCCGGCCTGATTGCGCAGATCAGCGAGGCCGAGGCGGCGCAGCGCCGTCAGATCGAGCAGGTCGACCGCGCGCTGGCGCGCCTGGACGACATGACGCGCCAGAACGGCGCGCTGGTGCGGCAAGCATCGGCCGGCGCCGACGGCCTGCACGATGAAGCCTTGCAACTGAGCGAAGCTGTCAGCCGCTTCCGGCTGGAGCATGTGCAGGACGGCGGCCACCTTTCCAGGCATGACAATGGCAGCGAGGACGAGCGTGCCGCGGCAGCGGCGGTGCCGCCCGCGGTTGCCTTGCCGACCGTGGCGCAACCGCATGAATGGAGCGCCAACAAGCCCAGCCTGGTGTCGCGCAAACGCTTGCTGGGTTAATGCTGTTGAGCAAAATTGCCGTAGGACTAAACTTACAAAGCGCCATGCTTTCAGCCTACACGGGGGCGGAGAACCGTCTTATGTTCGTAACTTACACAAGAACTTAAAGTACTAACAACGCGATCGACAAAGTGGGTGCGAGAACAGAAGCCCCACCCGAAGACGGTTAGTCAGGGCCGGAACTTGCCGGTCTGGATTCGCGGCCTTCGGCGTCGAACAGCGGCCATGTATTTAAGCTTGTGAGGAACAAATGAACAACAGTCAACTTGACGGCAACTTTGACAGCAAATTCAGCGGCGCCACTGTCAATTCAGCTCTGTCCCAACCGGCCCTGTCCCGGATGGAAGCGGAAACGCCGGAATTCAAAGTTGCATCCCGCCCCGTGGTCAGCTACAGCGGCGCCCAGCAAAACGAATTGCTGGCCGCCCTGCCGCGCGACGTCCTGGAATCGCTGTTCGAACACCTGGAACTGGTCGCTCTGCCATTTGGCAAGGAGTTGTTTGAGTATGGCAGCAAATTGGAAAACGTGTATTTTCCCACCACGGCAATCGTGTCGCTGCTGTACGTGATGGAAGACGGCGCCACCACGGAAATCGCCGTGGTCGGCCACGAGGGCGTGGTGGGCGTCTCGATGTTCCCGGGCGAACGCGCCATGTGCAGCGCCGTGGTGCAAAGCGCCGGCTATGGCTACCGCCTGAAAGCGCAGGCGCTGCGCGACTGCTTCAACCAGGGGGGCGCCCTGCCCCAGCTGCTGATGCGCTACAACCATGCACTGTTTGCGCAAATGGCGCAAAACGCCGTGGGCGGCCGCCACAGCTCGATCGAGCAAAAGCTGTGCCGCTGGCTGCTGGACCGGCTGGACCGCTCGGCCTCGAATGAATTGAAAGTCACGCAGGAAATGATTTCCATCATGCTCGGCGTGCGCCGCGAAAGCATTACCGCCGCGGCCGGCAAATTGCAGGACGACGGCATGATCACCTACCGCCGCGGCAACATCACTGTGCTTGATCGTGCAGGCTTGGAGCGCTATGCGGGGGAATGCTATAAGGTGGCAAAGACGGAATATGACCGTCTGCTGATGGACGTGGCAAGCTGCTGACATCCTTGCCCGGCGCCTTCGGCGGCGTATGGCGCAGCGGGATATGCACTTCGATGCAGGTGCCCTGGTCGTTGCGGCCGCGCCGGATGGTCAGGGTCCCGCCCAGCAGCAAGGCGCGTTCGCGCATGCCCAGCAAGCCGTGCGACATGGGTTTTACGATGGTGTTCGAGGCAATGCCGACGCCATCGTCGATCACGCGCAAGGTCAGCGTTTCTTCCACGCATTGCAAGGTCACGCTGACGTGATGGGCCTTCGCGTATTTGCGGATATTCGTCAGCGATTCCTGCACGATGCGGAACAATGCAATGGCCAGGCTGCTGTCGCGTGATTTCGCGATGCCATCGATGTGGCTGGCCACGTCGGTGTCGCACGGCACGTTCGACAGGCGCGTGAATTCCTCGCAATAGCTTTCAATGGCCGCGCACAGGCCCAGGTTGTCGAGCAGACTCGGGCGCAGGTTTTCGATGATGCGCCGCTTCATTTCCACGGTATCGACCAGGGTGGCGCGCGCCCGCTTCAATTGCAGCGCCAATTCCGGCTGCGTTTTCTGCAACTGGTTCATGACTGCCGCGATATCCATGGAAATCGAGGTGAGGTTGGCTCCCATTTCATCGTGCAATTCCCGCGACAGCCGCACTTTTTCCTCTTCGCTGATGGAAATCAGGTGGCGCGACAGCACGGACAGCTGCTCGGTGCGCTGCTCGACCGTGGATTCCAGGTTTTCATTGGCAGCCTGCAACGCCTGCTCGGCGGCTGCCCGGTTCATGAAGCTGCGCCGCACCTGGCGGTAGAACGCAATCAGCACCACGATGGCCACCGCATTGATGCCCATGCCCAGCACGATGGCCTTGTGGTATTCGTCATAGAAGCGCTCACTGCGCTTTTTCAGCAATTCATTCTGCTCCTGCACCATGATGACTACTTGCAGGCGGATTTCATCCATCGCGGACCGTTCATCGCTGACCTTGGCGATGTTGACGATTTCCTCCAGCCCGCCATGGCGGTAGACATCGATGGCTTGCGTCATCAGCGCCAGCTTGCGGCGCACCAGCGTGCGCAATTGCGCGAGGTTCTTCAGCTGGGGCGGACTGTCGGCCAGCAATTTTTCCAGTTCCGTGAATTCCGCTTCGGCTTCCGCCGTGACGGTACGGGTCGGACCCAGGTAGGTTTCCTTGCCGGACGTGAAATAGCCGCGCATGCTGCTTTCCGCATCGAGCACCAGCACGTTCAGGTATTGCAGCCGCTCGGCAACGCGCGAAGTTTGCGCGAGCTGTGCATTGGCGCCCCGTAACGATTGCAGGTTATGGTACAGGCTGAAGCCATTGGCGATCAGGATCAGCGCACACGTGATGCACAGGATCGTCTTATAGATGGGCAGCTTGTGTTGCGGCGCTCTGTCGACTGTGAAATACATCCTCTTCCTTCGCTGGTGATCGGTCGCAATGGCGCGGGCCCCAGCATGGCTGGGCCAATTATAGACCGTGCGGAAATTTGCCGCAGCGCACAAGTTTCTACAGTGTGCGGGTTTTGCAGGCAGGAAAAGGACTGGCTGGACCAGGTGCCGCGGGCGGACAGGCCGTCCGCCGGCGCTTTATTCCAGCAAGTTGTTTTTCATCGCGTAGTACGTCAAGTCACTGTTCGACTGCAGGCCCATCTTTTCCATGATGCGCGTGCGGTAAGTGCTGACGGTTTTAATACTGAGCGACAACGCCACGCCGATATCGGACACGGTGGCGCCGCGCGCCAGGCGCAGGAAGACCTGGAATTCGCGGTCCGACAATTCCGTATGCGGCGCGGTATTCGGATCGCGGTCGAAGCTTTGCGCCAGCAACTCGCCCACTTGCGAGCTGACATAGCGGCGGCCCTGGTGCACCGTGCGCACCGCCGTCATCAACTCCTCGGCATCGCATTCCTTGTTCAAATAGCCGTTCGCGCCCATTTTGAACAGGTTCAATGCATATTGTTGCGCCGGATAACCGGACAGGATCAATACCGGCAAATCCGGCTGGCCCTGGCGGATCGTACGCAGCGTATCAACGCCGGACTGGTCCGGCATGGCAATATCGAGCAACAGCACGTCGCAAATTTCACGGCGTGCAATATCCAGTGCTTCGCGGCCGGTACTACCTT
This sequence comes from uncultured Pseudoduganella sp., assembly GCA_966211685.1. Taxonomy (GTDB): domain Bacteria; phylum Pseudomonadota; class Gammaproteobacteria; order Burkholderiales; family Burkholderiaceae_D; genus Rugamonas. Next base: position 26,289 of record CBIHOX010000067.1, read on the forward strand.
CGGCAACGACGGAAAATTCATCCGAAGATGAAAAAATCTGCTTGAAGCCGGCCCTTACTATCTGATGATCGTCACAAATGGCAACGCGTATCATTGTTTCCCTCGTGTCTTCCTCGCATGGGAGAAAACCCACACCACCGACGATGCTTTACTGTCAAAATAATAACATTAATATTGTAGCACCGCTATTCTACACTCCCGTGCCGTACCCTGGAGTTTCAATTGGCTTGCCAGGCTGAAAAGACGCGCAAACGCGCAGCGGCCGCGGCGGCCCGCCGGCGCCCCTCCGCGTTATTTCAGCAATTCCAGGATGGCCAGCAATTCGCTGCGCACCATTTCCCGGTCCAGTGGCGGCGGCTGCAACGGCGCGCGCTCCATGGCGTCATCATACTCCGCATGGGTTGCGGCGACGCCCCGGCTATCGAGTTTATTGCGGGCGCCACTGATCGTGAAGCCCTGTTCATATAACAATTCCCGTATACGGCGTATCAGCAAGACTTCGTGATGCTGGTAATAACGGCGGTTGCCGCGCCGCTTGACGGGCTTGAGTTGCGTAAACTCTTGCTCCCAGTAGCGCAGCACATGCGGTTTAACCCCGCACAGCTCGCTGACCTCGCCGATCGTGAAATACCGCTTGGCCGGGATGGGCGGCAATACCGCCGGATCAGACTTGCCGAGACGATCGTTCATAGGGAACACTCAGTTAAGCGGCACGGGCCAGGGAATTGCTTTCTTCGACCATGCCCTTGAGCTTTTGGCTGGCATGGAAAGTCACCACGCGGCGCGCCGTGATGGGAATTTCTTCACCGGTTTTCGGATTGCGCCCGGGCCGCTGCGGCTTGTCGCGCAACTGGAAATTGCCGAAGCCGGACAATTTCACGGCTTCGCCGCGTTCCAGCGCGTTGCGGATCTCGTCAAAGAAGGTTTCCACCATGTCCTTGGCTTCGCGCTTGTTCAAGCCCACTTGCTCGAACAGCAATTCCGCCAACTCCGCCTTGGTCAAGGTCGGCATGTCCTTTTCCGCCTCTTTGCGCACTTTGGCGACCAGCATGGCGCTGTGCAGCTCCGCATCCAGGGCGGACTGGAGTACGTTGTTGTCGACGTCGTTGTTGTTAATTTTGCTGCCTCTATGTGTTGCGTGGATATGCAGGGCGGCCGCGCCGCCCTGCCCTACGGCATTACGTTGGCATGACGATGGCATCACGCTGGCGTTACCGCGGGATGCCAGCGGCATCACGCGCGGGGTTTTGCACCGTGCTGTTCGGCGGCCGCCTTGGTTACGGCGGCCATCACGGCGTCTACCACATCGTCTTGCAGGGTGTTTTGAGTATCTTGCAAGCTAAAGCGGAAAGCAAGCGATTTTTCATCCGTTTCCAGTCCTTTGCCGCGATATTCATCAAACAAAACAATGGCTTGCACAAGCTTGCCGTGCGGATTCACTTGCAGCGCGGACTGGAACGCGTCCAGCAGCGCCTGGGCCGGCACGCGCTGGCCCACCACCAGCGCCAGGTCGCGGGTGGCGCCCGGGAACTTGGAAATCTCACTGTAGACCGGGACATCGCGTTGCTGCAAGGCAACAGCATCGACTTCGAACACGACCGGGGCGTTCGGCAAGTCGTACTTTTGCAGCCAGCGCGGGTGCAGTTCGCCGATAAAGCCGATCACCTTGCCATCCAGTTCCACGTTCGCGGAGCGGCCCGGGTGCAGCGCCGGATGCGTGGCCTTGGTGAAGCGCAGCGTCTTCGGCGCAAACAGTTGCTCGAGGTCGGCTTTCACGTCGAAGAAATCGACGTTGCGCGTTTCCATGCCCCACTGCTCGTCGGCCACCGCGCCATACGCCAGCGCCGCCACGCGCTGTGGCTGGTCGTAGCCGGCCACCGTCAGCGGACCGTCGGCGACGGCGGCGTCGCGCTTGAAGATGGCGCCCGCTTCGAACACGCGCACGCGGCCAGCCTTGCGGTTCAGGTTGTAACGCACGTTGGCCACCAGGCCGCCCAGCAAGGTCGAGCGCATCACGCTCATCTGGCTGGCGATCGGGTTTTGCAGCTTGATCGGATTGTCATTGCCGGCGAAGTCCAGTTCCCACTGGGCTTCCACGAAGCTCATGTTGACCACTTCCTGGTAACCCAGGTCAGCCAGCTGGTGACGCACGGCGAAAATGGAGCGGGTATTTTCCGGCGCCAGCTTCATGGTGTTGGGCGCCACCGGCGCCACGGCCGGGATGTTTTCAAAGCCGTACACGCGCGCGACTTCCTCGATCAAGTCTTCCTCGATCTCGATGTCGAAACGGTACGACGGCGCGGTGACGGAAAACACGCCGTCCTGCAAGGTGAACGGCAGCGCCAGGCGCTTGAAGATGTCGGCGATGACGGCGTCGGTCAGCGGCACGCCGATGACTTTCTGGGCGCGCGCGGTGCGCATCTG
>CBIHOX010000068.1:0-28189 GCA_966211685.1 uncultured Pseudoduganella sp.
ACCAGGACCTGGATGGGCACATCTGGGAAATCATGTGGATGGACCCGGCAGCGGCTGCGTAAGCAAGCGGCAGGAGCCGGGCAGCGAGGGCGCGCTGCATTCCGATATCGCGGTATTGTGACGCCGTGGCGCCACCGTCGCGGCATCGCCCATGCAGGATTGCCTGCCGTGGGATCGCGCCAGATTGCCGGCGCGGGCCTTAGACAGTACGCCCGGTTTGGCGGATCGCCGCCAGCACCTGCTCCACCGCGTCGGCGCGCAGGCAATCGATGACGACCCGCTCCGGCATGGCGCGCAGCCACGTCAGCTGGCGCTTGCACAGCTGGCGCGTGGCAATGATGCCGGTTTCGCGCATGGTCGCGTAATCGATCGCGCCATCGAGGTATTCCCACGCCTGGCGGTATCCCACGCAGCGGATCGATGGCAAGCCAGGATGCAGGTCGCCGCGCTTGCGCAGCGCTTCGACTTCCGTGATCAGGTTGCCGTCCGGGCTGTCGGCCAGCATCTTGTCGAAGCGCTGCGCGATGCGTTCGTGCAGCACGCCGCGGTCGGACGGTTCCAGCGCCAGTGGCAGCACGTCGAACGGCAGCACGGTTTTTTCCTTTTGCGCCAGCAGCGCCGACATCGGCTGGCCCGACAGCGCAATGATTTCCAGTGCGCGCTGGATGCGCTGGGCATCGTTGGGTTTCAGGCGCGCCGCCGTGGGCGGGTCCAGTTGCGCCAGCCGCGCATGCAGCGCCGGCCAGCCGTCGCGCGCGGCTTCCTCGTCGAGCGCGGCGCGGATGGCGGGATCGGCGCCCGGCAAATCATCGAGGCCATCGGCCAGGCCCTTGAAGTACAGCATCGTGCCGCCCACCAGCAGCGGCAATTTGCCGCGCGCCACGATGTCGGCGACCAGGCGGAGGGTGTCGGCGCGGAATTGCGCGACTGAATACGCGTCGAGCGGATCGAGGATGTCGATCAGGTGATGCGGCGCTGCAGCCAGCTCGTCACGCGTGGGTTTCGCGGTGCCGATATCCATGCCCCGGTATACCAGCGCGGAATCGACGGAAATGATTTCCGAAGGGATGCGCCTGGCAATGGCCAGCGCGGCCGCGGTCTTGCCGGACGCGGTCGGGCCCATGATGGACACGGCCAGGGGCCGCTGATGGAGCTCTGTCATATCGATACTTATTGGCTTACTTATTTGCCTGCTTATTGGCCTGCTTATTGGCCTGCTTATTGCCCGCGCAGGAATAACTTGTCGAGCGCGCTGATTTCCACCTGCACCCAGGTCGGGCGGCCATGGTTGCACTGGTCGGCGCGTTCGGTGCTTTCCATCTGGCGCAGCAAGGCATTCATTTCCTGCACCGACAGGATGCGGTTGGCGCGCACCGCCGTGTGGCAGGCCAGTGTGCCCAGCAATTCGTTGCGGCGCTCGACCAGTACGCGCGAGCCGCCATATTCGCGCACGTCGCGCAGCACGTCGCGCGCCAGCGTTTGCACATCCGCGTTTTTCAGCAGGGCCGGCACGGTGCGCACCGCCAGCGTGGTGGGCGACAGCGCGGCAATGTCGAAGCCGAGCGCCTTCAGCGTGTCCTGCTGTTCGTGCACGGTGCCGACTTCGACGCCGTCGGCGTAAAACGTCACGGGGATCAGCAATTGCTGCACCTGCATGGCCTGGCCGTCGACGTGCGCATCGAGTGCGTTCTTCAATTGCTCGTACAGGATGCGTTCGTGCGCGGCGTGCATGTCCACCAGCACCAGGCCCTTGGCGTTTTGCGCCAGGATATAAATGCCGTGCAATTGCGCCAGCGCGAAGCCGAGCGGGAATTCCTCCTGCGCCATCGCGGCCGACGACGCGATATACGGCTTGGCTTGCGGGATCGTGTAAGACGCGGCGCGGCCGCCCTGGGCGCCGGCGGCAACGGCGCCTGCCGCCGTGCCTTCGCCGTACGTGCTGTTGGCCAAGCCGCCGGTTGACGCGCCGGGATGGCTGCCTGCCGGGCCGCCATGGGCGCCGTCATCCGGGCCACCCGCCATGCCGCCGTGATGGTTATCTGCCATGGGGCCGTCCATCCCGCCATGGGCGATGCCGCCAGGACCGCCGCCGCGCAGCGCGTTGAACGGCTGGCCGGACGGCGCGGTGTCGCCTCCGGCCCCGCCGCTGTCGCGGAACAGCGCGCCATAGCGCTGCAGGCTTTGCGCCACGCCCGGCAGGTTGCCGTGGCGCCGCTCATCGGGGCGCGCGCCGAACGGCGACGGCGAGAATGTGGCGGGATGGTCGGGGTTCAGCATGGCGCCGAACGAGGCCTGCTGGTGCGGACGCATGAAGGGCGTGGACGCTTCGATGGCGCCGGCCGCCGGCAGCGGCGACGGGGTATTGCCGTGCGACGTGGCCGAGGTGGCCGCCAGCGCGCGCTGTACCGCGTGGAACACGCACTGGTGCACGGCGCGGCTGTCGCGGAAGCGCACTTCGATCTTCGACGGGTGCACGTTGACGTCCACCAGCGCCGGGTTCATGTCCAGCGACAGCACGTAGGACGGGAAGCGGTCGCCGTGCAGCACGTCCTCATAGGCGGCGCGCACGGCGTGCATCAGCACTTTGTCGCGCACGAAGCGGCCATTGACGTAAAAGTACTGGCTGTCGGCGCGGCCCTTGGAGGCGGTCGGCAAGCCGACGAAGCCGCGGATGCGCAGCGGACCGACGGTTTCATCGAGCGGCAGGCGCGCGCCGGCAAAGCCGTCGCCGAGGATTTGCGCGCTGCGGCGGCCGATCTCGCTGATGTTCCAGTGTTCCACCGTGCGGCCGTTGTGCGTCAGTGTGAACGCCACGTCGGGACGGGCCAGCGCGATGCGGCGCACCACTTCCGCGCAGTGGCCATATTCGGTCTGTTCGGATTTCAGGAATTTGCGGCGCGCCGGGGTGTTGTAGTACAGGTCGCGCACGTCGACCGTGGTGCCGGTGGGACCGGACGAGGGCGTGACCGTGCCCAGGTGCGAGCCGGTCAATTCCCACGCATGGGGCGCGTCGGCCGTGCGCGTGGTCAGGGTCACATACGCCACGGACGCGATCGACGCCAGCGCTTCGCCGCGGAAGCCCAGCGTACCCACGTGTTCGAGGTCGTCGAGCGAGGCGATTTTCGACGTCGCATGGCGCGCCAGCGCCAGCGGCATCTGGTCGGGTGGAATGCCGCGCCCGTTGTCGGTAATGGCAATGCGCTTGACGCCGCCTTCTTCCAGCCGCACGGTGATTTGCGTGGAACCGGCGTCCAGCGCGTTCTCCAGCAATTCCTTGACGACCGCCGACGGCCGTTCGACCACTTCGCCGGCGGCGATCTGGGAAATCAGCTGGTCGGGCAGGGCCTGGATGGGGCGCGGAGCGGCGTGCGCATCGATGGAGGAGGGGGCAGGGGCATTCATCCCGCCATTATAAAACACCGCCCCGCCCCCGCAATGTCACCCCGGTGCCTGACCCCAGCGGTGACACCGTTTGCGGAAGGTCAAGTTTGTCACCCTCCGGTGCCTGACCCCGGGGTGTGACATGGAGCGGTTATTTTGCTTCGCGGACGGGGATGGTCACGTTGCACAGTTCGATGTAGCCGGCCGGCACCTTGGTCCACGGGCCGGGGCGGTTGCGCTGGGATTCGGCCACGGCCTTGAAGCTGGCCGAATCGGTGCGCATCACTTCCAGCCGCGTGCGTTCGGCTTCCGGCACGTCGGCGGCCAGCCGCACCGACTTGATCGGCACCTGCTGTTCGGGTTTTTCATAAAAGCCCAGCGGCCCCGTGCCGCGTGGCAAACTCGACAACAAAGGCATGCCCCACACCACGCGGCCCACCAAGGTGATGTTGCGGTCCAGGTGGCGCGGCGCGTGGCCGGTCACCGCGTACAGCGAACTGCCGTTGCCGCTGTCGGCGTCGACGTCGCGGCCCACGCCCACCATGCCATAGCAGTGCGCCAGCCACGTGGTTTTGGTTTTCGGGTCGCGCCCGGCCGGGAAACCGTTCGAGTGGCCCACTTGCGGCGCATAGCCGTCGTGGTCCGGCAACCGTACGAAGTGCTTGTCGTTCGACATCGGCACCGTGAATTCCCCGGCCAGCTTGGCTTGCGCGGAACCCATCGAACGCGGGTTTTTCTCGTCCGCATCGCCCCATTGCGCCACATAGTTATCATGCGAGCGCAGCACTACCAATCCGTCGAAATAGTGTTCTTTTACCAAGGTGCGGATGTTGGCCGCGTGCCTGGGCGCGAAATCCGGCGCCAGTTCGATCACCACGCGGCCATTGGGCAGATCCATGTACAAGGTATTGTCGGGGTCCAGCGGACGCCATTCGGATGGCTGCGATGCCTTGATGACATCGCTGGCGGACAGCTTGTTGGGTTGGGCGGCTTTGGCGGCAGGTTGGGCGGCGTGGGTGGCTTGTGCGACGGCGCCGGTCAGCGCGAGCGCGGCAAGCAGGGCGGTGGTGTTCGCGTGCATGCAGGGGTCTCCGGGTTTTAATGTGTCTGGATTGTAAATCACAGCCCAGTGTGGTGTATGATTCCGGCGCTACCTTTCGGGAATTTTATGGATTTCATGCAATTACTGGACATGCTGGTGCATGTCGACAAGACGCTGGATTTGCTGATCGCGCAATACGGTACGTTGATTTACCTGGTGCTGTTCTTCATTATCTTCGCGGAAACCGGTGTGGTCGTCCTGTTCTTCTTCCCCGGCGACACCCTGCTGTTCATTGCCGGCGCCCTGTGCGCCACTGGCCAGATGAACCTGCCTGTGCTGATGGCGCTGCTGGTGACGGCGGCCGTCTTGGGCAATACCACGAATTACTGGATCGGCGAGGCCATCGGGCAGCGCGTGTTCACCCATAATTACCGCTGGATCGACAAGGACGCGCTGAACCGCACCCATATGTTCTTTGAAAAGCATGGTGGCAAGACCATCATCCTGGCGCGCTTCATTCCCGTGGTGCGCACCTTCGCGCCCTTCGTGGCCGGCGTGTCGGACATGAGTTTTTCGCGCTTCCAGATGTTCAACATCACCGGCGCGCTGGCGTGGGTGATTTCGCTGACCCTGGCCGGTTATATTTTCGGTAACGTGCCGATCGTGCGCGACCACCTGACCACCATCGTCATGGTGGGCGTGGCCGTGGCGCTGGGCCCGCTGGTGCTGGGCGCGATGTGGAAACTCGGCCGCCGCATGTTGAACCGCCGCGCCGCCGGCCGTTGAGTTGCCGGCGGAAACGGGCAGGCGCCGTCCTGCCCAGCCTGCCGCCTGCCGGGCGGCAGGCCGCGAATTTCCATCCTGTCCTGCTCAAGTTTTCCCTCTGTGCAACCGTATACCGGGGTAAGCATTTCAATCCCGGAATCCCATGCGCAACCTCACCATCCTGATTGCCTGCTGGTGCGCCGCCCATATGGTATCGGTGGCAAGCGCCGCCGACGGCTCCTATGCGTCGCCACCTGCAACCAGGTTCAAGACCAACATTGAAAGTATCCGTCCCGTCAGCCCGATGCAGGTCGGCGGCGGCGGTGGATCGTCCTCCCGCTATGGCGCCAAGGGCGATGACAAAGGCGCCGATAAGACCAGGGCCGGCGGCAAGCCGCGGCCATTGACCGAGCGTGAAAAGGAAGAGCAGGCGGAAGCCGAGCTGCAGGCGCGCATCGCGGAAAAACTCGCCGCCATGAAAGCCCAGCAGGCGGCCCGCGCGGCCGCCGCGGCCAAGGCCAAGAAGGAAGCCGAGGCCCGCGCCAAGGCGCTGGCCCTGATGCCGCCGCCGCGCGCCAATGGCACCCATTGGGGCTATGAAGGCGAAATCGGTCCTGCCAACTGGCACAAGATCAATTCGGACTGGATCAAATGCAGCACCGGCAACCGCCAGTCGCCGATCGATATCCGCGACGGCATGAAAGTCGAGCTGGAACAAATCGTGTTCGACTACCATCCGTCCGCCTTCAACGTGCAGGACAACGGCCATACCGTGCAGGTGACCATGGGCGGCGGCAATTTCATCACCGTGGGCAACCGCGCATATGAACTGGTGCAATTCCATTTCCACCGCCCCTCGGAAGAGCGGATCAATGGCAAGGGCTTCGAAATGGTGATCCACCTGGTGCACAAGGATGGCGAGGGGCGCTATGCGGTGCTGGCGCTGCTGCTCGAGCGCGGCAAGCCGCAACCGGCCATCCAGACCGTGTGGAACAACCTGCCGCTGGAAAAAGGCGACGTGTCCGCGCCCTCCATCGTGCTGGACCCGAACGACCTGTTGCCGCAGCGGCGCGACTATTACACCTACATGGGATCGCTGACCACGCCGCCCTGCACGGAAAACGTGCTGTGGCTGGTGATGAAGGAACCGGTGCAGGCGTCGCCGGCGCAGATGGCGCTGTTTTCGCGCTTGTATCCTTTGAATGCACGGCCGATCCAGCCCTCGTCAGGCCGCATGATCAAGGAGTCCATGTAACGGCGAGGGCTGGACCGGCCTGTGGCCCGTCATGGCAAATAAGCAGCCCTCGTCAGGCCGCATGATCAAGGAGTCCATGTAACGGCGAGGGCTGGATCGGCCTGTGGCCCGTCATGGCAAATAAGCAGCCCTCCTCAGGCCGCATGATCAAGGAGTCCATGTAACGGCGAGGGCTGGACCGGCCTCTGTCGCCATAGTGGATGTAGGGCTGATTAGCCGGCGCAGCCGGCGTAATCGGCCATTGCCGGCAGTACCGGGATGCGCACAGTGGCGGATTACGGCATTCGCCTAATCCGCCCTACGGCAACATCCACGATGGCGGTGACACGGCCGATATCAATGGCCCGCCACCACCGTGACGCTGTGCGTTCCCTGCCATGCCGCGCCGGCCGCCAATGGCTGCTTGTCGACGCGGGCCGGTTCGATGCACAGGAACTCGCTGTATTCATGGTCCGCCAGGTCGGCAATCGCCGCCGCGCCCTGGGCGCCCGGGTTCCACACCACCCATTCGGTAAAGCCCTGCTGTTGCAGGCGCAGGCGCGCGTCGGCCGTGTGCAGTTCCAGCGCGTCGGTGGCGGGATGGATATCGTCCAGCGCTTCGGCGAAGTGGAGCGGGCCGGAGGCCAGGCCGTGCAGCGACGATTGCGCGAAGGCGCCCACCGCGTAATACGTGTGCAGCGCGCATGCGAAGTCCCAGCTGGCGTCGCTGGTATTGGTGACGCGGTAATCCATGCGCAGCGTATCGCCGTCCAGCGTGAAACGCAGGCTCAGCGCAAAGCGCCGCGGCCAGCCCTGCGCAAGTTTCGCCGGCACGTCGTCGTGCGTCAGGATGAATTCCGCCGACGCCTGGTTGCCTTCATCGCCGGTGCTGCCCAGCTGCCATGTCGACAGGCGCGCCACGCCGTGGCGCTGGCCATCGCCGCGCGTGGAAAATTGCGGGAAGATCACGGGCACGCCGCCGCGGATGGCGGCGCTGCCGTCCAGCGGCGAACGCGATGACATGAACAGCCGCTCGCGCCCATCCGGGGTTTTCCACGACAGCAAATGTGCGCCATACAGCGCCACCAGGGCCTGGGCGCCGTCGGGCGCGGTAATGCGGATGGCGGGCAGGGCGCCGACAGTTTCCTTGCTGATCATGGAATTCCTTAAGCTATGCGGCTCTTGGCGAGCGGCGGGTTTTTCGCGAAGTAGTGGCGGATGCCGTTCATCACGGCGTCGGCAAGTTTTTCCTGGTAGTCGAGGTCGCGCAGGCGCGCTTCCTCTTCCGGGTTGGAAATGAAAGCGGTTTCAATCAGGATCGATGGGATGTCCGGCGCCTTCAGCACGGCAAAGCCGGCCTGTTCCACCGCGCCCTTGTGCAGGCGGTTGATGCCGCCGATTTCACCGAGCACGGCCTTGCCCAGCTTCAGGCTGTCCGTGATTTGCGCCGTGGTCGACAAGTCCAGCAACACGCTGGCCACCTGCGGATCGTGGCGCTGCACGTTGACGCCGCCGATGCTGTCGGCCTCGTTTTCCTTGTTGGCCAGCCAGCGCGCAGCGCTCGAGCTGGCGCCTTTTTCCGACAGCACGAACACCGACGAGCCGCGGGCGGAAGGCTGCACGAACGCGTCGGCGTGGATCGACACGAACAGGTCGGCCTGCACCTTGCGCGCTTTTTCCACGCGGGTGCCGAGCGGCACGAAATAATCGCCGTCGCGCGTCAGCATCACGCGCATGTTCGGGTGCTGCTCGATGCGCGTCTTCAGGCGCTTGGCAATGGCCAGCACCACGTCTTTTTCCCGCAGGCCGGTGGCGCCGATCGCGCCCGGGTCTTCGCCGCCATGGCCGGGATCCAGCGCCACGGTGATCATGCGCGTGACTTTCATGGACTTGTCGGCTGGCGCGGGGCGCTGCGCCGGGGCATCGTGCCGGCCCGCCGGTTCGGACGGCGCCGCGGCCACGGCGCCCGCCGATGCCGCCGCCGTGGAGGGCGCGGAAGACGCCGACGACGCCGTTGCCGATGGCGCGGCCGGCGTCCCGGCCGCCGGCGCGTGGCCGGCCGGTTCCGGCTTCAGCAACACCGGCGCTTGCGCGGCCTGGGCCGCCTGGGTGGCCTGCACCGCGCTGCCGGGCATGGCCACGGCCGGCGCGGGCGGGTTCGGACGTGCCGGCGCGCTGCCCGGCTGGTCGCTCCAGTCGCCTTTTTCTATCATGGCGGCAATCGGATCGGCTTCGCGCACCGGGTACAGGTCGAAGATCAGGCGGTGCTTGTACTGGCCGGCCGGCGCCAGCGTGAAGACCTGCGGCTTGATTTCCGATTTCAGGTCGAACACCAGCCGCACCACGGTCGGTGTGAACTGGCCCACGCGCACCTGGCGGATGTACGGGTCGTTGGACTGGATTTTCGCCACCAGGCTTTTCAGCGTGGGCGTCAGTTGCAAGCCTTCGATGTCGACCACCAGCCGTTCAGGATCCTTGACGATCAGGTACGTGGCTTTCAGGTTCGAATCATTTTCCAGCGTGACACGGGTATAGTCTTCGGCCGGCCACACGCGCACCGCCAGGATTTGCGCGGCCAGCGCCGGCAGCGGGGTAAACACGGACAGCAGCAGCGCACCGCCCGCTTTCAGCACGGTGCGGCGGTGGGCGGGACGGCGGGGCGTGGCGGGGGACCCGGTCAGAGATTCGGGGCGAATTTGAGGCGTTCCAGGCATGACAAACCTAAGGCAGAGGACGCTTGCAATTCTACATCACGTCCATCGCCCGCCACAGACAGGAACACGCTGAGGTCCGGCGGCGGCAGCACCGTGCCCGCTTTTTCCGGCCATTCGACGATGCAGACATTGTCGCCGTTGAAATCTTCGCGGAATCCCGCGTCGAGGAATTCTTCGGGGCTGCTCATGCGGTACAGGTCGAAATGGATGACGTTGACGTCGCGACCATCCATCGTCACGCTGTACGGTTCGGACAGCGTATACGTCGGGCTTTTCACGTTGCCGGTGTGGCCGGCCGCGTGCAGCAGCGCGCGGGTCAGCGCGGTCTTGCCGGCGCCCAGGTCGCCGTGCAGGTAAATCGCCATGCCCGGCGTGATCGCGCGCGACAGCGCGGCGCCCAGTGCGGCCGTGCCGGCTTCGTCGTGGAGGTGGGATTTGAAGTGCTGCATAGGCATCAGTCTGTAAAATGTGGGAATGGCCGCCGGTTATCCGCGCCGTCATTCCACTGTCTGTCATTTGTTAACGCCGCAATTTTAAAACCAATGTCCGCTGCCATTCCCGATTCTTACAATTTAGACGAACTGGCAAGTTCCATCAAGGAATGGGGAACCGCGCTGGGATTTGCGGAGTTGCGCATTGCCGACATCGATTTGTCGCACGCCGAAGCGGGTTTGCAAGCGTGGCTGGACGCCGGCATGCATGGCGAAATGGATTACATGGCCACGCACGGCATGAAACGGGCCCGTCCGGCCGAACTGGTGCCGGGCACCGTACGCGTGATCTGCGCGCGCATGGATTACCTGCCGGCCAGCCAGGACGGCGACTGGCGCGCACGGGAAACCGCCCGCACCCGCGATGCGCACGCGGCCGTGGTGTCGGTCTATGCGCGCGGCCGCGACTACCACAAGGTGTTGCGCGCCCGCCTGCAACAATTGGCGGACCGGATTGCCGCCGCCATCGGCCCGTTCGGCTACCGGGTCTTCACGGATTCGGCGCCGGTGATGGAGTTGCCGCTGGCGGAAAAGTCCGGCCTGGGCTGGCGCGGCAAGCACACGCTGCTGCTGAACCGTGGCGCCGGTTCCATGTTCTTCATGGGCGAAATCCTGGTCGACATTCCGCTGCCGGTCGATGCCCCGGCCGAGCCGCGCTGCGGCCAGTGCGACGCCTGTATCACCGCGTGCCCGACCCGGGCGATCCTCGGCCCGGGCCGGCTCGATGCGCGGCGCTGCATTTCCTATCTCACCATTGAATTGAAAGCCGCGATCCCCGAGCCATTGCGCCCGCTGATCGGCAACCGCATCTATGGCTGCGACGATTGCCAGACCGCGTGCCCCTGGAACAAGTTCGCGCAGCGCGCCGTGTTGCCCGATTTCGACGAGCGCCACGGCCTGGGCAGTGCCTCGATGGTGGAACTGTTTGCCTGGACCGAAGCGGAATTCAACCAGCGCATGGAAGGATCGCCGATCCGCCGCATCGGCCACGAACGCTGGCTGCGCAACCTGGCGGTCGGTCTGGGCAACGCCGCCGCCATGGGCGCGCGCGGCGAGGCGGACATCGTGGCGGCGTTGCGCGCGCGCCAGGACCATCCGTCGGAACTGGTGCGTGAACACGTGGCGTGGGCCTTGCTGCAGCATCTGGGCTGACGCCGCGCCGCAGGTGCGGCATAATGGTTTGTCATAGACAATAAGCAACTTTGGGCCAGTGTAGGTAATTATTAGCAACCTATTAGCAACCACAGGCAAACGGGACCACGTGCCATTTTCCACGGACACCAAGCAATACCATGAACTGTCGCCGCTGAAACTGTGGCGGCATGGGGGCGTGCGCGAAAAAACCATGGTGGCCGTGGTCTGGCTGGCCCTGCTGGCCGCCTGTGTCACGCTCGGTGTGATGACGGTGGCGCTGCGCTGGTCCGGCCTGCCGCTGTCGTTTGGCGGGGTCACGGTGTATATCACGGTGTATCCGCCGCTGCTGGTGTGCCTGCTGCTGACCATGATGCTGGGCTGGTGGTGGGGCGCGGTCCCGGCGTACGTATCGACGCTGGTGCTGGCGCTGTATGCCGACATGCCGGTGCAATGGGCACTGCTGTTTGCCTGCGCCAACCCGCTGGGCTTTGCCGTGATGACCATCGGCTACCGCGCCCTGGCCATGCGGCGCGACTTGCGCAGCCCGACCGCGCTGCTCTACTACATCCAGCTGTGCTTTGTTTCCAGTATCTTCAGTTCCGCCGGCGCGCTGATCTGGACTTACACCAACCGGCTGGCGCCCGGAGCGCAATTGCCGATCTGGCAGGGCTGGTGGCTGGGCGCTTTCCTGGAGAGCGTGCTGCTGGGCGGCCCGCTGCTGGCCATGCTGTGGCCGGCCTGGGAGCGCTGGCAGCAAAACCACGAACACTTGATGCGAGGGCGCCGCGGCTCGCGCCGCGCGGTGCTGCGTATGATGGCCACCGTGGCGCTGGGCGTGCTGCTGTATGGTTTTGTGACGATCCGGATGGCCGAAGCCGACGCGGCCCGTGCGCCGGACGTGTTCCGCCAGACCGTGTGGATCGTGTACTTCGTGTTTTCCACCATCCTCGTTTTCAGCGCCTTCTTTGGTTACCAGCTGTTTTCACACTGGCAAGATTCCACCGATGACTTATTGTCGGAATTGCAGCGCATGAATACCGACCTGGCGCGCCTGGCCACCACCGACAGCCTGACCGGCCTGCTGAACCGCCGCGCCGGCGACCGCCAGCTCGACGCCGAATGGCAGCGCGCGCGCCGTTCCGGCCGCCCGGCCGCGCTGATCCTGCTCGACATCGACCATTTCAAGCTGGTCAACGACCGCCACGGCCATCCGGGCGGCGACGCGGCGCTGCGCATGCTGGCGCACTGCATCCGCGACACCATGCGCGAAGTGGACATGGCGGCGCGCTATGGCGGCGAGGAATTCATCGTGCTGTTGCCCGATACGCCGCGCGACGGCGTGCTGGCCTTTGCCGAACGCTTGCGCGCCTGCGTGGCGGCCACCGAAGTGGTGCATGACGGACGGGCCTTCCACTGCAGCATCAGCTTGGGCGTGGCGCTCAGCGACCCGTTCGAACCCAGTTATGAACACTGGGTGCGGCGCGCCGACCAGGCGCTGTACCGCGCCAAGCACGACGGGCGCAATTGCGTGGCAATGGCGGGCTGAGGCGGCTGGCGGCTCCCTTCTCCTGGCGGCGATTATTTCAGCAGGCCGGCCAGTTCCACCGCGGTCTTCACCTGCATCTTGTCGAAAATGTGGGCGCGGTGCACTTCCACCGTACGCATGGAAATACCGAGTTCGTCGGCCACCACCTTGTTCATCTTGCCGGCCAAAATCAAGTCCAGCACTTCGCGCTCGCGCTGCGACAGCGTGGCCAGGCGCGCGTGCACGGCTGCCTTTTCACTGGCCTGGCGAGAATTGGCCAGGCCTTCCTCGACCCGGTCCATCAACTGGTTGTCATTGAACGGCTTTTCAAAGAAATCAAAGGCGCCGCGCTTGAGGGTGTCGACCGCCATCGGCACGTCGCCATGGCCGGTCAGGAAAATCACGGGCAGGCGCTGAGTGACGTTGCGCGCGGCCAGCTGGTCGAACACGGCAATGCCATTCATTTCCGGCATGCGCACATCCAGCAGCAGGCAATCGCCATCGGCATCGAATTCGCCTTTTTCCACCCAGGCCAGGAATTCCGCGACGGTGCCGTAGGCCTTGGCCGGGATGCCGCGCGACGACGCCAGCCAGGACAGCGAATCGCGTACGACGGCTTCATCGTCGACGATGTGGAGCATGGTATATCCTTTCAGTTAACCGCCGCGGCCGTGGCGGCGGCCGGCAGCGTGAAGGTGAAGATGGTGCCGCCGCCGGGATTGGCGCGGTGGGTCAGGGTGCCGCCGTGGAATTCGATCGCCGTGCGGCACACGTTCAAGCCCATGCCCATGCCTTCGGCCTTGGTGGAAAAGAACGGCGAAAACAGGCGCTCCGCCACGTCGTCCGGGATGCCGTGGCCCTGGTCTTCCACCCGCACTTCGACCATGCCGGATTGCGCGTCATGGCTGGCCGCGATGCGCAGCAGGCGCCGCTCGGGCGGCACCTGCGCCATCGCTTCGATCGCGTTGCGGGTCAGGTTCAGCAACACCTGTTCCACCATCACGCGGTCGGCCAGCACCGGCGGCAAGTCCAGCGGGATCACCACGTTCAGGGTCACGTGCTTGTTGCGGGTCTGCAGTTCGATCAGCGCGCCGATGCTGTCGAGCAGCGACTGCACGCCGACTTCCTGCCGCTCGGGTTCGCGTTTTTTCACGAATTCATGCACGCTGCGGATGATCTGGCCGGCCCGTTGCGCCTGGGCGCCGGCCTGTTCCAGCGCGGGTTTCAAGACCTTGCAGTCGAGCGCTTCGCCCTTGCCGTCGGCGCGCGCCATCATGTTCAGCGCTCCCGTGGTATAGCTGGAAATCGCGGCCAGCGGCTGGTTCAGCTCATGCGCCAGCATCGACGCCAGTTCCCCCATGGTGGCCAGGCGCGCGCTGGTCTGCAGTTTTTCCTCTTGCTGCCGGTTCAATTCCTCGATGCGCTTGCGGTCGGAAATATCGAGGATGGAACCCATCCAGCCGGTCTGCTTGCCGGCGCCATCGACCAGCGGCGCCTCGAAGATCAGCACCGGCACGCGGGTGCCGTCCGGCCGCACGAACACGGTTTCCACTTGCGGCTCCACATTGCCGGCCAAAATGCCGGCAAAGCGGTGCTGGTATTCGCCGATGGCTTCCGGCGCCCAGTACGGCATGGGCGGCTTGCGGCCCACCAGTTCCTCGGCCGGATAGCCGACGATCTGGCAAAACGCGGGATTGACGTAAGTGACGCGGCCTTCCAGGTCGCGTGCGCGCAAGCCCGTCACCAGCGAGTTTTCCATCGCGGTGCGGAACAGCATCTGCTGGCGCAGCGCGCCTTCGGCCTGCAGCCGGCGCGAAATGTGGACCCACAGCGCCCCCAGGCTCCACAGCAATCCCAGCGACAGCACGATGACCGAACCGACCAGCAGGTTGGGCAACAGGTTCGGTTCGCTTTTCACGCTGTCGGTCATCAGGGTCACCACGGCGCCCGGCAAGTCCAGCGCGCGCTTATGGGTATACACGCCGTGGCCCGGGCCGGCAGCCGTGCGGCGCGCCAGCACCTTGTCGTCACGGTCCAGCAGTGAAATCTGGTTATCCTGGGCAAACCACCAGGGCACCATTTCCTCGAGGATGGCGGCGGCGTTGAAGCTTGCCACCACGGTGCCCAGGTATTGTTCGCCGCGCATCACGGGCGTGTAGTAATCGATCGATGCCGAACCGTTCGCACCGGGTGCGCGCTGGCTGTAGACGCCCCGCCGGGCGCGGCGCGCGTGGTCGGCAGCTTCGCGCGCCTGCGCATCGAGCACAGCGCCGGTCTGCGGCGCGCCATCGCTGCCGGCCTGTACCACGCCTTGCGCATCGGCCCATTGCACGCGTTGCAATTCGCGGCCATTGCGCAACAGCCGGCCCATGTGCGCGGCCAGCTGGTCGTGCGCGATGCGTCCGGCCGCGATGTCGTTGGCCAGGTTGCGCAGCGCTTCCTCGTGGCGGCCGAGCTGGAAGCGGATGGTTTGCTCCACCCATAGCGTATCGGCAATTAATTGTTCCTGGCGCTCGTTGCGTTCCATCTGGCGCGCCTGCCATGGCAGCCAGATCAGGACAGCGAGAAAAAACAACACCAGCACCACCGGCAACAGCCATCGCCACGGGCTGGCAAAGCGCGCGGCTGGCGCGGCAGCGGGGAAGGAAGCGGGCGGCAGGGTCATGCGCTGAGCATATGCACCTGCGCCGCGGGGGCTATTGTGGTTTTCCACAGTTGTTGTGAATTACGATCCCGGAACAAACTGCAACGTTAGAACATCATAATGTGATTATTCACGCCACGGAGACTTCCCGCCATGAAATTCAAAGCCGTTTTCGCCGCCTTGTGCGCTGTTGCCAGCTTCAGCGCGTTCGCGCAAAACCCCATTGTCATCAAGTTCAGCCACGTGGTCGCCACGGACACGCCGAAGGGCCAGGCCGCCGAACGCTTCAAGGAATTGGCGGAAAAAGCCACCAAAGGGCGCGTGAAAGTGGAAGTCTACCCGAACAGCCAGCTGTACAAGGACAAGGAAGAACTGGAAGCGCTGCAGCTGGGCGCCGTGCAAATGCTGGCGCCGTCGCTGGCCAAGTTCGGCCCGCTGGGTGTCAAGGAATTCGAAGTCTTCGACTTGCCGTACATCTTCCCCAGCAAGACCGCGCTGTACAACGTGACCGAAGGCCCGATCGGCAAGGGCTTGCTGAAAAAGCTGGAAGGCAAGGGCATTACTGGCTTGGCCTATTGGGACAATGGCTTCAAGGTGATGTCGGCCAACAAGCCGCTGCGCATGCCGGCCGACTTCAAGGGCATGAAGATGCGTATCCAGTCGTCCAAGGTGCTGGACGCGCAAATGCGCGCGCTGGGCGCCAATCCGCAAGTGCTGGCGTTCTCCGAGGTGTACCAGGCGCTGCAGACCGGCGTGGTCGATGGCACGGAAAACCCGCCATCGAACATGTATACGCAAAAGATGCATGAAGTGCAAAAGCACGTGACCGTGTCCAACCACGGTTACCTGGGCTATGCCGTCATCGTCAACAAGAAGTTCTGGGATGGCTTGCCGGCCGATATCCGCACCGCACTGGAAGGCGCGATGCGCGACGCCACCACGTTTGAAAAAGCCATCGCCCAGCGTGACAACGACATGGCGCTGGAAGCCATCAAGAAGACCGGCAAGACCGAAGTCTACGTGCCGAGCGCCAAGGAACAGGCGGAGTGGCGCAAGGCGCTGTTGCCGGTACAGAAAGATATGCAAGGCCGTATCGGCAAGGACTTGATCGAAGCGATCAACAAGGAAGCCGCCAAGTAAGCCGGTCACTGGCAGCACGCTCAAGCGGCACGGCCGGCGCCCCGCCGGCCTTACGGAGACGGGATGGCTGGGCAAACCTGCAGCCCATCCCGCCATTTTCCCATCCCTCCAGGGAAAGACACACCATGAAATTCCTCGATCACCTCGAAGAGTGGCTGATTGCGACCTTGATGGCGCTCGCCACCCTGATTATTTTCGCCGCGGTATTGCACCGCTACCTGGCCGGCTTGCCGATCCCGGGCCTGCAGGACTGGCTGATCCAGATTAATACCAGCTGGGCGCAGGAACTGTGCATCTACATGTTTGTCTGGATGGCCAAGTTCGGCGCCGCCTATGGCGTGCGCACCGGCATCCACGTTGGCGTCGACGTGCTGATCAACCGCCTCAGCACGCCGGCACGCAACAAGTTCATCATCTTCGGCCTGCTGGCCGGCGCCGTGTTCACCGGCATCGTCGGCACGCTGGGCGCCAGCTTCGTGTGGGAAATCGGCCACACCGACCAGACCTCGGCGGACCTGGAATTGCCGATGTGGATCGTCTACCTGGCCGTGCCGACCGGCTCTTACCTGATGTGTTTCCGCTTCCTGCAAGTGCTGGTGCAATTCGTCCGTACCGGCCACCTGCCCAAGCATGACCACTCGCACGTCGAAGGACTGGACGACGAAGTCCAAGGAGAAAAAGCATGAACGCCGCCATTATCTTCGTGCTGTTGCTGGTCCTGATGCTGACCGGCATGCCGATTTCCATTTCGCTCGGCCTGACCGTGCTGACGTTCCTGTTCACCATGACCCAGGTGCCGATCGAGTCGGTGGCGCTCAAGCTGTTCACCGGCATTGAAAAGTTCGAGATCATGGCGATCCCGTTCTTCATCCTGGCCGGCAATTTCCTGACCCATGGCGGGGTGGCGCGGCGCATGATCAATTTCGCCTCGTCGATGGTGGGCCACTGGCACGGCGGCCTGGCGCTGGCCGGCGTGCTGGCGTGCGCGCTGTTCGCGGCGGTGTCCGGTTCGTCGCCGGCCACCGTGGTGGCGATCGGTTCCATCATCCTGCCGGCCATGGTGCGCCAGGGCTACCCGAAAAGCTTTGGCGCCGGTGTGATCACCACCTCCGGCGCGCTGGGCATCCTGATCCCGCCGTCGATCGTGATGGTGATGTATTCGGTTACCACCAACACGTCGGTAGGCAAGCTGTTCATGGCGGGCGTGATTCCGGGTTTGATGCTGGCGTTCCTGCTGGGCCTGACCACATGGTTCCTGGCGCGCAAGCACAATTATCCGCGCATGCCGAAGGCTACTTGGGGCGAGCGGTGGCGTACGTTCCGCGCCAGCGCCTGGGGCTTGTTGCTGATCGTCATTGTCATGGGCGGGATTTACACGGGGGCGTTCACGCCGACCGAAGCGGCCGCCATGGCTGCCGTGTATGCGTTCTTCATTGCCGTATTTGTCTACAAGGACTTGCGACTGAAACAAGTCGGCAAGGTCTTGCTGGATTCCGCGTCGATGTCGGCCATGCTGCTGTACATCATTACCAACGCGGTGCTGTTCTCGTTCCTGATGACCAGTGAAAACATCCCGCAAGCCATGGCGGAATGGCTGACTGGCCAGGGCCTCGGCGTCGTGAGTTTCCTGCTGGTGGTAAATATCCTGCTGTTGTTGGCTGGTAACGTGATGGAACCGTCGTCGATCGTGCTGATCATGGCGCCCATCCTGTTCCCGGTGGCCATGAAGCTGGGCATCGACCCCGTGCACTTCGGCATCTTGATCGTGGTGAACATGGAAGTCGGCATGTGCCATCCGCCGGTCGGGCTGAACCTGTACGTTGCGTCCGGCATCACGAAAATGGGCATCACGGAACTCACGGTGGCGGTGTGGCCGTGGTTGCTGACCATGCTGGGATTCCTGCTGGTGGTGACGTACATACCACAAATTTCCACCTGGTTGCCTAACTTTATTTATTCCTGAACAAAAAATATATTTGCTTCAAAAAATCCAGCAAAAATTTTTCCGGTTCAGTTATGATGGCGTCGCTCCGGCAGTCATGGTCGCATATCGATATGCAGCCGGCGAGCAAAGGACACGACAGAAGGCACAGGTTTTAGTGGGGAGAGTAAATAACAACGGTAGCCAATACCGCGGATATACTTGAGGAGACACCCGGCATACAGTATGTCGTTGGAAGACCACCGGAGGCAGCCACAAGCGAGCTACGGAGGCGCCAAACGACCGGTGCCGTGGACAAAGATTGAAAGCGCACCTTCACGGTGCGCTTTTTTTTTAAATTCACTATCATGGACGCCGGACCCGCAGGCCGCTTTTGCGGCAATCAGCCTGTGGCAATAGTGCAACAACTCTAAAAAATGTTGTGATGAAAATACAACACGAAATATCGGCCGCCAGCGACATGTTCAACGCCATCGTGGCTACCCCGTTTGGCAACATGGGAATCTGCACCGCCGGCGGCGTGGTCACGCAAATGGCGTACCTGCCGGCCGGGCTGCCGGAAAAAGCCCCGCAGGATGCGGTGGCCGAACTGGCGGCGCAGCAGGTGCAGCGTTATTGCGCCGACGCGGACTTCCCGTTCACCCTGCCGCTGGCGGTGGTGGGCAGCCCGTTCCAGCGCCGCGTGTGGGACGCCATCCGCAGCATCCCGCGCGGCCAGGTGCGCACCTATGGCGAATTGGCGAAATACCTGGAATCGGCGCCGCGCGCGATCGGCCAGGCTTGTGGCGACAACTGGTTCCCGCTGGCCGTGCCGTGCCACCGCGTCACCAGCGCCAGCGGCCTGGGCGGCTTTTCCCACAGCGACGACGCCAACGGCTACCTGTTGAACGTCAAGCGCTGGCTGCTGGCCCATGAAGGCCACATGGAATACGCATGGCGGCAGACAACCTTGCTTTGATCGACGCTTTTTGCGACGCGCTGTGGCTGGAAGACGGGCTGGCGAAAAATTCGCTGGAAGCGTACCGGCGCGACATGCGCAAGTTCGCCCAGTGGCTGGAACACCAGCATCCGGAAGTGGCGGGCCTGCATGCGGTGGCGGGGCGCCACGTCAGCGCGTATTTCAGCGCGCGCCACGGCGACACCAAGCCCAGTTCCGCCAACCGCCGCCTGTCGGTGCTGAAACGCTTTTACCAGTACGCATTGCGCCAGCGCCTGGTGGCGGAAGACCCGTGCCTGAAAATGCCGGGTGCGAAACAGGCCGCGCGCCTGGTGAAGACCCTCAGCGAAGCGCAGGTGGAAGCGCTGCTGGCGGCGCCCGACGTGGCCACGCCGCTGGGCTTGCGCGACCGCACCATGCTCGAACTCATGTATGCCAGCGGCTTGCGCGTGTCGGAACTGGTGGCGCTGAAAACCGTCGAAGTCAGCCTCAATGACGGCGTGCTGCGCATTACCGGCAAGGGCGGCAAGACGCGCCTGGTGCCGTTCGGCGCCCAGGCGCGCCAGTGGATCACGCGCTACCTGGCCGAGGCGCGCGGCGCCATCCTCAATGGCCAGCAGGATGACGCGCTGTTCGTGACGGGCCGCGGCGGCGCCATGACGCGGCAAATGTTCTGGGTGGTCATCAAGAAGCAGGCGCAGCGCGCCGGCATCACCAGTCCGCTGTCGCCGCACACGCTGCGGCACGCATTTGCCACGCACTTGCTGAACCATGGCGCGGATTTGCGCGTGGTGCAACTGTTGCTGGGCCACGCCGACATCTCCACCACGCAAATCTATACCCACGTGGCGCGCGAACGCCTCAAACAATTGCACGCGGTACATCATCCACGCGGCTGAGCCCCTCCAGTTGAAACAGGTTCATAATGGGGGATCAGGTACCCCCACGGAGGTGTGGCATGGCCAAGACGAATTTCCAGTACGAGAAACGCCAGCGCGAGCTGGAGAAAAAGAAAAAAGCCGAGCAAAAGGCGGCGGAAAAAGCCCGCCGCAAGCTGGAGGGCCAGCAGGAGCCGGACGGGGAACAGGAAACGGAAGGCGGCGCAGGAGAGGGGGCGGGCCCGGACGGCCCGCCCTGAAGTGCATCAGGCGGTCTTGCGCTCGCTCAGCGAAGCCGCTTCGGCTGTCGCATGCTTGCCCTTGAACCAGCGCGCGCAGCGCTTGCCCAGGCTGTCGAGGTAAGTGTAGGCCACCGGCACCACCACCAGGGTCAGCAGGGTGGACGTGATCACGCCGCCAATCACCGCGCGGCCCATCGGCGCCTGGATTTCACCGCCGTCGCCCATGCCGATTGCCATCGGCAACATGCCGAAGATCATGGCCAGGGTCGTCATCAGGATCGGGCGCAGGCGCACCTGGCCGGCCTGCAGGATCGCGGCGCGCTGGTCCAGGCCGTCCTTCTGGCCATGGTTGGTGAAGTCCACCAGCAGGATCGCGTTTTTCGTGACCAGGCCCATCAGCATGATGAAGCCGATCACGGAAAACACGTTCAGGGTCGAGCCCGTGATCAGCAGCGCGGCCAGCACGCCGATCAGCGACAGCGGCAGCGACATCATGATGGCGATCGGCTGCAGGAAACTGCCGAACTGCGACGCCAGCACCAGGTAAATGAAGATCACCGCCACGCCCAGCGCCGCCATCGCGCCGCCCATGGTTTCTTCCATCTGCTGTGCATTGCCCGCCACGTCGAAGCGCACGCCGGCCGGCAATTCGATCGCATCCATGGCTTTCTTGACATCCTTGTCGACGTCGCCGGCCGGGCGGCCTTCGACGCCGGCGTAGATCGCCACGCGGCGCTGCAGGGCCTGGCGCTTCAATACTTGCGGGCTCGATGACGGAATGAATTCCACCACCTGGCGCAGTGGCACCATGCGCGGCGCGCCGTCCGGCGTGACTTTCGACGAGGCGATCGACAGGTCCGACAGGTCGGCCACGCGCTGGCGGCCCGACTTCGGCAACTGCACGTTGATGTCATAGTTCTGGCCATCGGCGGCCAGCCAGTGGCTGACGGTTTCGCCGGCCACGAACGGGCGCAGCGCCGAGCCGATCTGTTGCGTGGTCAAGCCCAGGTCGCTGGCCAGTTCATTGTTGATCTTGATGCGGGTCGACGGGTTGGCGCCTTCCTGGCTGTATTCCAGGTCGGCGATGCCCTTGATGTTGCGCATCTTGTCCATCAGGTGGTGCGCCACGGCGTCCAGCTTGGCCTCGTCGGTGCCCAGGATGGCAATGAAGATGGGTTTCTGGCCGACCGACAGCTGGATGCCGGCAATCGGCGCCAGGCGTTCGCGGATGGCTTTTTCCATCTGCTTTTGCGAGCGGCGGTGGGTCTTCTTCACGTCGGTCAGCTTGACGATCACGTCGGACGTGTTGCGGCCGTCGCGGGTGCCGATGTTGGCCACGATGGTGTCGATTTCCTTGAATGGCTTGAGCGCGGCTTCCACCTGCTTGACCTTGCTGTCGGTGTATTCCAGGCTGGAGCCGACCGGGGTCTTGAAGCGCAGGAAGATGCGGCCGTCGTCGGTTTCCGGGAACATTTCGCCGCCGATCATCGGCACCAGCATCAGGCTGCCGACGAAGATCGCGGCGGTCAGCGCCAGCGTGGTCTTGCGCCAGTCGAGCGCCACGACCAGCGCCTTGCCATACCACACGTGCAGCACGTCGACGCCGCGCTCGACGAAGTCCATGAAGCGGCCCAGCCACGGCAGGTACTTGAAGCGGCCCTGTTCCGGATCGGGCCAGACCGACGACAGCATCGGGTCCAGCGTGAACGACACGAACAGGGAAATCAGAACCGCCACCGTGACCGTGATGCCGAACTGCAGGAAGAAGCGGCCGATGATGCCTTCCATGAAGGCCACCGGCACGAACACGGCGACGATGGCGAACGTGGTGGCCATCACGGCCAGGCCGATTTCATTGGTGCCGTCTTCGGCGGCGCGGTGGTGGTCCTTGCCCATGCCGAAGTGGCGCACGATGTTTTCACGCACCACGATGGCGTCGTCGATCAGCAGGCCGATGCACAGGGACAGCGCCATCAGGGTCAGGAAGTTCAGCGTGAAGCCGAACGCCTTCATGGCGATGAAGCTGGCCAGCACCGCGATCGGCAGGGTCAGGCCGGTGATGATGGTGGAGCGCCACGACTTGAGGAAGAAGAACACGATCACCATGGTCAGCACGGCGCCTTCCACGATCGTGTGTTTCACGTTGTCGAGCTGGCCCTGCACGCGTTCCGACTGCGAATCCATGATGCGCAGCTCGATGTCGGCCGGCAGCGATTTCTTCAGTTCTTCCGCCACCTTGGCGATGCCAGTGCCCACTTCCACCACGTTGGCGTCCTGCACCTTGGTGACTTCCATGGTCACGCCGGGCTGGCCATTGATGCGCGAATACGATTGCGCTTCCTCTTCGCCGTCGATGACGCTGGCCACCTGTTCCAGGTAGACCGGGCCGGCCGCGCGGCGCGCCACGATGATCTTGTTGAATTCGCGCGCTTCCTTGATCTTGCCTTCGACGCGGATCAATTGCTCCGACACGCCCTGGCTGACATTGCCGGCCGGCAGGTTGGCGTTGGTGTTCTGGATCGCGCGGATGACTTCATCGACGCCGACGGCCTGGGCGCGCATGTCGTCCGGGCGCAGGCTGATCCACACCTGGCGCTTGGTGGTGCCGGTCACGCGCACCTGGCCGACGCCGGGCACGCCCTGGAAGCGCTTCGAGATGATCTGGTCCGTCATGGTCGACAGTTCGCGCAGGCCGCGCTGCGACGACGTCAGCACCATGGTCACGATCGGTTGCTCATTGTCGCCTTCGGCCCGTATGATAAACGGGTCCTTGGCTTCCTTCGGGAAGCGCGGCCGCACCAGCGCCACCTTGTCGCGCAATTCCTGCATCGCGCGGTCCATATTGGTGGACAGCTGGAATTCCAGGAACAGGCCGGCCCGGCCTTCCCACGAATTGGCGCGGATCGTCTTCACGCCGGACACCGTGTTGATGACGTCTTCCACCGGACGCGTGATGTCGTTTTCCACCTGTTCCGGCGACGCGCCCGGATACTGGATTTCAATGGTGGCAAACGGCAGCTGCACGTTCGGCATGCTTTCCACGCCGAGCCGCTTGTAGGAGGACAAGCCCAGCACCATCAGCGCCACCATCACCATGGTGGCAAAAACCGGGTGCTTGATACTGACTTTAGTGATCCACATGGCTCAACCCCGCTGCGCCAGGGTGGCGCCCTGCTGCGCATCCGAGGAGGGCGGCTGCGGCGCGGCCGCCGGCGCCTTGACCTTCACGCCGGGCTTCACGCCTTCGAGTTTGGCCACGATCACCTGCGCCCCGGGCGCCAGGCCTTCGGTGACTTCGGCATAGCCGAGGTCGTCGTTGCGCAAGCCCAGTTTCACCGGCTGCGCCACCACGTTGCCCTGGTCGATGCGGTACACCACCTGCCGGCCCTGTTCGTCGCGCACGGCGGCCAGCGGCACCACCGGCGTCACCGCCGAGCGGGCCGTGACGATGCCGCCCTTGGCGAACATGCCGCCCAGCAGCGCGCCATCGTGGTTGGCCACCGAGACATACACCAGCATGGCGCGCGAACCGGGTTCCGCGGCCGGGTTGATGCGGGCCACCTTGCCGCTGAATTCGCGCTGTTGGAAACCATCGACCTTGAACGCGACTTCCTGGCCGACTTTCACGCGCGGGATGTCGGACGCCGGCACCTGCGCTTCGAGCGTGAGTTCCGACAGGTTGACGATGGTGAAGACAGGCATGTCAGGCGCGACTTTTTCGCCCGCCTGCACATGACGTTTGGAGACAATGCCGGACATCGGCGCGCGGATCACGCTGTCGTTGAGCGCGATGCGGGCCAGGTCCAGCTGCGCCTGTGCCGCCTTGACGGCGGCGCGCGCCAGCTCCACCGCGTTGGCGGTGGTGTCGAACTGGGTCTGGGAAATGAAATTCTGTTTCAACAGTGCCTGGCTGTTGGCGTGGTTGCGGTTGGCCATGGCCAGGCGCGCCTGCGCTTCTTCCACGGCGGCTTGCTGCTGGCTGGCGCGCGCCTGCCAGTCGGCCTGGTCGAGGCGGGCCAGCACCTGGCCGGCCGTCACGGCCATGCCTTCGCGCACCGTGGTCTCGCGCACTTCGCCCGACACCTTGGCCTTGATGGTGGCTTGCGCCACCGGCGCCAGCGAGCCCGACAGCGGCAAATTCACCGACAGCGCGCGCGCATCGATGGCCGCCACGTCGCTGGCGGCCAGTTCGAACGTGTCTGGCCCTTTTTTCGCGGCCGGCTGCGCGGCCGGCGCGGGCGGCGCGGCTTTTTTCGATTGCATCACGGTCCAGCCGCCGCCGGCCAGCGCCAGCACGACGAGCGCGATGGCCGGCTTTTTCCAGCGCCGGGCGGGGGAGGAGGATTTCGGGGACAGGGGCAGAGTTTCCAGTTTCATTATGTGTTCTCGGTTGGGCGCCGCTGCTGGCGAGGGGCTTGAGGGATGGTGACACTGTAGGAAATTCCAAGCCCGCGCACCACGGCAGTGCGATGAAGCGTGCGATCGGGCGGCTGGAATGCAAAAAAGCAGGGGTGGATTGCGCGGGATCAGTGGAAAAATTGATTGTTTGTAAAGAGTGCCGGGGCGATGGCGCGGAGCATGGAGCAAACCATCACCACCAGCGAGGACGCCGTGGACAACGCCGACCACCAGATTACCCACCCGGCGCAGGAAGCGCTGGATTTGATTTCCCACCTGGTGGGCGCGATGGAGCGCTCGCCGCTGGTGGCCATCCACTGCATGGACAAGTCGCGCAGCATCAGGTTCTGGAATGATAGTTGCTGGCTGCTGTATGGTATCGACGGCAATGACGCGCTGGGCCGGCCGCTGGCCAGCCTGATGACGTACGAGGACCAGGCCGGGCACGACGCCATGCTGGAGCGGGTCTGGCGCAGCGGCCTGCCCGGTCCCGCGGCCGACTGGCGCGTACGCACCGGCGACGGGCGGGATCTGTGGATTTATTCCACGGTGTTTCCGTTGATGCAAGGCGGCGCGGTGCGGCAAGTGTTTTGCATGGATGTCGACGTGACGGCCCGCAAGCAGCTGGAAATGCAGTTGCAGCTGGCGGCGCAGGTATTCGAATACAGCCGCGACGCCATCGTGCTGACGGACCGCGAGCGCCGCATCGTTGCCGTCAACCGCGCCTATGCCCAGGTGACGGGCCATACGGAACAGCAGATGGCGGGCCGCGAATTCATCAGCGCGCAGACCGGGTTCGACGATGCGGCGCTGTGCCACCAGCTGTGGCGCGACGTCGACGGCAATGGCCACTGGCAGGGCGAAGTCTCGCTGCGGCGCGCGGGCGGCGATCCGTTTCCCGGCTGGCTGGCGCTGACGGCGATCCGCGACGCGCAGGGGCGCGCCGTCAATTACATGGGCATCCTGGCCGACATTTCCGACCGCAAGAAAGCCGAGGCGCAAACGCGCCACCTGGCCGAACATGATTTTCTGACCGATTTGCCGAACCGCGTGCTGTTGCAGGATCGCCTCTCGCTGGCGCTGCTGTCGGCGCGGCGCCACCATGCGATGCTGGCGCTGCTGTACATCGACCTCGACCACTTCAAGCAGGTCAACGATACGCTGGGCCACCGCACCGGCGATGCGTTGCTCAAGGAAGTGGCGGCGCGGCTGGTGCACTGCGTGCGCGGCGCCGACACCGTCAGCCGCCACGGCGGCGACGAATTCCTCGTGCTGCTGGCCGACGTCGGCGGCAGCGGCCAGGCCGCGCACGTGGCGGGCGCCATCCTGCAGGCGCTGGCGCAGCCATGCATCGTGGCGGGTCACGTATTACCGGTCACCGCATCGATCGGCATCAGCATGTATCCCAACGATGGCGACAACATCGATGACTTGATCGCGCGCGCCGACGTGGCCATGTACCACGCCAAGCACAGCGGCCGCAACAGCTTCCAGTTCTTCAATCCGCACATGCATGCGCAAGCCAGCGAGCGCGCCGGCCTGGAACAGCGGTTGCGCACCGCGCTGGCGGCCGGCGAATTCGCGTTGCACTACCAGCCTGAAATCGACGTGGACACGGGCCGCGCGGTGGGCGTCGAAGCGCTGCTGCGCTGGCGCGACCCGCAGCGCGGCGTGCAGGCGGCGCAACAGTTCGTCGACGCGGCCGAAGCGGCCGGGCTGATGCCCGCCATCAGCCAGTGGGTCTTGCGCGAAGCGTGCGGCGCGGCGCAGCGCTGGAACGCGGCCGGGCAGGCGCTGGTGGTGGCGGTCAACGTGTCGCCGTCGCAGTTCGCGCAATGGCCGCACTGGGTGGCCGATGCGCTGGCCGCCACCGGCCTCGCGCCGGAGCGGCTGGAGCTGGAATTGACGGAAGCGCTGCTGATGAAATACCCGGACGCCGCCAGCGTGCTGGGCGCGCTGCACGGCCTCGGCGTGCGGCTGGCCATCGATGATTTCGGCGCCGGCTATTCCCGGTTGGGACTGCTGAAGGATTACCCGGTCGGCAAGCTGAAAATCGACCGCTCGCTGACCGGGACGCACGATGACGCGGTGATCGCCGCCACCATCGCCATGGCGCGCAGCCTGCACATGCGGGTCACGGCCGAAGGCGTGGAAACCGCGGCGCAGCTGGAATTGCTGCGCCGTCTCGGGTGCGACCATTACCAGGGGCTGCTGGCCGAACGGCAGATCGAGGGCAGCGCGCTGGCGCAATTGTTGAAGCAATAGCGGCAGTGCACGGCAGCGTGGCGGCAGCGCGCCCGCGGGGTTTCGCCAGCAGGGAGACAACCGGGCCGTCGCCGTGCCGTCAGCGCGCCGTCAGCCAGCCGTCAGCCGGTCATCAGCGCGCCGTCCACGCGTCGGCAACGCTTCCGCCGCGCCCCTGCAGCTGATCAATCGCGCAGGCGCAGCCGGGCCCGCACCTGGCCATGGTCCGACGCTTCCGGGCGCGGGTCGGCCAGGTGGTCGTTCAGGTACGCCACGTCCAGCACATCGGCCATCGCCTTAGGCGATTGCGGGTGGAAGTGTTCCGACACCAGGATATGGTCGATCGTGCTGTAGCGTCCCTCGTGCAGCGTGGTGTACGCCACGTGGCGCAACCAGTCCTGGCGCAGCTGGATGTGCGCGCAATCGAACAGCCGGCCCCCGAATTCCGCGCCCGGCTCGCAGGCCGCGCCAGCGCCCGTCACGATGGTGGTGGTGACGGCGTCGGCGGTATCGTTGAAGTCGCCCATTGCCACGCACGGGCGGTTGTTTTCCCGCATCAGCCGCGACAGCAATACCCGCAGCGCCACCGCTTCGGTACCGCGCCAGACCAGCGAACGCAGGTTGGCCAGCGCATATTGCAGCGGGTCGCCGTTGCCGTCGCCATTGCGGTAATCGGGCCGGCGCGACTTCAGGTGCACCACTACCACGTCGGCCACCACGCCGTTGGGCAACACGATTTGCGCGTGCAGCGGCGCGCGGGCGAAGCGGTCGGCGTCGTTGCCCTCGTCCTGCGATACCCCTTGCGGGAAGTCCGCATAGACCAGCGGTTCGGCCGCCAGCGGCAGGCGCGATACCAGCGCCACGTTCGGCGTCAGGCGGGTGGCCTGGGGATCGGGATCGAAACCGGCGTGCACGGCGTCGCGGTAGCGGTGCGTGCGCGACAGCACGTCGCGCAGCGCGGCCTGGGAAAAGATTTCCTGGAAGCCGATCACGTCGGCGTCGAGCAAGTCGATTTGGCGGGCGGTCCAGTTGGCCTTGGCTTCATATTGTTCCGGCGTCAGGGGCGCCAGGTTGTCATACAGTTGCGTGCCCGCGGGCGCCAGGTTACAGACATTGAAAGTGGCAAAGCGGATTTCCTGGGGCATGGTCTGGCTCCTCCTGTGATCCTAGCGTAACACGGGGGCGGCGCCTGAACCAGCGGGCGCGGCTTGCCGTACAATGGCGCTCCGTCAGCATTGCACGTCGCACCATGGCCAAGAAAGAACATATTTCAGAAACCCCCGCCACCCAGCTGCTGCGCAAGCACAAGGTGGTGTTTTCCGAACATCCCTACGACTACGAAGAACACGGCGGCACGTCGGTGTCGTCGCGCGAACTGGGCGTGGATGAACACCACGTGGTGAAAACCCTGGTGATGCAGGATGAAGCGGCCAAGCCGCTGATCGTGCTGATGCACGGCGACTGCAAGGTCTCGACCA
>CBIHOX010000069.1:0-28108 GCA_966211685.1 uncultured Pseudoduganella sp.
AAGCCACCCACCTGGCCACCCAGGCCATCAAGTGCGGCGATGCCAACATCATCATTGCCGGCGGCCAGGAAAACATGAGCGCTTCGCCGCACGTACTGAACAATTCGCGCGACGGCTTCCGCATGGGCGACGCGAAACTGGTCGACACCATGATCGTGGACGGCCTGTGGGACGTGTACAACCAGTACCACATGGGCATCACGGCGGAAAACGTCGCCAAGAAATATGAAATCTCGCGCGCCGAGCAGGATGAATTCGCGCTGCAATCGCAGCTGAAGGCCGAAGCCGCGCAAAAGGAAGGCAAGTTCAAGGACGAAATCATCCCGCTGGAAATCGCCAGCAAGAAGAGCACCGTGGTGTTCGATGCGGATGAATACATCAAGCCAGGCTCGACCCTGGAAGCGCTGTCCGGCCTGCGTCCGGCGTTCAACAAGGAAGGCACCGTGACCGCCGGCAACGCGTCCGGCATCAACGATGGCGCCGCCGCCGTGATCATGATGACCGCCACCCAGGCCAAGGAACTGGGCTTGCCGGTGCTGGCGAAAGTCAAGGCATACGCTTCGTCCGGCCTGGACCCTGCCTTCATGGGCATGGGCCCGGTCTCGGCCGCCAAGCTGTGCCTGAAAAAGGCCGGCTGGACCCCGCAAGACCTGGACTTGATGGAAATCAATGAAGCGTTCGCGGCGCAAGCCATTGCCGTGAACAAAGAGATGGGCTGGGATACCAGCAAGATCAACGTGAACGGCGGCGCCATCGCCATCGGTCACCCGATCGGCGCTTCCGGCGCCCGTATCCTGGTCACGCTGCTGCACGAAATGGTGCGTCGTGACGCCAAGAAAGGCTTGGCGTCGCTGTGCATCGGCGGCGGCATGGGTGTCGCTCTGGCGGTGGAGCGCGCTTAAGTTTTGCAATAGGCAGTACTGTTCACGTCTTATGTCTTATTGATCGAAAAAAAGAGGGGATAAAAATGGCACGAGTTGCATTGGTAACGGGTGGTATGGGCGGTTTGGGCGAAGCAATTTGCATCAAACTGGCAGCCCTCGGCTATAAGGTAGTAACCACGTATTCCCCCAACAACACGAAAGCGGAAGCCTGGCTGGCCACGATGAAAGATCAGGGCTATGACTTCAAGGCTTATCCGTGCGACGTGGCTGACTATGAGTCGGCACAGGCTTGCGTGGCCAAGGTACAAAGCGAAGTGGGCCCTGTCGAAGTGCTGGTCAACAATGCCGGCATCACGCGCGACATGACCTTCAAGAAGATGGACAAGGTGAACTGGGATGCGGTGATGCGCACCAACCTCGATTCCGTGTTCAACATGACCAAGCCGGTGGCCGATGGCATGGTGGAGCGCGGCTGGGGCCGTATCATCAACATTTCTTCCGTCAACGGCCAGAAAGGCGCGTTTGGCCAGACCAACTACTCGGCCGCCAAGGCCGGCGTACACGGTTTCACGAAAGCGCTGGCGCTGGAAGTGGCGCGCAAGGGCGTGACGGTCAACACCATTTCGCCAGGCTACATCGGCACCAAGATGGTCATGGAAATCCCGCAGGAAGTGCTGGATTCGAAGATCATCCCGCAAATCCCGATGGCCCGCCTGGGCAAGCCGGAAGAAGTCGCCGGCCTGGTGGCTTACCTGTCGTCGGACGAAGCGGCCTTCGTCACCGGCGCCAACATCGCCATCAACGGCGGCCAGCACATGTCGTAAGACGGCGCTGACCTGTTCCTGAAACACCGCGGGCTTCCGGGCCCGCGGTGTTTTTTTTTTTCAGCGCTGGAAATGCGACAATGGCGCGATCATACCAGGAGACCACATGGACCGACTTTTGCCCGATGGCGGACTGGCGCTGGCCAGCCTTGCCGAACAGGTATTGCAGCCCGGCGTCAAGGGCTTGCCGCTGACCGAACCGATGCGCCAGGGCGCGATCGGGGTGCAGCGCTGGAACGTCTTGCGGGGCGACACCAGCTATCCGGTGGCGCTGTTGAAGGAAAGCGCGCTGCTGCACAACCTGGACTGGATGCGCGGGTTTTGCACGCGCCACGGCGCCGTGCTGGCGCCGCACGGCAAGACCACCATGTCACCGCAACTGTTCGGCGCGCAGCTGGCCAACGGCGCCTGGGGCATGACCCTGGCCACCGCGGCCCAGGTGCAGGTGGCATACCGTTTCGGCGTGCGGCGCGTGCTGCTGGCCAATGAACTGGTGGGCGCCACAGAGATCCGCGCCATGCTGGCGCTGATGAAGGATGACCCGCGCTTCGAACTGGTGGTGCTGGCCGATTCGGACAGCGGCGTGCGCCGCCTGTCGCAGGCGGTGCTGGCGGCCGGGCTGGAGCGGCCGCTGCCGTTGCTGGTGGAGCTGGGCCTGGCCGGCAAGCGCGCCGGTTGCCGCACGCCGGAACAGGCGCTGGCGCTGGCGCGCGCCATCAGCCTGGCGCCGGGCCTGCAACTGGCCGGCATCGAAGGCTATGAAGGCTTGCTGCATGGGCATGACCGCCAGCAGGCCGTGCGCGCCGTGCAAGACTACGTGGCGCAACTGGCCGCGCTGGTGCGCGCGGCCGACCAGGAGCACTTGTTCGGCGGTGCGCAAATCATCGTATCGGCGGGCGGTTCGGCATATTTCGACCTGGTCGCGCGCGGCTTTGCCGGACTGCACGGCCTGTCGCGCCCGGTGTTGCCGGTGCTGCGCAGCGGCTGCTACCTGACCAACGATCATGGCTTTTACCAGGAATTGACGCAGGATGTGGACCAGCGCGAACAATTGCCGTCGGGCCTGCGTCCCGCGCTGGAAGTGTGGAGCATGGTGCTGTCGCGGCCCGAACCGGACCTGGCCATCCTTGGCATGGGCAAGCGCGACGCGTCGTATGACATGACGTTGCCGCGGCCGCTGTACGTGCACCGTCCCGGCCAGGCGCAAGTTTCCGGCCGCGAAGAAGCGGTGGACTTGCCGCCCGGCTGCCGCCTCGACAAGATGAACGACCAGCACGCCTACCTGCGGCTGCCGCCCGGCGATCCCTTGTGCGCCTCGCTGCAGGTGGGCGACCTGGTCGGCTGCGGCATTTCGCACCCGTGCACCACGTTCGACAAGTGGCCGCTGTTGCTGGTGGTGGACGACGCCTATACAGTGCGTTACGCAGTCAATACCTTCTTCTGACCGGCATCCGATAGAATCACACAAAACACAAGGATATCCATGGCAGAACTGAATACCACGCTGTTTCCCCCGATCGCCCCGCTGCGCCACGGCATGCTGGCGGTCGACGATCTCCACACCATTTATTGGGAAGAGGTGGGCAACCCGAACGGCATTCCCGTGCTGTTCCTGCATGGCGGTCCCGGCGCCGGCCTGTCGCCGGCGCACCGGCGCTTTTTCGATCCGCTGCATTACCGCGTGATCCTGTTCGACCAGCGCGGCGCCGGCAAATCCGTGCCGCTGGGCGAATGCCGCAACAACACCACGCCGCTGCTGATCGACGACATCGAGCGCCTGCGCGTCCAGTTCGGCATCGAACAATGGCTGGTGTTCGGCGGTTCGTGGGGCTCCACGCTGGCGCTGGCGTACGGCCAGGCGCACCCGCAGCGTTGCCTGGGCTTTGTCCTGCGCGGCATTTTCCTGTGCACGCGCCGTGAAATCGACTTTTTCCTCGATGGCGCCGAATGGTTCCATCCGGACGTGTACGACGACTTCGTCGCGCCGATTCCGCCGGAAGAGCGCGGCGACCTGCTGGGCGCCTACCACCGCCGCATCATGAGCGCCGATCCGGATGTGTACTGGCCGGCCGTGCGTGCGTGGAGCCGCTTCGAAGGGCGCCGCGTGTTCCTGCTGCCCCAGCCGGAAGAACCGCCATCGGATGCGCTGGATTTGGGCGTGGGCCGCCTGGAATCGCATTACATGGCCAACCTGGGCTTTTTCACCGACAACCAGCTGCTGGACAATGTCGGCCGCATCGCGCACCTGCCGGCCGTGATCGTGCAGGGGCGCTATGACGTGATTTGCCCGCCGGTGTCGGCGTGGCGGCTGCACCAGGCATGGAGCGGTTCGGTCATGAAGATGATTCCCGACGCCGGCCACGGCGCGATGGAAACCGGCATCACGCGGGCACTGGTGACCGCCACGGAACAGTTCAGGAAACAGCGCCGTTTCGACTAGCAGGTTTCCCGCTGCGCCGGCCCCGGCGGCCGGCGCATTGCCGTCTGGTACACTTATGGCCGGACCCGTACCAGATTAAGCATCAGATGAATATACAAGTCGGCGATATCGGCCATATCATCCAGCTGGCGATCGCGCCGGTATTCCTGTTGACCGGCGTGTGCACCAAGCTGATGGTGCTGACCAACCGCCTGGCCCGCATCATTGACCGCTCGCGCGTGCTGGAAGACCGGCTCGACGTGGGCTATAACGAAAGTTCGCTCAATGAACTCGATGTGCTGTACCGGCGGTCGCATTTGATCAATATTGCGATTGCGTCATCGACGGCGTGCGGCTTGCTGATTTGCCTGGTGATCGGCATGCTGTTCATCGGCGATACCACCGACGTTACGCTGGACAAATACATTGCCGGCTTGTTCGTGCTGGCCATGGCAGGCCTGATCACGAGTTTTGTTTACCTGTTGCGGGAAATCTTCATTGCTTCCGCCGCGATGCGCGCGCATCGCCACGTGCGTCACCCCTTACAGAAATAAGAGTACCATCGTCCCATGCACGACTATCAACGCCCCCCCACCCTGTACCGCTATGGCATCCGCGGCGACCTGGAACTGGCCCTGTCGCAGGGAGAATTCATCTTGCGCCCCGCCTCGCAATGCCTGACGCTGAGCTTTTCCCAGGCGTGGGACCGCAACCTGTTCGACCTGTTTTCCGCCGACGCTTGCCTGATCATCCATAACACCGAGGAATTCGGCGAGCGCGTGCACCGCGCGGTCCAGCGCACGCTGCCCAACTGGGCCGGCATCGACGGCGCCGTGGAATACGGCACCCGCGCGGCCCTGGGCGCGGCGTTTACCAAGACCCCGGCCGAAGCGCAGGAGCGCGAATGGCAATTCGCCTGGCGCGCCATGCAGGCCAACCTGAGCCTGAACCCGGTGATGATCAAGATCGGCAGCATCGAGCAGTTCGCCGAACTGCGCGACCGCGATACCTATCTCGCCTGATAACACCCATTGTTGGGCGCCGGGCTTTCAGGCCGGGCATCCGCAAGTCAGCCACTCACACGCCGCCTTTATCGATCCGCGCCAGCACCGCGCCCATCATGCGTTCGATGTCGCTGCGGATGATATTGGTGCCCAGCACGCCGGGCACGTAAAAGTTCGGCACCAGTTTGCCGGAGTACACCACGCGCGTGCCGCCTTCGGCCAGCGGGAACAATTCCCAGCGCGACTCATAGTGCTTCATGTCGCCGGAAATCAGCGCGATGTCGATCGACGTCATCGGCTGTTCGATGGCGCGCACGATCAGGTGGATGGACTTCGACATGAACAGGAAGCGCGCCGTGCCATATTGTTCAATGATGACTTCATTGCCATTGCGCGACAGTACCCGGCATGACTGCATGTCGGGCACGAATTCATTCATTTTTTCATACGTGGTGAGGGTCTTCCAGACCGTCGCCAGCGGCGCCTGCACGGTGCCGTTGGCCTCCACTTCATACAGTTGCAGGTTGTCCTGATGGAGGCGGTTGACCGCGACTTCCAGCCTCGGTGGTTCGGTTTTCGCAGGCTGGCCCTGCGCATGCATGCACAAGCCAAACAGCAACGTCGCTAACAATCGCTTCATTTGGCCAGCGTACGGTAAAGAGTGGCAGAATACAAGCGTGCGCCGACATTCACGGACACCCACGGACATCGTTACGCGGCGCCGCCGGGATGTTTAGAAACACGGGTCTAACGAATTGCCTTACATTGCGGGCCTTCACGTCTCCATTCCAAGAATTCAATATGACGACCGTACGCTATCCCCACCTGCTGGCTCCCCTCGACCTTGGTTTCACCACCCTGCGCAACCGCGTCATCATGGGATCGATGCATACGGGCCTGGAAGACCGCTTTTTCAATTATGGCAAGCTGGCCGCGTTCTACCGCGAACGGGCGCGCGGCGGCGTGGGGCTGATCGTCACCGGCGGTATCTCGCCAAACCGCCAGGGCTGGCTGCTGCCGCTGGGCGGCACATTGAACTTTGCCGGCGACGTGTTCAACCACCGCAAGCTCACGCGCGCCGTGCACGACGAAGGCGGCAAGATCCTGATGCAGATCCTGCACGCGGGGCGCTATGGCTATCACCCGTTCGTGGTGTCGGCGTCCGCCCACCAGTCGCCGATTTCGCCGTTCAAGCCCGGGCCGCTGACCGAAGGCGGCATCGAATCGACCATCCGCGACTACGTGCGCTGCGCGAAGCTGGCGCGGCAGGCCGGTTATGACGGCATCGAAGTCATGGGCAGCGAAGGCTACCTGCTGAACCAGTTCCTGTGCGCCCGCACCAATACCCGCACCGACCGCTGGGGCGGCCCGATCGAGAACCGCATGCGCCTGCCGGTGGAAATCGTGCGCCGCATCCGCGAAGCCGTGGGGCGCGACTTCATCATCATGTACCGCCATTCGCTGCTGGACCTGGTGGACGGCGGCAATACGTGGGATGACGTGGTCACGGTGGCCAAGGCGCTGCAACATGCCGGCGCGACCATCCTCAACACCGGCATCGGCTGGCACGAGGCGCGCGTGCCCACCATCGTCACGTCGGTGCCGCGCGCGGCCTTCGCCAGCGTGGCAGGGCGCCTGCGCAAGGAAGTGTCGATTCCCGTGGTGGCGTCGAACCGCATCAACATGCCTGGCGACGCCGAAGCCGTCATTGCGCGCGGCGACGCCGACCTGGTGTCGATGGCGCGCCCATTCCTTGCCGATCCCGAATTCGTCGCCAAGGCCGCGTCGGGCCGTACCGATGAAATCAATACCTGCATCGGCTGCAACCAGGCTTGCCTGGACCATACGTTCCAGAACAAGCGCGCCACCTGCCTGGTCAACCCGCGCGCCTGCCATGAGACCGAATTGCACTACGTGCGCAAGGCCCGCGCGCGCAAGGTGGCGGTGGTGGGGGCCGGGCCGGCCGGCCTGTCGGCCGCCACGGTGGCGGCCGAATGCGGGCACCAGGTCACGCTGTTCGACGCCAGCGACAGGGTGGGCGGCCAGTTCAAGGTCGCCATGCAAATCCCCGGCAAGGAAGAATTCGCGGAAACCCTGCGCTACTTTGCGCGCAAGCTGGAATTGACGGGCGTCGACGTGCGGCTCAATACGCGCGTCACGCGCGAAGCCCTGCTGGCGGGCGGCTATGACGACGTCATCGTGGCCACCGGCATCAAGGTGCGCATGCCGCCGATTCCCGGCATCGAGCATGCCAAGGTGCTGTCCTACCTCGACGTGCTGCAGCACAAGCAGCCGGTCGGCAAGCGCGCGGCCATCATCGGCGCCGGCGGCATCGGCTTCGACGTGGCCGAATACCTGCTGCACGACCCGCGCCTGCCGTTGCCGCTGCCGGTGGAGCAGTGGACGCGCGAATGGGGCGTGGACTTGAAGGCCACGTCGGGCGGCGGCCTGGCACCGGCCGACAGGGCCGAACCGGTGCGCCAGCTGTACCTGTTGCAGCGCAAGACCAGCAAGCTGGGCGCGGGTCTTGGCAAGACATCGGGCTGGGTGCACCGCGCCGTACTGGCCCGCAATGGCGTGGTGATGCTGGGCGGCGTGCAATACGACAAAATCGACGACCAGGGCCTGCACATCACGGTCGATGGCGAGCAGCGGCTGCTGGCGGTCGACAACGTCATCATTTGCGCCGGCCAGGACAGCCTGGCCGAGCTGATGCCGCCGGAAGGCCAGCAGGGGGCCGGCCCCCGGATGGCCGGCCCCGTCTTCCACAAGATCGGCGGCGCGGCCTTGGCGGCCGAACTCGACGCCAAGCGCGCCATCCGCGAAGGGGCGGAGCTGGCGGCGCGCTTGTAACGGGTCCTGCGCGCAGTATCGATCCGCGTTTACGACGCCGCGGACCTGCCCATGCGCCGGCTCGACGACCACGTCGGCACGTCCAGTTCATCGTAGATGTCGGCGCACACCGACAGGATCTTGTCGATTTCCACCTGCGTCAGCCCTGAATTGAGCGTCAGCCGCACCAGCGAGCGGTTGCGCGCGGTGGCCGGGGCGCAAAACACGGCGCCGAACACGCCGCGCGTCTCGAGCGCCTTGCGCAGCGCCAGCGTGCGCGGTTCCGGGCCCGCTTCCAGGGCGATGATCTGTTCGGAGCCGTCGCTGACGTTGTAGCCGAGCGCGCTCAGCCCGTCGCGGATTTGCCGCGCATTGTGGCGCAGCGTGCAGCGCCGGTCGTCGGCCTGGCGGATGAAGGCCAGCGCGGCTTCGAACCACGCCAGTTCATGGCTGAGCAGGCACGAGCTGAAAATCGCGGGACGCGACGCCGACAGGAAGTATCCCTTGAATTTCGTCGAGCAGGTGATCAGTCCCGCGCGCCCGGCAAAGGCCTTGGCCAGCGACGCGGTGCGGAAGTGCACGCGCTCCGACAAGCCCAGTTGCGCCACCAGGCCCGCGCCCTGCGGCCCGTGCGTGCCGAGCGAATGCGACTCATCGACCACCAGGATGCTGCCGCTGCGTTCGGCCAGCGCCACCACGTCTGCCAATGGACACAGGCTGCCGTTGGTGCTGTACACCGCGTCGACCACGATCACGCCGGCGCCGTGCTTGTCCAGCTGGCGCTGCAGGTGGCCGGTATCGTTGTGCAGGAAGGGCACGGCCTTGGCCTGGCCGGAGGTGACGCCTTCCCACAGCGAGGCATGCGCCATCATGTCGAGATAGACCGGCACGCCCGGCCCGGCAATGCTTTGCAGCAGGCCGACGTTGGCGGCCCAGCCCGATTGCGTCAACAAGCCGTCTTCCGATCCCATGAAGCGCGCGAATTGCTGTTCCAGCCGGTGCTGGCGGCTGCCTTCCTGCAGGAACACCGACGACATCAGCAAGTCCGCGCCGCCCAGGCGCAGGCAGTCGGCCTGCGCCTGCAACAGCGTGTGTTCGCCGGCGATACACAGGTAATCATTGCTGGCCACGTAGATTGCATCGGGACCGGGCGGTAGCCAGGTGTGCATGTGTTCACCGCCCAGCAGCTTGCCGACCCGCTCGACATAATGCTCATCCATGCGGGCATTGACGAACGCCGGCAGGCGGTGTTCGGCGGCCGGGGCGGTGGACAGGACGGGGGAGGGGGAAATCGAAGTTTCAATCATGATGGCTCCTGGTTGACGGGAAGTGAAGGCGGCAGACAGTGGTATCCTGCGTGCCGCGCCCGCACCCATCGTACGCGTGCATGGGCCAATATTAAACAGGCAATTATTGTGTCCAGAACAAAACACTTTTCAGCATTGCGGCGAGGCTTGGCGCAGGCCGCGGCGGGCTGGCGGCGCGAACAGGCGCAGCCCCATGACGCGGTGGTCAAGCGCATCGTCCAGCTGTCCTGGATCGCGCTGGTGGGCATGCCGCTGTATTACGTGGTGTGGCACCACTGGTTCCCGCAACCGTATGAAAACCTGTGGCTGCGC
Organism: uncultured Pseudoduganella sp.; assembly: GCA_966211685.1. GTDB lineage: Bacteria > Pseudomonadota > Gammaproteobacteria > Burkholderiales > Burkholderiaceae_D > Rugamonas. Next base: position 9,583 of record CBIHOX010000069.1, read on the forward strand.
CTGGGCGGCCTGGCGGCCTGCCTGCCCGGCATCTGCGCCGCGCGCCTGGCCCGCCAGCGCTGGTTCCCCGCCTACCAGGTGGCGGCGCTGACCTATATCCTGCCATTCTTCTTCACATACATGTACCTGATGAATGGCGCCAATACCGTGTGGAGCGAGTCGCTGCTGATCGCCGTGATCCTGCTGTTTCACTTCGACTTCACGCTGGCGCTGCTGTCCTACATGGCCGGCACGGCGCTGGCGTACACACTTTATTACGTGCTGCATTACGCGTCGCGCACCGACGGCACGCTGGTGCAGTTGCTGATGCAGGGACAGTGGCCGATCTACCTGTTCGCCATCGTCGCGGTGTCGCTGGCCAAGGTCGGGCGCGGCATGCTGGAATCGGAGCGGCTGGCCGGCATGGCGGCCGCGATGGGCACCGTGTCGCACGAGTTGCGCACGCCGCTGCTGTCGATCGGCGCCAATTCGCGCGGCATGAAGCGCCTGCTGGCGCAAGCGTCGGGCATGCAGGAACATGAGCGGGTGGCGATGGAAAAAGCGCTGGCGCGGGTGGAAATCGAAGTGCGCCACATGAACAATGCGATCGACCTGCTGCTGCTCAGTTCCACGGCCAGCCAGCGCAAATCCCAGGAGCGGCAACTGTTGTCGATGGAAACAATGGTAAAGTCCATGCTGGAGCGTTATCCGTTCGCCAACCAGGGGCAGGCGGACCTGGTGGCCGTCACGGTGCGCGCGGATTTCCAGTTCCTGGGACAGGCCGACCTGTGCTCGATGATCCTGCTGAACCTGCTGCGCAATGCGCTGGCCGCCCTGCAGCGGGCCGGCAAGGGGCGTATCCGTATTATCATAGAGGGTGCGCGTACGCGGCCACGCCTGCTGTTCATCGACACCGGCAGCGGCATCGACCCGTCGCACCAGCCGCATATTTTCCGGCGGTTTTACACGTATCCGCAGCAGAGCGGATCCGGCATCGGACTGAGTTTCTGCAAGGAGGTGCTCGATGCATGGGATGTCGGTATCCGCTGCCTGTCGCGGCCGCACCGGTATACCATCTTCGCCCTGGAATTTCCGCGCTGCGTGCAAGACCCCGACACTGTTGCCCCAATAGCCTGAATAGCCTGAATAGCCTGACTAGCCCGACCGATGGACCTGACCCTGCCGATTTACCAACATCCGACCCTGGTGACGCTGATCGACGACAGCCAGACCTTCCTGGAAAGCCTGTCGTTCCAGCTGCCGCACCAGCTGGCGCGGCGCGCCTTCCACGATGCCGAAGCGGCGCTGGCGTGGGTGCGCGATGCGCACCGCAGCAGCACGCCGTTCAGCATCACGGTCGGCTACGACGAACAGGTGCTGTCGTTCGAGCGGCGCGTGGTGGCGTTCGACGTGGACCAGGTCTACCGCCAGGTCATGAACCGCCACCGTTTCCTGCTGCCGGCCGTGCTGGTCATCGATTACGGCATGCCGCAGATGAATGGCGTGACGTTTTGCGAATCGGTCAACGCGCTGCCGTGCAAGAAGATCCTGTTCACCGGCGAGGCCGATGAACGGGTCGCCATCGACGCCTTCAACAATGGCCTGATCGACCGCTTCATCAAGAAAAGCGACCATGGCGCGCTGGACCGGCTCGAGTATGAGGTGCGCACCTTGGAGCATGCGTATTTCAGCGCACAGTCGCACACCATGCGCGACCTGCTGGCGCGCCACTCGTTCACCTTCCTGTCCGATCCCGCGATGGCGGTGCTGGTCGACCAGTTGCGGCGCCAGTATGGCTTCGTCGAGTATTACCTGTTCCCCAATCCGTCCGGCATCCTGTTCTTCGACATCAACGGCAAGCCCACGCTGATGGTGGTGGAAACCGAAGCCGGCCTGCTGTCGCAGATGGAAGTGGCGCAGGACAATGGCGCGCCCGAAGAACTGGTGACGGGGCTGGCGGACCTGCGCCTGCTGCCGTTCTTCGCCGACACCGGCATGTACACCGAGGCCATCGAACATGACTGGCTGTCGTACTGCCTGCCGGCGCAGCGCTGCGCCGGGCGCCAGGATTATTACTGGGCCCTGTTCGACCTGCCCGCGCACATGCTGCCGGGGCCCGTGTATTCGTACGCGGACTTCCTGCGCGACCAGGCGGCCGTATGCTGACCGACGCCGGCGACATGCTGGGCCAGCAGGCCCTGGCCAGGTACTTCACGCCGCTGCTGCAGCCGGCCAGCTGGGATGCGCTGCGCCTGGGCGCGCAGCGCGCCTACGTGCACCTGGGCGTATCCGGTTTCATGGTGCGCTACCACGCCATGGAAGGCGGCATGGCCGCGACGGCGGGCAGCGTGCCCGATGCGCTGCTGCGCGCGTTTTGCCGGCAGACCGGCGATCCGGTCGACGTGGGCCTGGCGCGCTCGCCGCTGCCGCAAGCGTGGCGCGCCGACGTGCTGCGTGAAAAATATCCGCATGCGCTGTACGGCCAGCTGGCCGACGCCGGCGTGGTCTATGGCTTGAGCGTGGCGTGCCGCAGCGGCGCCGGCATGAGCCGAGTGGATTTCTACCGGCGCCGCGAAGCGGGCAGTTTTGCCGGCTGCCCGCAACAGGGCACGCTGCAATTGCTGGCGCTGCACCTGCATGAGGGGGCGGCGTTCGTACAGCGCAGCGCCAGCGTACTGTCCGAGCGCGAGCGCGCATGCCTGGCTTGCAGCGCGCAGGGCAGTCCGATCCGCGAAACCAGCGAGATGCTGGGCATTTCCCAGCGCGCCGTGTACTTCCACCTGCAAAACGCGGCGGCCAAGCTGCAGGTGTACAGCACGCGGCACGCGGTCAGCCGCGCGATCGAATTGGGCCTGATCGCCGCGCCGGGTGGAGCGCGCCCGGAGTGACTCAGGCGTCCTGCCCGACCGGGTGAATGGCCTTGGTATAAGGCTGTTCCTCGCCTTCCACCCACCAGTTGACCCAGATGCGGTGGCCCGCCCGGTCCGCTTGGTCCGCATTGGCGCCGCCGGCGGGCGCCGTATCCGGTTCCAGGCTCAGGTAGTTGCGCGCGCCGATGTAGCGGTGCGATGTGCCGGGGAACGGGTACATCGCGGCCGTGATGCCGCGGTCCACGGTTTCCACGCGGCTGCCCACGTGCTCCAGGTAAAACAGCGCCATGGCCGGGGGCGCCGGGTGCACGATGCCGGACGAGGTCAGCTGGTTGATGACGGCGGCGTTCGACGCGGGATGGCGCGTTGATTCGATCACGCCCAGCGCCCCCACGTGCACGTCACCCGACAGCACTGTCACGCGCGTGCGGCGCGCGGCGGCCCAGTCCAGCAGGCGGTGGATCAGCCGCAGGCGTTCCTGGCGGTGCGTGCGGCTCAGCCAGTGGTCCTGTAAATCGTCCTGCAATTCCTGCCGGCCGGGCAGGGCGCACAGCAGCGTTTCCAGGGTCGAGAAATCCGGATGCACCACGGGGATGCTGGACATCACGAACAGGTGGCGGCAGCCATGCTGGCCGTCCAGCCACGCATACACGGCTTGCCACGCTTCGTCGCCCATCACGCGGGTACGGGTGCGTTCGCTGCGCAAATCCAGCGCGAGGATGGCGCAATCGCCGGCACGGATGCCGAAGGTGTAGCCGGGCTGGCCCGGCAGGCGCAGCGCGACCGCGGCGTCCTCGGCCGCGTGCAGCTGGAACAGCCGGAAATACCGGCGCGCGACGCCATAGATGCCCTGGTACACGGCGCTGTGCTGCTGTGCTTCCGGATACGATCCCCAGCCATCGAAAATGTCATGGTCGTCCCACATCATGACGGTGGGCGCCTGCGCCAGCATGGCAGCCACCGCGGGCTGGCTCCAGCGTTCCATGTACAGCCTGAAGTAGTAGGCTTCCACCTGCGCGCGCATGGCGTCCGTGAACGGCGCCTGGTCGCGCGCATCGGCCGGCAAGCCACGCCACGCGCGCAGTGCTTCCACCTCGTCCCACATGCTGTCGCTGTAGACCTGGTCGCCGCCCATCAGCAGCAGGTGGTGGGCGCGGGCGCCATGGCGCTCGGCCATGCGGCGCCACATGGCGTACGGTTCGCGGACTTTCTTGATGACCTTGGGATCGGAAAAGCCATTGCACGACACATAGGCGCAGGTCGGCGCGGCGCCCCTGGCCGGCACCACGAAACTGTAGACGGCGCCATCGACGTCATAGCGCACGCGCTGTTCAAACGGGGTTTGCGGCACCGACAGGCGGAAGTTGCGCACCTCGATGGCGTCGACGCCGGCGCCATGGCGCGCCAGCAGGGTGGAGCGGATCGAGGCCGACGCCGGGCAGGCCAGGTGCGGCATGGCCGCCGCCGGCGCGGCCAGCAGGACGCTGACGTGCCAGCCATCGTCGTCCGCGCCAAGGAATTTCAAAATCGGGCCCAGCTGCCTGCTCATATCGATCGGTACTCCGGATAAAGGGCGGCAGCAAAACGCGGCGCCGCGGCGCGAAAAAGCGCCATGGTACGCGATTCATTCAATTTTGATAACGATAATTTTTTGCAAATGCCGGGCCGGCGGGCTTATTCAATGCGCCGCGTGCCCCTCGTGCGCGCGGCGCTCATGATAAGCCCGCACCACATACGCGGTCATCCCGCGCGCCAGTTCGTCTTCCCCGATGAAGATTTCACCGGCCCGCTCGCGCCGCAGCAATGCGGCTTCCTCGTCGTTGTGGGCGCGCACCACGGTGCGGATGGCGGGATTCAGGGCGCGCGCGGTTTCCAGCATGGCGCGCACGTGGAACGTGTCGGGTGTGGCGATGACCAGCATGGCGGCGCGGGCAACGTGCGCCTGGATCAGCACGGCCGGCTCGCCGGCATTGCCCGCCACGGCCGGCACGCCCTGCTGGCGCAGCTGGTCGACCAGCTCGCGGTTCTGTTCCGCTACCACATACGGGATGCCTTGCGCCGCCAGTTGCGCGGCAATGCGGCGGCCCACGCGGCCATAGCCGACCAGCACCACCTGGCCGCTGAGTTTTTCGTGCGGCACCGACATCGGCAATTCGGCCAGCGGGTCGGCGCTGCGGTCGAAGCGCGCCGCCAGTGTGCCGTCCTTGCCAAAGCGCCGTTCCAGCGGTGCGGTGGCGGCAAACACCAGCGGGTTGACCGCGATCGATAGAATCGCGCCCGCCAGGATCAGGCTTTGCCCTTCATGCGGCATCAAGTTGAGCGAAATGCCCAGCGCCGCCAGGATGAACGAAAATTCGCCGATCTGCGCCAGGCTGGCCGACACCATCAACGCGGTCCTGGCCGGATAGCGCAGCAGCGCCACCAGCACGAACGCCGCCAGCGACTTGCCGAACAGGATAATGCCCAGCACGGCCAGCACGCGCAGCGGCTGTTCCACCAGGATCGCCGGTTCGAACAGCATGCCCACCGAGACGAAGAACAGCACGGCAAACGCGTCGCGCAGCGGCAGCGATTCGTTGGCGGCGCGGTGGCTCAATTCCGATTCGCGCAACACCATGCCGGCAAAGAAGGCGCCCAGCGCAAAGGAAATGCCGAACAATCGGGTGGCCGCGTACGCGATCCCGACCGCCGCGGCAATCACGCACAGCGTGAACAATTCGCGCGACCCGGTGCGCGCGACCTGCCACAGCAGCCACGGGAACAGCTTGCGCCCCACCAGCATCATGAAGGCAATGAAGGCGGCCGCCTGGCCGACCGTCACGGCCACGGTTTGCCACAGCGGCGCGGCGGGACCGGCGTGCGCATCGGCCGGCGCGCCGCCGCCCAGCGCGCCGGCCAGCGGCGGCAGCAGCACCAGCACGATGACGGTGACCAGGTCTTCGACCACCAGCCAGCCGACCGCGATGCGGCCGTTGAATGAATCGAGGATGCCGCGCTCTTCCAGCGCGCGCAGCAGCACCACCGTGCTGGCCACCGACAGCGCCAGCCCGAACACCAGGCCGCCGCCGAGGCTCCAGCCCCACCAGTGCGCCAGTCCCATGCCCATGGCCGTGGCGGCGCCGATTTGCAGCACGGCGCCCGGCAGCGCGATCTTGCGCACTTCCCACAAGTCATCGAGCGAAAAATGCAGGCCGACGCCAAACATCATCAGCATCACGCCGATTTCGGCCAGTTGCCCGGCCAGCGCGGTATCGGCCACGAAGCCGGGCGTGGCGGGGCCGATGAAAATGCCGGCGGCCAGGTAGCCGACCAGCGCGGGCAGCCTGAGTTTGGTCGCGATGAAGCCGAATACCAGCCCGAAACCGAGGGCGGCGGCAATGGTGGTGATCAGGGGAAGGTCATGGTGCATGCGTAAGCGAAACCCTTAAACGGTGGTCAACCGTTCAAGGGTAGCACACGCTTGCGATGGCGGTTTTTTACAGCGGAAGTCAGACTTTACGTACCACCACGGCGCCGATCGAATAGCCGGCGCCGAACGAGCATATGACGCCGAGCGCACCGGATTTCAAATCATCCTGGTGCTTGTGGAAGGCAATGATGGAACCGGCCGACGAGGTGTTGGCGTAGGTGTCGAGGATGACCGGCGCTTCGTGCGGTTCCGCGTCGCGTCCCAGCACGGTGCGGGAAATCAGCTGGTTCATGCTGAGGTTGGCCTGGTGCAGCCAGAAGCGGCTGAACTGTTCCACCTGGAGGCCGGCGCGGGCAATGCTTTCGCGGATCATGGCCGCGGCCATCGGGCACACGTCCTTGAACACCTTGCGGCCCTGCTGCTTGAACAATTTGTCCGGCTGGCCGATGCCGCTTTCGTCGAAGCGGTTCATGAAGCCGAAGTTGTTGCGGATATTGTTGGAGAAACTGGTCTTGAGCTTGGTGTCGATGATTTCCCACTGGTGCGGCGACACGGCCGCTTCCTTGGCTTCCACCACGATGGCGGTGCAGGCGTCGCCAAAGATGAAGTGGCTGTCGCGGTCGCGCCAGTCCAGGTGGCCGCTGGTGATTTCCGGATTCAACACCAGCACGGCGCGCGCCTGGCCGCTCTGCACGGCCGCCACGGCGGTCTGGATGCCGAACGTGGCCGACGAACACGCGACGTTCATGTCGAAGCCATAGCCATCGATGCCCAGCGCCTGCTGCACTTCCACCGCCATGGCCGGATAGGCGCGCTGCATGTTCGAGCACGCCACCAGCACCATGTCGATGTCGGCCGCGCCGCGGCCGGCGCGGTCGAGCGCCTGCTGCGCCGCCTTCACGCAGATTTCCGCCTGCAGCGACAGTTCGTCATTGCTGCGCTCGGGGATGCGCGGCACCATGCGCTTCGGGTCGAGGATGCCTTCCTTTTCCATCACATAGCGCGACTTGATGCCGGACGCTTTTTCAATGAAGGCCGAGCTCGATGGTTCCAGTGCGGTCACGGCGCCGGCCGCGATGGCGGCCGCATTGTCGGCATTGAATTGTTCCACGTAGGCGTTGAAACACGCCACCAGTTCATCGTTCGAAATGGCGTACGGCGGGGTAAACAGCCCGGTGCCGCTAATGACGACTTGTTTCATATGTTTTAATCTTTCTTGATAAAGGCGGTCGCCTGACCGAGAAATTTTACACGATGCACTGTGCCTGAAAATAAAACGGCGCCCCACGGGACGCCGTTTTTGCCATGCTGTGGGTCAGCACAGCATACGCTATTTCTTGATGGCGGCTTTGGCCGGCAGGGGATCGGCCTGCACCAGTTTCGATTCCTGCTTGGCCGTTTGCACCGGCAAGCCCTTCAGGTGGTTCAGGGCCTGCTGCAGCTGGAAGTCGTCATTGCTGCCGAATTCCAGGGGCTTGCGCTTGCGCTCGGCCATCAGGATGCGCAACTGTTCTTCCGCTTCATCGCGCTTGGCCTTGGCGTTTTCCTGGTCGCGGTCATTGGACAGGTGCTTGGACAAGTCCGCTTCGCGCAGGCGCAGTGCATTCAAGCCGTCGCCATCGGCGTTTTCTTCCACCGGCAAGTCCGGCGTGATCCCCTTGGCCTGGATCGAGCGGCCGTTCGGCGTGTAATAGCGCGCCGTGGTGAGCTTGACCGCGGTATCGGCCGTCAACTGGCGGATGGTCTGTACCGAACCCTTGCCGAAGGTTTGCGTGCCGATGATGGTGGCGCGCTTGTAATCCTGCAGCGCGCCGGCCACGATTTCCGAGGCCGAGGCCGAACCGGTATTGACCAGCACCGCCATCGGCACGTTCTTCACCGCCGCCGGCAGCTTGGCCAGCACGTCGCCTTCGTTGCGCAGCAGGTAGTATTCGGGACGGCCATAGAAGGTCTGGCGCGAATCGGGCAACTGGCCATTGGTCGACACGATGGCGGCATCGCGCGGCAGGAAAGCCGCCGCCACGCCGATCGCGCCTTGCAGCACGCCGCCCGGGTCGTTGCGCAAGTCCAGCACCAGGCCTTTCAATTGCGGATCCTGCTTGTACAGGTCGGCGATCTTCGCCGCCAGGTCTTCCACGGTCGGTTCCTGGAATTGCGCGATGCGCAGCCAGGCGTAACCGGGTTCGATGACCTTGCCCTTGACGCTCTTCTGGTGGATTTCCTCGCGCGTGATGTTGAATACCAGCGGTTCCGGTTCATCCTTGCGCAGCACGGTCAGCGAGACCTTGCTGTGCGGCTCGCCGCGCATTTTTTTCACGGATTCGTCCAGGCTCAAGCCTTTCACCGGCGTCGAGTCGAGGCGCGTGATCAAGTCGCCCGCCTTGATGCCGGCGCGGTACGCCGGCGAATCCTCGATCGGGGCGACGATCTTGATGTAGCCGTCTTCGCTCTGGCCGATTTCAATGCCCAGGCCGACGAACTTGCCCTGCGAGCCTTCGCGCAATTCCGCGTAGGCTTTCTTGTCGAGGTAGGCGGAGTGGGGATCGAGCGACGCGACCATGCCGGATATGGCTTCGGTCAGCAATTTCTTGTCTTCGACCGGTTCCACGTAATCGGATTTGATGAGGCCAAAGACATCGGCCAGCTGGCGCAATTCTTCCAGCGGCAGGGCCGGATCCGCAGGACGTTGCGCCATCGCGGAAAATTGCAACGACACGGCAATGCCGGCCACTACACCGAGCCCAACCAGCCCGGTATTCTTGAGTTTCTTGCCCATGTTTCACCTGTGTCAAGCACGCATTACCCTGTGGCATTGCGGTGAATTCAGTATAAACCTGATTTTGGGCAACCTGCGTGGCCTCAACGTAATTTCATCCGTTTTTCAGGGAGTTTTAAGCCTGTCGCGCCACACAAATGTCGGTCATACAAGACAAAATTTGACACCCTCTCAACATTTGATTGCCGGCCTGTAAATCGTTTAATTACGTCGGTAAGCAATTGTAAGAAAACAGGAAGCGCAGGCGGACGCGACCTACACTGGCCTTGTAATTCTCTCTACCCTGTAGTGGTTTTCCGCCAGCGCGCCCGCGCTGGCTTTTTTTTTTGCGTAAACGCCTCTATAGGCCGCGCCGGGCTGCTGCTCCGGCAACAACCGTGCTGCCGCCGCAGCAGCGCGGCTGTGGCGTTCCACGCCAAATGTTGCTGGCAAAAACTGCGTGTATCGAAAAGTAAAAAGCCGTTAACAATCGGTCCGGCGCCGCCGCCCGCGATTAAAATGCCTGCGCGGCAACCTCTCCCGAGCCAGCCAGACTGCTCCAGCCAGCGAGGCCGCACGGACCCCATTCCCGACACCATGAGCAAACTGATCCCCATTGCCTGCCTGGCACTAATAGGCGCCCCCTTCCACGCCTTGGCCCAGCAACAGAACGATGACGGAAAAACCGCCGCGCCGGCGGCGCCGCAACCGCTGCAGCAGGTAACCATCACCAACAGCCGCGCCAGCGACATGGATGAGCGCCGCAATTCCACGGCAGGCAAGCAAGTCTATGGCCGTGAAGAACTGGACCGCAATGGCGACACCAGCCTGGGCGACGTGCTGAAGCGCTTGCCCGGCGTGACCATCGGCGGCGGCCGGCCCGGGCGCGGCGGCGACGTGCGCATGCGCGGCCTGGGCAACGGCTATACGCAGGTGCTGGTCAATGGCGAGCGTCCACCGGCCGGCTTTTCCATGGAATCGCTGTCGCCCGACCAGGTCGAGCGCGTGGAAGTCATGCGCGGCCCGGTGGCCGAACACAGCGCGCGCGCCATTGCCGGCACCATCAACATCGTGCTGCGCGACGGTTACCAGCAAAAGGACATCCAGGTGAAGCTGGCCGATTCGGTGGAGCAGGGCTTGCACACGCCGAACCTGTCGGTGACCGTGCCGGGGAAGCAGGGCGCGCTCAATTACACGCTGACCGGGTCGCTGGGCGTCAACCGCCAGCACAATGAAGGCCATACGGCCAGCACCGATACGCGCGCCGACGGCACCGTGCAGCGCCTGCAATTGCAGGACGAGGACAGCGGCGGCACGTCGAAGAACCTGCACCTGGCGCCGCGCGTGTCGTACAGGTTCGACAACGGCGATAAGCTCAATTTCCAGACCTTCGTGATGGCCATGCGCAGCGACAGCGGCGCCACCAGCGAGTTGCGCCAGCCGGTCGCGCTGCCCGGCGTGCCGCCGGCCGAATATGCGCTGGCCAACACCGATACGCACGCCAGCTCGACGTTCATGCGCGGCTTCGGCAACTGGATCCACCGGCTGCAGGGCGCCTCGAAACTCGACGTGAAATTCGGCTTTGGCCTGGGCAAGCGCGACAGCGACGTGGTGCGCCGCCAGTACGATGGCGCCGGCGCCTTCCTCGACCGCTATACCGATACCGACGCGTCGCGCGACCGCGGCTTGAACACCGGCGGCAAATACACGTCGCCGCTGGGCCAGGGCCACTTGCTGGCGGCCGGCTGGGAACTGGAAACCAGCCACCGCGAACAGACCCGCGTGTCGCTGGACAAGAACGGCGTGTCGCAATTTGCCGATTCCGGCGACAACCTGGCCGCCGACACGCGCCGCGTGGCCGTGTATGCGCAGGATGAATGGGACATCACGCCGCAGTGGGGCGTCTACTTGGGCGCGCGCTGGGAAGGCATCCGCACCACCAGCGAGCGCAGCGCCGGCAGCGTGGCCAACAACAGCAGCGTGTTTTCGCCGCTGCTGCACGCGGTGTGGCGCATCCCCGGCAAGGAGCGCGACCAGGTGCGCATGAGCTGGACGAAAAGCTACAAGTCGCCCAACGTGCAGGACTTGATCGCGCTGCCGGCCCTGTCGCGCAACAATGACGCGACCCGGCCCGACCGCACCGGCAACCCGAACCTGAAGCCGGAACTGGCCACCGGCATCGACCTCGCCTATGAACACTACCTGGGCCGCGCGGGCATCCTGTCGGCCAGCGCCTTCATGCGCGACATCGATGACCTGATCCGCCGCACGCTGGCCACGTACACGGCGCCGGACGGCTCGGTGCGCTGGGTGTCGACGCCGTCGAACGTGGGCCATGCGACAACCCGCGGCATCGAACTGGAAGCGAAGTTCCAGCTGGTGGAATGGTTCCCGGACGCGCCGGCGATTGATTTCCGCGGCAATTACAGCCGCTTCTGGTCCAGTGTAGACGGCATTCCCGGCCCGGACAACCGCCTCGACCAGCAAGCCAGGCAGACCGCCAACCTGGGCCTCGATTACCGCATGAAGGACGCGCCGCTGACCCTCGGCGCGAGCTTCAACTGGACGCCGGCCATCCGTGTACAAACGTCAACGGAACAAGTGGTGGAAGTGAGCCGCAAGCGGGTATTGGATGCGTATGTGTTGTGGAAAGCCACACCGCTGACCCAATTGCGGCTGTCTGCGAGTAATATGCTGGCCGACGACGCCACCAGCACCAACCTGGTGACGGCCGGCGCAACCCCACCGGTTGCGAAATTGTCCAGTACCCTCAATCCTACCTACACGGTATGGAGCGTGCGGCTGGAAACCAAGTTCTGACAAAGGAGAGTAGTACGTGAAACGCACCCTGCTGAGCACCCTGGCCCTTGGCCTGCTCGCCGCCCATGGCCCCATCTTCGCCCACGAAGGGCATGAGCATCATCCCGCCCCGGCGGCCCTGGCGTCCGGCATCGACCTGCAATACATCGACGCCCGGGTGCGTCCGCAGGATGACTTTTTCCAGCACCTGAACGGCGAATGGCTGAAGACCACGCAAATCCCCGACGACAAGGCCAGCTGGGGCGCGTTCGCCAAGCTGCGCGACGACACCCTGCCGCAACTGCGCGGCATCATTGAAGAGCTGCGGGCCCGCAAGCAAAAGCCCAACAGCAATGAGCAAAAGATCGCCGACCTGTACGCCAGCTACATGGATGAAGCGCTGCTGGAAAAGCAGGGCATCAAGCCGCTGTCGGGGGAGCTGGGCCAGATCCGCACCATCAAGGACAAGAAGGCGCTGCCGGGCCTGATCGCGCGCCTGACGCGCATCGGCGTGGCCACGCCTTATACGATCTACGTCAGCACCGATGCCCGCGATTCGCAAAAGCATGCGGCGTACGTGACGCAAAGCGGTCTGGGTTTGCCGGACCGCGACTATTACCTGAAAAAGGATGACGAGCGCCTGGCCGGCATCCGTGCCAAGTATGTGGCGCACGTGGCGCATGTCCTGCAACTGGCCGGCCACAAGACGCCGGAAGCGGCCGCGCAAGCCATCATGGAATTCGAGACCGCGCTGGCCGAAGTGCAGTGGTCCAAGGTCGACAATCGCGATCCGGTCAAGCGCTACAACAAGACCGACATCGCCAAGCTCGGCGAACTGGCGCCCGGCTACGACTGGCTGGACGTGATGGGCAAGGCCGGCGTGGCCATGAAGACCGATTATGTGATCGTCAACCAGCCCAGCTACCTGAAGGGCTTTGCGAAGATCGTCGACGCCACGCCGCTCGATACCCTGAAAGCGTATTTCGAATGGCAATTGCTGCGCGACGCGTCGCCCTACCTGTCGAAGGCGTTTGCCGATGCGGACTTCGCGTTCTATGAAGGCGTGATCAGTGGCGTGACGGCCCAGCCGCCGCGCTGGAAGCGCGGCGTGGCCACGGTGGAAGGCGCGATCGGCGAAGGCCTGGGCCAGCTGTACGTGGCGAAATACTTCCCGGCCGAGCGCAAGACGCGCATGGAAGCGCTGGTGAAGAACCTGCTGGCGGCGTACAAGGAGAGCATCGACCAGCTGGACTGGATGGGGCCGGAAACCAAACGCGAAGCGCAGGCCAAGCTGGCCAAGTTCACCACCAAGATCGGCTACCCGAACAAGTGGCGCGACTACAGTGCGCTATCGTTCGTGCCGGGCGATTTGGCCGGCAACATGCGGCGCGCCGCGGAATTCTCGTACAAGCGCAACCTGGCCAAGCTGGGCGCGCCGGTGGACCGCGAAGAGTGGGGCATGACGCCGCAGACCGTCAATGCGTATTACCGCCCGACCGCCAATGAAATCGTGTTCCCGGCCGCCATCCTGCAGCCGCCGTTCTTCAACGCGCAAGCCGACGACGCCGTCAACTATGGCGCCATCGGCGCCGTGATCGGCCATGAGATCAGCCATGGTTTCGACGACAAGGGCAGCCAGTCCGATGGCGACGGCAACCTGCGCGACTGGTGGACCCAGGAAGACCGCGCGAAGTTCAAGGCCAAGGCCGATGCGCTGACCAAGCAATATGACGGCTACAGCCCGCTGCCGGGCTACAACGTCAACGGCGCGCTGACCCTGGGCGAGAACATCGCCGACAATTCCGGCGCCGCGATTGCCTACAAGGCGTACAAGCTGTCGCTGAACGGCCAGCCATCGGCCGTGATCGACGGCCTGACCGGCGAGCAGCGCTTCTACATGGGCTTTGGCCAGGTGTGGCGCACCAAGATGCGCGAAGCGCAGCAGATCAAGCAGGTCAAGACCGACCCGCATTCGCCGGGCCAGTTCCGCGCCAACGGCACCTTGGTGAACCAGCCGGGCTTCTATGAAGCGTTTGGCGTGAAACCGGGCGACAAGATGTACGTGGCGCCGGAAAACCGCATCATCATCTGGTAATCACAGGCATGCCCTGCCGGCACGGGAAGGCGGCAGCGGCATTGCGTTGTATAATTTGAAACTCATCCGATTCCGCCAGCAGCATCGTGTTATTTAACTCCTTCTCGTTCCTGTTGGGCTTCCTGCCCGTGACGCTGGTCGTCTTCTTCCTGCTGGGGAGAAGGCACCAGCAACTGGCTGCCGCCTGGCTGGCGGCCGCATCGCTGTTCTTCTATGGCTGGTGGGATTACCGCTACCTGCCATTGATGCTGGCGTCGATCTGCCTGAATTACGGCGCGGCCGCGCGTATCAGCGCTGCAACCGGAAAAGCGCGCCGCAATTGGCTGGCCGCGGCGGTTTGCGCCAACCTGGCCTTGCTCTGCTACTACAAATACGCGAACTTCTTTGTCTCCACCGTGACGGACCTGGCGGGCCTGGAGCCGCTGATCCTGCACATTGCGCTGCCGATCGGGATTTCCTTCTTCACCTTCACGCAGATCGCCTTCCTGGTCGACACTTACCAGTACAAGGTCTCGGAACGCCGTTTTATCCACTACGTGCTGTTCGTCAGCTATTTCCCGCACCTGGTGGCCGGGCCGGTGCTGCATCACAAGGAAATGATGCCGCAATTCGCGCAGCCGGAAAATTACCGGCCGCATGCGCGCAATTTCGCGGTGGGCGGCACGATTTTCGCGCTGGGCCTGGCCAAGAAAGTGCTGCTGGCCGATAACCTCGCGCCGTATGCCAATGCCTTGTTCGACCAGGGCGAGGCGCCGACCCTGCTGGTGGCCTGGGGCGGGGTGCTGGCCTACACGTTCCAGCTGTATTTCGACTTTTCCGGCTACTCGGACATGGCGATCGGCCTGTCGCGCATGCTGGGCGTGCGCCTGCCGCTGAATTTCAATTCGCCCTACAAGTCCCTCAATATTTCCGAATTCTGGCGCCGCTGGCACATGACGCTGTCGCGCTTCCTGCGCGATTACCTGTATATCCCGCTGGGAGGCAACCGGCACGGCGCATGGCGCCGCCAGTTCAACCTGATGGCCACCATGGTGCTGGGCGGGCTGTGGCACGGCGCCGGCTGGAATTTCGTCATCTGGGGCGCCCTGCATGGCCTCTACCTGGTGATCAACCATACGTGGAGCGCCCTGGCGCAGCGCCTGGGCTTCCCGCTGCGCAGCACGGCGTGGAAAGCGGTGGCCTGGCTGCTGACCTTCATCGCGGTGACCTGCGCATGGGTGTTCTTCCGCGCCACCACGCTGGATTCCGCGTTGACGGTCTTGCGCGGCATGGGCGGCGAATATGGCGTGGCGCTGCCGGGCATGGTCATGGCCAGGCTGGGCGCCGCCATGACCTGGCTGGAACATGCCGGCGTCACCAGCAGCCTGGGGGGCGGGACGCAATTCGTGAAAACCTGGGGCTGGGTGATGGCGGCGGCGTGCGTGGCGTTCTTCATGCCCAATACCCAGGAAATCATGCGCAAGTTCCAGCCCGCGCTGGACTTTGACGATCGTGCCGGAGCGCAGCGCGAGGGATGGCTGCGCGGCCGCCTGCAATGGCGTCCTTCCCACGGCTGGGCCGCGGCGACGTCGGTCCTGCTGCTGGCCGGCCTGCTGGCGTTGAACCGCCCCAGCGATTTCCTTTATTTCCAGTTCTAAGCGATGACAGAAAATAGTCCGCAATTCCAGCGATACCTGTGGCGCGCAGGCGCCTGGCTGTTCGGCGGCATTGCCGCGGTGCTGGCCTTTGTCGTGCTGGTCGATCCGTACGGCTTGTATGGTGTCTTCACCAAGCCCGGTTTCAACAGCGTCAAGCCGGGCCTGACGCGCTACCAGGAAGACATCAAGGTGGCGCATGCGAAGGCGATGCAGCCGGAAGTCGTCATCGTCGGCAATTCGCGCGCGGAAATCGGTTTCGATCCGCAAACCGTGAGCCGCCTGGCCGGCGGCCGTCCGGCCTATAACCTGGCCGTGCCCGGCGTGGCCATCGGCGCCTCGGTGCGCCAGCTCGAGGCGCTGCAGCAGGCCGGCGTGAAACCGCGCACCGTCATCCTGGGGATCGAATTCCTGGACTTCGTGGCGCAGCGCAAGCATACGGCGCCGGGAGCGGAAGCGCTGGCGCGCGCCAGCGGCTGGTATCCGCTGCTGTGGCGCTTCGATACGCTGTTTTCGCTGCAAACCCTGGCCGACGCCATCGAGACCCTGCGCATCCAGCGCGACAGCGAAGCCGCGACCATTTCGCCGCAGGGGTTTAACCCGCTGCTGGAATATAACGGCCATGTCCGCAACGAAGGCCATTTCCGCATCTTCGACCAGCGCGCCAGGGAATACGCCAAGGTTTATCTGCAACGCCTGAAGCCGGGACTGCGCGATGAGCGCCTGGCGGAGCTGGACCAGATGCTGAAGATCAGCGGGGAGGGCGGCGCGGACCTGCGCCTGGTGATTTATCCTTACCATGCGCAAATCCTGGCCCTGTTCGAGCGTGCCGGGCTGGCGCCCGCCTTCGACCAATGGAAGGATGCGGTACTGGCGCATGTGGCGGACGCACGCCGCGCCTACCCCGCGGCCCGCTTCACGGTGATTGATTTCAGCGGGTATCACGCGTTCAGTTGCGAGCCCATTCCCGAGCCCGGCGATATGAGGAGCCGTACCCGGTGGTATTGGGAAGCCGGCCATTTCAAGAAAGAGCTGGGTGACGTGATGCTAAGCCAGATCATGGCGGGACCGGACCAGGCCGCGAACGCGGGCATGCCGGGCCGATGGCTGGAGCCGGGCAACGCGCGGCGCGAGCAGGAACGCAACGCGGCGGAATTGGCCCACTGCCACCAGGAAAACCCGACCATGTTTACCCACGTCGACGAAATTGTCCGGCAAATCAATTAACACCGGCCGCTGCGGCAAAAAGGCCACGCCCATGCTTTCTTGATATGTTTGTGTCTTCCCGCTGTGCTACAGTTTGACCCCGGCCACAAGCCGGTACGACTACTATACGAAGGACATCACCTGTGAATCGACATCTGCTCAGTGCATTGACCCTGGCCCTGCTGGCAACCGCCACCGGCCAAGCCGGCGCGGCCGGCGCCGCCGCCGCGAAAACCATGGCCAAGCCGACTTCCGGCATCGCCATCGAATACATCGATCCCGCCGTCCGCGCGCAGGACGACTTCTTCACCCACCTGAGCGGCAAGTGGCTGGCCACGACGGAAATCCCGGCCGACAAGTCGAGCTGGGGTTCGTTCGTGAAGCTGCATGAAGACACGCAGCCGCAATTGCGCGCCATCATCGAGCAAGCCGCCGCCAACCCGAAGGCCGGCGCGGATGCGCAGCGCATCGGCGACTTCTACGCCAGCTTCATGGATGAAGCCAAACTGGAACAGCTGGGCGTCACGCCGCTGAACGGCCAGCTGGCGCAGATCGCCTCCCTGCAGGACAAGAAGCAGATCCCGGCCCTGATGGCGCACTTCGCCAAGGTCGGCACCGCCGCGCCGTTCGCGGCCGGCGTCCACCAGGACAACAAGGATTCCACCAAATACGTGGTGGACTTCTTCCAGAGCGGCCTGGGCCTGCCTGAGCGCGATTACTACTTGAAAAAGGACGATGCGCGCCTGGCCGATATCCTGGCCAGGTATGAACAGCACGTGGCCGCCATGCTGACCCTGGCCGGCGACAAGGATGCCGCCGCCAAGGCGAAAACCATCGTGGCGCTGGAAACCGAACTGGCCAAGGTGCAGTGGACGCCGGTGGAATTGCGCGACCCGGTCAAGGCCTACAACAAATTCGAGATCGCCAAGCTGGGCGAACTGACCCCGAACTTCGACTGGACCCCCTACCTGGCGGGCCTGGGCGTGACGGGCAAGGTCGATTACGTGATCGTCAGCCAGCCGTCGTACCTGAAGGGCGTGTCCGACCTGCTGGCCGCCACCCCGCTGGACGCCTGGAAAGCCTACTTCACGTGGCAAACCATCCGCGCCTATGCGCCATACCTGTCGAAGTCGTTCGTGGATGAAAACTTCGCGTTCTACGGCACCACGCTGTCGGGCGCCAAGGAAATGCGGCCACGCTGGAAGCGCGGCGTGGCGACCGTGGAAGGCGCGCTCGGTGAAACCCTGGGCAAGCTGTACGTGGAACAGCATTTCCCGGCCGAGCGCAAGGCGCGCATGGAAGCGCTGGTGAAAAACCTGATGGCGGCCTACAAGCAGTCGATCGACAAGCTGGACTGGATGAGCCCGGCCACCAAGAAGGAAGCGCAAGCCAAGCTGGCCAAGTTCACCACCAAGATCGGTTACCCGAACAAATGGCGCGATTACTCGGCGCTGGTGGTGGCCAAGGATGACTTGCTGGGCAACGTGCAGCGTTCCAACGTTGCGGACTTCAACAAGGAAATCAACAAGCTGGGCAAGCCGATCGACCGCGAGGAATGGGGCATGACGCCGCAGACGATCAATGCGTACTACAACCCGGAAATGAATGAAATCGTGTTCCCGGCCGCGATCCTGCAGCCGCCGTTCTTCGACGCCAATGCCGACGACGCGGTCAACTACGGCGGCATCGGCGCCGTGATCGGCCACGAAATCAGCCACGGTTTTGACGACCAGGGTTCGCAGTACGACGGCGACGGCAACCTGCGCAACTGGTGGACCG
>CBIHOX010000070.1:0-27509 GCA_966211685.1 uncultured Pseudoduganella sp.
CTGGGCGCCCTGACCACCGCGCAATTCGGCGTGCTGAACTCGGCGGCGATCGGCGCGATTGCCACCGCCGACATCGACACCCTCAAGACCACCGTGATCGCGGCGCTGAAATCGTCGCAGGTGGCAGGCCTGTCCACGCCGCAGATCGCGCAACTGACCACCACGCAGATCGCGGCGCTGCCGTCGACCGTGCTGGCCAGCCTGTCGACCCTGCAAGGCTTCGCATTGAGCAATACGCAAGTGGCGGCCATGACGTCGGCGCAATTGAGCGCGCTGGCCACCGACGTGCTGTCGGTGTTCGGCACCGATGACATCGCGGCCATCACCACCACCGCGCTGGCCGGCCTGAAGTCGAGCCAGGTTGCCGGCCTGACGTCCGACCAGGTGGTCGGCCTGTCCACCCTGCAGGTGGCCGCACTGACCTCGGCGCAGCTGGTGGGGCTGTCCACCGCCAACGTGGCGAAGATGGAAGACGCCGACCTGGCCGTCATCAAGACCAACGTGATTTCCGCCCTGACCACGGCGCAGTTCGCCGCGATCGGCACCAACCAGGTCGATGCGCTGACCTCGGCGCAAGTGGCGGCATTGACCACGATGCAAGTGTCGACCGGCCTGACCTCGGTACAGATGGCCGCGCTGACCAGCGTACAGCTGGGCGGCCTGACCAGCACGCAGTTCGGCGTGCTGGCCACCGACGTGATTGCCGCGATTGCCACGGCCGACGTCGATACGCTGACCACGGCCGTGATCGGCGCGCTGAAGTCCACGCAGATTGCCGGCCTGACCACGCCACAGATCGCGCAACTGTCGAGCACGCAGATCGGCGCGCTGTCGAGCTCTTCGCTGGGCGCGCTGACCACGCTGCAGGGCTTTGCGCTGAGCGACACGCAAGTGGCCGCGCTGTCGTCGGTGCAGCTGGCCGCGCTGGCCACCAACGTGCTGGCCGCGTTCGGCACGGAAGACATTGCCGCCATCAAGACCACCGCGCTGGCGGGCCTGAAGTCGAGCCAGCTGGCCGGCATGGGCACCGAACAGGTGGTGGCGCTGACCACCGCGCAAGTGGCGAACATGGCGTCGTCGCAGCTGATCGGACTGACCACGGGGGGCGTGGCGGCGCTGGAAGATGCCGACCTGTCGGCCGTCAAGACCAACGTGATTGCCGCGCTGACGACGACCCAGATCGGCGCGATCGCCACCAGCCAGGTCGATGCGCTGACCTCGCTGCAGATCGGCGCCCTGACCACGCTGCAAGTGTCGGCCGGCCTGAACTCGCTGCAGATTGCCGTGCTGAACAGCGCGCAACTGGGCGCCCTGACCACCGCGCAGTTCGGCGTGCTGAACACCGCGGCGATTGGCGCGATTGCCACCGCCGACATCGACACCATCAAGACCAATGTCATCGCGGCGCTGAAATCGTCGCAGGTGGCGGGCTTGACCACGCCGCAGATCGCGCAACTGACCACCACGCAGATCGCGGCGCTGCCGTCGACCGTGCTGGCCAGCCTGTCGACCATGCAGGGTTACGCGCTCAGCGACACCCAGGTGGCGGCGCTGTCGTCGGTGCAGGTGGCGGCGCTGGCCACCGACGTGCTGGCGGCATTCGGCACGGAAGACATCGCGGCGATTACCACCACCGCGCTGGGCGGCCTGAAGTCCACCCAGGTGGCCGGCTTGACGACCGCGCAAGTGGTGGGCCTGTCGACCCTGCAGGCAGCCGCGCTGACGTCGGCGCAACTGGCCGGCCTGAACACGGCGCAAGTGGCGAACATGGAAGAAACCGACCTGGCCGCCATCAAGTCGAGCGCCATCACGGGCTTGAACACGCTGCAGATCGGCGCCATCACGACCGACCATATCGACGCGCTGACGTCGGTGCAGCTCGGCGCCATGACCACGCTGCAAGTGGGCAGCGGCATCACGTCGGTGCAGATTGCAGCCTTGAACTCGGCGCAATTGAGCGCGTTGTCCACGGCGCAGTTCTCGGCCCTGGCCGCCGCCACCGTGAAAGCCATTGAAACCACGGACATTATTGGCCTGAAGACCAATGTGATTGCCTCGCTGAAGACCGACCATGTGGCCGCGCTGACGTCGTCGCAATTGCAGGAACTGACCAGCACGCAGATCGGCGCGCTGAGCACCGCGGCCATGGGCACGCTCAACAGCGTACAGGTGGCCGGCCTCGATGACGACCAGCTGGCGGCGATTTCGTCGGCGCAGATTGCCGCGCTGTCGACCAATGCGCTGGCCGCGGTGGCCACGGCGGAACTGTCCGGCCTGAAGACCAGCACCATTGCCGGCCTGAAGTCGACCCAGATTGCCGCGCTGACCAGCGACCAGATGGTGGCGCTGGCCACCAACCAGGTGGCGGCGCTGACCAGCAGCCAGTTTGCCGGTGTCAGCACGCAGACCCTGGCGGCCATGCAGGTGGCCGACGTGGCGGCGCTGTCGACCAGTGTGGTGGCGGGCCTGTCTTCCACGCAAGTGGTGGGCTTGACCACCGACCAGATGGTGGCCATGACGACCAGCCAGTTCAGCGCGCTGTCCTCGCTGGCCGGCCTGTCGACCCTGCAACTGGCGGCCATCGAGACCAGCGACATCGCGGCATTGAAGACCAATGCGATCCGCAGCCTGACCTCGACGCAGATCAGCGGCCTGTCCACGTTGCAGATTGCCACGCTGAACAGCACGCAGGTGTGCGCCATCACGTCGCTGCAGGTGGCGGGCTTGAGCAGCGCCCAGCTCGGCGCCTTCCAGTCCGTGCTGTACACGCCGCTGGTGCTGGACTTGAACGGCAACGGTATCGAAACCCTGTCGTACAGCGCCGCGGTGCAGTTCGATATGACCGGTTCCGGCACCAAGGTCGGCACCGGCTGGGTGGGCGGCGGCGACGGCTTGCTGGCCCTGGACCGCAACGGCAACGGTTCCATCGACGATGGCACTGAACTGTTCGGCTCGGGCACCACGCTGGCCAACGGCCAGAAAGCCGGCAACGGTTACGAAGCCCTGGCTGAGCTGGACAGCAACGGCGACGGCGCCATCACCAGTGCGGACGCCGCCTTCGGCGACCTGCGCGTGTGGGTGGATGGCAATGCCGACGGTGTCAGCGATGCGGGCGAACTGAAGTCGCTGGCGGACTTGAACATCGCCAAGGTGAACTTGAATGGCAAGGCCGATGTATCGCTGAACAACGGCAACATCGTGGGCATGACGTCGACGTATGAAACCGCCGACGGCCAGACCCATGCGGCAGCCGACGTCTGGTTCGCCGGCAGTAACGTCACGCCGGGCGCGGCGGACCTGCGCGGCAATGTCGGCGGCCTGGTGCAGTCGATGGCATCGTTCGACAGTGGGGCCACCCCGGCAACGGGCGGCGCGCTGGCGCTCGATGGCAACGGCGGAGTCAGCAACAGCGTGGCGACCCTGGCGGCAGCCATCAACCAGTACGACGCAACCAAGCTGAACGGAGCTGCCGACCTGGCCGCCACCGACAGCGACCTGCGCCTGAAGTCCCTGTCTTCGAGCGCTGGCCAGGGCGGCATCCTGGCGTCGAAGTAAGGCCGGGGAGGGCGGGCCAGTTCCGCCCTGTCCCCCGTGGCGGCAAGGTGTGTGCCTTGCCGCTTGTATCAATTGAATGAATTCGTGTTTGTGGCGATGGCCGGCAAATGCGTCGCCGTACTGCGCGGTGTCTTTCACAAGGAGAATGGAAGTGGCTAGCATTATTTCATTACTGAACACCCTGCAGGTTGCTTCCCTAAGCACCGCCACCGTCGCCAAGCTGACGTCGGATGACATCGCTGCCCTGGGTACGGAAAAGCTCGGTGCGCTGACGACCGACCAGGTCGTGGCGCTGACGTCCACGCAAGTGGGTTACCTGTCGACTGCCCAGGTGGCGGCCGGCCTGTCGACTTACCAGGTGGCGGCGCTGTCGTCGTACCAGCTCGGCGGCCTGACCACGCTGCAGGCGCGCGCGCTGACCACCGACGAAATCATCGCGCTGGCCACGGATACACTGGCCGGCCTGAAAACCTCGGCGCTGGCCGCCATGTCCACCAGCCAGGTCGACGCGCTGACGTCGAACCACGTCAGTGTCCTGACCACTGCGCAAGTGGCGGCGCTGACCACCCTGCAGCTGGCTACCAGCTTCAACACCACCGACATTGCCGCCCTGGACACGTACCAGGTCTCGGCCCTGAAGTCCACGCAACTGGGCGCACTGAACACGGATTCCATTGCCGCCCTGAACACCGACAATATCGAATCGCTGTCGACCACGGTGCTGGCCGGCTTGAAGTCCAACCAAGTGGCCGCGCTGACCACCAACCAGGTGGAAAACCTCAGCACCCTGCAGGTAGCCAGCCTGAACACCACGCAAGTGGCGGGACTGACGTCGCTGCAGATCGCCGGCATGGAAGAAGCCGACCTGGCCGCCATCAAGACCACGGTGATTTCGTCGCTGAGCACGCTGCAAATGGCGGGCTTGACTACTGATAAGATCGACGCGCTGACGTCGCAGCAGATTGCCGCCATGACCACCAAACAAGTGGCCACCGGCTTGAATTCCAACCAGTTGTCGGTACTGAACAGCCTGCAACTGTCCGGCCTGACCAGCGCGCAATTCTCGTCGCTGACCACCGACACCATCGGCGCCATCGCCACCGACGCCATCAGCGCACTGAAGACCTCGGTCGTGTCGTCGCTGAAGTCGAGCCAGGTCTCGGCGCTGACCACCCCGCAGTTGAGCGAATTGACGTCGCAGCAGGTCGCGTCGCTCAGCACGGCCGTGGTGGGTGCATTGAATACGCTGCAGGCGGCGTCGCTGAGCGATGACCAGGTGGCGGCGCTGACCTCGCTGCAACTGGCTGCGCTGGGCACCGATACCGTGGCCGCGCTGGGCACGGAAGACGTGGCCGCCATCAAGACCAATGCGCTGGCGGGCTTGAAATCGACCCAGCTGGGCGCCTTGACCTCCGACCAGGTGGTGGCCCTGGGCACCACGCAGGTGGCAAGCCTGAGCTCGGTGCAACTGGCCGGCTTGAGCTCGCTGCAAATCCGCGCGATGGAAGAAGATGACCTGGCCGCCATCAAGACCAGCGTGATCTCGTCGCTGACGACGTTGCAGATGGCCGGTATTTCCACCGACCAGATCGACGCGCTGACGTCGCAACAGATCGGCGCGCTGTCGACCAAACAAGTCTCGACCGGGCTGAACTCCAACCAGCTGTCGCTGCTGAACAGCGTCCAGCTGGCCGGCCTGACCAGCGCGCAATTCGCGTCGCTGACCACCGACACCATTGGCGCGATTGCCACCGACGCCATCGGCTCGCTGAAAACCTCGGTGATTGCGGCCCTGAAGTCCACGCAAGTGTCGGCGCTGACCACGCCGCAATTGAGCGAACTGACGTCGCTGCAAATTGCCGCGCTGACCACGTCCGTCATCAGCACGCTGAATACCATGCAGGCCGCCGCGCTGAGCGACGACCAGGTGGCGGCGCTGACGTCGCTGCAACTGGCCGCGCTGCAGACCGATTCGGTGGCCGCGCTGGGTACCAACGACGTGGCCGCGATCAAGACCAACGCGCTGGCCGGCCTGAAGTCCACGCAAGTGGGCGCGCTGACCACCGACCAGGTGGTGGGCCTGGGCACCATGCAGGTGTACAGCCTGAGTTCGGTGCAGCTGGCCGGTTTGAGCTCGCTGCAAATCCGTGCGATGGAAGAGGACGACCTGGCCGCCATCAAGACGTCCGTGATCTCGTCCCTGACGACGTTGCAGATGGCCGGTATTTCCACCGACCAGATCGACGCGCTGACGTCGCAACAGATCGCCGCCCTGAGCACCAAACAAGTGGCGACCGGCCTGTCGTCGAACCAGCTGTCGATCCTGAACAGCCTGCAACTGGCCGGCTTGACCAGCGCGCAATTTGCCGCGCTGACCACCGACACGATCGGCGCGATTGCCACCGACGACATTGATACGCTGAAGACCTCGGTCATCGGCGCATTGAAGTCCAGCCAGGTTTCCGCCATCACGACCGCGCAACTGGGCCAGCTGACGTCGCAGCAAGTCACCGCCCTGAGCACGTCCGTGATGTCCAGCCTGAACACCAGCCAGGCCGCGGCGCTGAGCGACACCCAGGTTGCCGCGCTCAATTCGCTGCAACTGGCCGCGCTGGGCACCGACCTGGTGGCGGCGCTGGGTACCGAAGACGTGGCCGCCATCAAGACCAATGCCCTGGCCGGGCTGAAATCGACGCAGATTGCCGCGTTGACGACGGACCAGCTGGTGGCCATGGACTCGATCCAGGTTGCCGCGCTGAGCACGCTGCAAGTGGCCGGCTTGACCTCGGCGCAGTTGACGAAGATGGATGACGAAGACATTGCCGCCATCAAGTCGTCGGTCGTGGCTTCGCTGACCACGCTGCAAATCACGGGCCTGACCACCGACCAGCTGGTGGCGATGACGACCCAGCAGTTTGCCGCGCTGTCGAGCAAGCAGGTGACCGGCCTGACCACGCTGCAAGTGTCGGCGCTGGAAACCAACGACGTGGTGGCGCTGAAGACGGCAACCATCCGCGGCTTGAATTCCGAGCAGTTCGCCGGTCTCACGACGTATCAGTTGTCGACCATGGCCACCGCGCAGATCGCCGCGCTGACCACGCTGCAGACGGCCGGCCTGAACACCGACCAGTCCAACGCGCTGGCGGCGGCCTACACGCCGATCGTGCTGGACCTGAACGGCAATGGCATTGAAACCCTGGCCTTCAGCGCCGGCGTGCAGTTCGACTTGCTGGCGACCGGCCACAAGGCGGGCACCGGCTGGGTGGGCGGTGGCGACGGCTTGCTGGCCATGGACCGCAACGGCAATGGCTCCATTGACGATGGCTCCGAACTGTTCGGTTCCGGCACCACGCTGGCCAACGGTGCGAAGGCGGCGAATGGCTACCAGGCCATGGCGGAACTCGACACCAATGGCGACGGCAAGCTGACCAGCGCCGATGCCGGCTTCGGCGACCTGCGCGTCTGGGTCGACGGCAATGCCGACGGTGTCAGCTCGGCAAGCGAACTCAAGTCGCTGGCTGACCTGAACATCACGAGCCTGAACCTGGACGCCAAGGCCGGTGGCGAGATGAACAACGGCAACCTGGTGGGCTTGACGTCGACGTATGAAACCGCCGACGGCCAGAGCCACGCGGCGGCCGACGTCTGGTTCGCCGGCCGCAACGTGGGCGGCAACGCCGACGCGGCTGGTTTGCGCGGCAACGTCAACGGCCTGGTGCAGTCGATGTCGTCGTTCGCCAGCGCGGCGCCGGCCACCGGTGCGGTGCCGGCACTCGACGCCGGTGGCAACGGCAGCGTCAGCAACAGCGTGGCGCACCTGGCGGCTGCCATCAACCAGTTCGACGCGACCAAGCTCAACGGCGCGCCGGACCTGGCCGGGGCCGACAGCGACCTGCGCCTGAAGGCCCTCACGGGCGGGGCGGGCCAGGGCGGTATCCTGGCGTCGAAGTAATCCGGCGCCAGCGGACTTGCGGCCCGTCCGCAAGTCTCACCATGAAAAAGCAAGGCTGCGGCCTTGCTTTTTTTATGATTATGATCACATTTATGTTTCCATAATAGAAATGGATAGTGAAATTAAGAAATTAATCGACAGTTACTAGCAATTGATTTACAGTGCGTGGTTTGCGCCCGGTTCCACGCTGTCAAGGTGCACGCGCGCGTCCCATCGGATACCTATAGCCATGCCTCGAACCGCCCGTCCCGACCGTCGCACCGTTCCCGCCCGCCCGGGCGCCACGCCGCATGCCACCCATGCCGCGCCCGGCGCCAATGCTGCCCACGCCGTCTATGCCGTCCGCCATGCGCGCTTCACCACGGTGGTCCGCTGATGGAGGCTGGGCAGAGAACGCGCGGCTTGCCCGTGCACCGTAGATGGATGCGCCTGGCGCTGGAAACCTATGTGACATTGCCGCTGACGATGGCGCTGTTGCTCGGTGCGATCTGGGCGTTCACGTTCCACTTCATCGACATCGAACGGCAGGCCGCCCGCGCCGGCGCCGCCGATTCCGTGCAAGAGCTGGCCGACACGTATGAAGCGCAGGTGTCGCGCAACCTCGGCGGTATCGAGCAGGCGCTGCGGGTGGTGGCCTATGCGGTCGAGCGCAAGGGAGCGGCGGGCGCGCTGGCCGAATTGAACGGCCACGGCTTGCTGCCGTCCGGCTTTGTCTTCACGGTCAGCATTGCCGATGCACAGGGACATATCGTGGCGCGCCATCCGGCCGCCGCGCGCGCCCTGTCGGTGGCGAACCAGCCGTATTTCCGCATCCACCGCGAACAGCCGGGGCAGGACGTGCGCGTCGGGGAAACCGCGCTGGACGACGCCAGCGGCGATCCGCGCCTGGCCTTCACGCGCCGCATCCAGGACGCCGACGGCGCCTTTGCCGGCGTGGCCGTGATCGAAGTCGATCCCGGCTATTTCACGGCCGGCTATGAACGCCGCCGCCAGGGCGAGCAGGGCGTGCTGGCGCTGGTCGGCAACGATGGCGTGGTGCGCGCGCTGCGCACCGGCGACAAGGTGGCATGGGGCGACCAGCTCGACGTGCGCGCGGAAACCGGCACGCCGGCCGTGCATTCGTGGGATGGCGTGACGCGCTACGCGACGGCGCGGCAGTTGCAGGGCTTTCCGCTGCTGGCGCTGGCCGGGCTGTCGGAGCGCGAGCAGATGGCGCAATTCGAACAGCGCCGCCGCAACAGCCTGGCCGAAGCCGGCGTGGCCAGCGCCGTGCTGGTGGTGCTGGCGTCGCTGGCATGGTACTGGGCCTGGCAGGGCGCGCGGGCGCGCCGCCGCATCCGCCGCGCCAATGAAACCTATGCCGCCGCGTCGGAAGCCAACATGGATGCGTTTTTCGTGTTGCGCGGCGTGCGCGACCGCAAGGGCGCCGTGGTGGATTTCCGCATCGATTCGACCAACCGGCGTGCGGAAAAACTCACCGGCCTGCCGCGCGAACAGTTGCAGAACATGACCCTGACCGAATGGCTGCCGCAAGCCCGCCATAACGGGATTTTTGCCGAACTGGTGCGCATCATGTGCAAAGGCGGCATATACGAGGAAGAATTGCACAACACCATGCCGCAACTGCATGCGCGCTGGCTGCACTGGCAAGTGGTGGCGGTGGCCGACGGCGTGGTGGCCATCGTGCGCGACATCAGCGAGCGCAAGCTGGCCGAGGAACGCATTGTGCACATGGCGCACCACGACACCCTGACCGGCCTGCCCAACCGCAGCCTGATCGAAGACCGCCTGCGCCAGGCCATCCTGCATGGCGAGCGCAACGACCGCGAAGTCGCGGTGGCGTTCATCGACCTGGACAGTTTCAAGCTGGTCAACGATGGCCTGGGCCATACGGCCGGCGATGAATTGCTGAAGGAAGTCGCCTCGCGCATGGTGGGCTGCGTGCGCCGCCACGATACTGTAGGCCGCTTCGGCGGCGACGAATTCGTGCTGGTGCTGCCGGAACAGCATGACAGCGAAGGGGCGCTGATGGTCTTGCTCGACAAGATACGCGAAGCCGTGGTGCGCCCGGTGGTGCTGGACGGCCAGCCGGTGCAGGTCAGCTGCAGCATCGGCGTGGCCATGTATCCGCGCGACGGCTGCGACCCGGATACCCTGCTGATGAACGCGGATTCGGCCATGTACCGGGCCAAGGATACCGGCAAGAACAATGTGCAATTCTATACGCAGGAAATGAACGCCAGCCTGGAAGAAAAGCTGGCGCTGATGGAAGGCTTGCGCACCGCGCTGCACGGCGAACAGTTCCAGGTGCAATACCAGCCGAAAGTGCGGCTGGAAACCGGCCGCGTGTTCGGCGTGGAAGCGCTGCTGCGCTGGCGCCATCCGGAGCGCGGCATGATCCCGCCGGACCAGTTCATCCCGCTGGCCGAGGAATGCGGCGCCATTGTCGCGATCGGCGAATGGGTATTGCTGACCGCGTGCCGCCAGGGCCGCGCGTGGCAAGACCTGGGCCTGGCGCCGATCACGATATCCGTCAACGTGTCGGCGCGCCAGTTCGACGATGCGCGCCTGGTGGCGCGGGTGCGGCGCGCGCTGGAAATTTCCGGCCTGGAGCCGCGCTGGCTGGAGCTGGAAGTCACGGAAAGCCTGATCATGCGCGACCTGCAGCAATCGGTGGCGAAAATGCGGGAGTTGAAGGCCATGGGCATTTCCCTGTCCATCGATGATTTCGGCACCGGCTATTCCAGCCTGGCGGCGCTGAAATCGTTCCCGATCAGCAGCCTGAAAATCGACAAGTCGTTCGTGCGCGACCTCGACACCAACAGCGATGACCAGGCCATTGCGCGCGCCATCATTTCACTGTCGCACCAGTTGCAGTTGCGCGTGATTGCCGAAGGCGTGGAAACCGCGCAGCAGCGCAGCTTCCTGCACGAGAGCGGCTGTCATGACATGCAGGGATACCTGTTCAGCCGCCCGGTGACGCCGGAACTGATCCAGGGCATGCTGGAAGGGCAGGCCGACGCCGACCACGAGGAATGGAGCCTGGCGTGAGCGGGCCGGCGCAGGCCGCCAAATCACGGGCAGGGCGCGGCGGCTTGCATTAAAATGGACGTACTGCAACTTCTAAACGTGATGCCCGATTGCCATGAATGAATTTTCCGACGATATCTATACCGAGCCGTCCGACGTCGACGTCGACACGCTGGCGAACCTGGGGCCGCTGACACCCATGGCCGGTGTGTGGGAAGGCGCGCGCGGCCTCGATATCAAGCCGAAAAAGGATGGCCCCCGCAAGCAGGCTTACGTCGAACGCATCGAATTGCAGCCGATCGACCCGGTCACCAACGGCCCGCAACTGTTCTACGGCTTGCGCTACGTGATTTTCATTACCAAGCCGGACCAGGTGAAGACTTACCACGAACAGGTCGGCTACTGGCTGTGGGAACCGGCCACCGGCACCGTGATCCAGACGCTGGCGATTCCGCGCGGCCAGATCGCAATGGCGTCGGGCCAGGCGCAACCCGGTGACAAGACGTTCGAACTGGTGGCGCGGCGCGAGTCGGATACCTACGGCATCCGCTCCAACCCGTTCCTCGAGTATGGTTTCAAGACGGTGGAATACCGCATCAAGGTCACCGTCAACGATGACGGCACCTGGGGTTATGAAGAAGATACGGTGATGCTCATCCGCGGCAAGGAAAACGAGCCGTTCCATCACCTGGACCGCAACTTGTTGCACAAGGTAGGGGAGCCGACGCCGAACCCGCTCGCGCGACGCTGACGCCAACAACCAAGGACCGGCGGCGCCTGGCGGCGCCGCCCGCAATGCAATGAGACTCACCTCGTTTACCGATTACACGCTGCGCTCCCTGATTTACCTGGGGATGAACCGCGATCGCCTCGTGACGATCCAGGACATCGCGGACTTGCACAATATCTCGAAAAACCACTTGACCAAGGTGATCCACCAGCTGGGCGTGACCGGACTGGTGGAAACCGTACGCGGGCGCAATGGCGGCCTGCGGCTCGGCAAGGAGCCGGAAGACATCAACATCGGCGCCGTGGTGCGCCAGAGCGAGACGGATTTCTTCATGGCCGAGTGCTTCGACACCGAGCACAACGCGTGCGTGCTCGACAGCCACTGCTACCTGAAGGCGAAATTGCAGGAAGCGACCGACGCCTACCTGCGCGTGCTGGACGGCCTGACGCTGGCGCGCCTGCTGCCGCGCCCGCGAACGGCGGCCGAAGCGCAGCCGCTGCGCTTCATGCCGCGTCCGCCGGATGCCCCGCAGGACCGCTGAAGCTAGACCAGCAGCGCCGCGTTCATCGCGGCCGCATCGCGTTCGGCTTCGGCCAGGATGTGTTCCATCATGTCTTCATCGATGAACAGGTCGATCACGGATTCGCCCTGCGGCGGCAATTCGCGCGGTGGCGGCGCCATCGGCGACGCCACCGGCGCCAGCTGGTTGGCCAGGATCAGCGTATCGAGCAGGGTTTCCGGCGGAATTTGCAGGAAGCCGTCGCGCAGGTTCTGGATCGCGTTGCTGACCGCTTCCGGGATGTTCAGCTTGGCCAATACTTCGCGCGTGATGATTTCCTCGCTGGCCGGTTGCCAGTTGTCGGGATCGTCGTCGAGCAGGCCGGGGAATTCATCGGCGCGCGACAGCAGGTAGAAATTGCCGACTTCATGCACGATCGACGCGAACAGCGCGGTGTCGGGATTGGCGCCCGTGACTTCGCGCGACAGGATGCGCGCCAGGCACGCCACGTGCACCGTGTGTTGCCACAATTGTTCGGCCTTGGCGCGCACGTCGGGATTGGAAATCTTGGCGCCAAACGAGCGCACCACCATGGCGGCCGCCAGCGCGAACAGGTTGTGGTAGCCGATGCGCATGATGGCCGAGCGCACATTGACCACTTCCGGGCCGCTGGTGCGGTTGAACATCGCGGAATTCGACAGCGCCACCGTGCGCGCGGCCAGTTGCGGTTCCTGCAGCACCAGGCGGATGGCTTCTTCGACCGGGCAGTCGGGATCGTCCAGCGCCAGCTGTACGCGCAGCGCCGCATTCACACTGGTGGGAAAGACAAGGTCGCCACGGATTGCCAGTGCGGCAATGTGGCCATAAGCTTCGAGTTTGTTCATGAAAAAAAATTATACGCACGGCCTTGCGCTCCCACAATGGAAGTCTGTGGAAGTCGGCAAACTCGCAGGCCGCGCGTGGCGGCGGCACATCGGCCGCCGCCGGGCGCGCGGCGTCAGGCGTTGGCCAGCTCCGGGCGGCCGGCACGGCGTTCGCCGCTGTAGCGGCTGACCGACAGGTCGTCGGCCTTGATGGCGGGGCGGCGCGCCGACATGAGGTCGGCCAGCAATTGCGCGGAACCGCAAGACATGGTCCAGCCCAGGGTGCCGTGGCCGGTGTTGACGAACAGGTTGCGCACCGGGGTGGCGCCCACCACCGGGGTGCCGTCCGGCGTCATCGGGCGCAGGCCGGTCCAGAACGTGGCCTGGGCCGTGTCGCCGGCGCCGGGGAACAGGTCGTTGACCACCATTTCCAGCGTTTCGCGGCGGCGCGGGTTCAGGCGCTTGTCGAAGCCGGCGATTTCCGCCATGCCGCCCACGCGGATGCGGTCGTCGAAGCGCGTCACGGCGATCTTGTAGGTTTCATCGAGGATGGTCGAGGTGGGGGCCGCGCCGGCATTGACGATCGGTACCGTGATGGAATAACCCTTCAGCGGATAGACGGGGATTTTCACGAGATCGGCCAGCAGTTGGGTCGAGTAGGCGCCCAGCGCCACCACGAAACTGTCGGCTTCCACCAGGCCGCTGTCGGTCATGACACCCTTGACGGCGTCGCCCGCCATGGCCAGGCCGGCAATATTGACGTTGTAGCGGAACTTGACGCCCAGTTGTTCCGCCATGGCGGTCAGGCGCGTGGTGAACAGCTGGCAATCGCCAGTCTCGTCGTTCGGCAGGCGCAAGCCGCCCACCAGGCGGTCCTTGGAAGCGGCCAGGCCCGGTTCCGCGTGAACCAGCTGGTCGCGCGTGAGCAATTCAAACGGTACACCGGTTTCCTTCAGCACTTCGATGTCCTTGGCCGCGCCGTCGAGCTGCTGCTGGGTGCGGAACAATTGGGTCGTGCCTTGCTGGCGGCCTTCGTATTCGATGCCCGTGGCGGCGCGCAGCGCCTTGAAGCAATCGCGGCTGTACTCGGCCAGGCGCACCATGCGCTCCTTGTTGACGGCGTAGCGCTCGGCATTGCAGTTCTGCAGCATTTGCCACATCCATTGCAGCTGGAACAGCGTGCCGTCGGGGCGGATCGCCAGCGGCGCGTGCCGCTGCAACATCCATTTCATGGCCTTCAGCGGAATGCCCGGTGCGGCCCAGGGGGAAGCGTAGCCGGGCGAAATCTGGCCGGCGTTGGCAAAACTGGTTTCCTGGGCCGACGCGCCCTGGCGGTCCAGGACCGTCACGTCGTGGCCGGCCTTGGCCAGGTAATACGCGCTGGTCACGCCGATCACGCCGCTGCCGAGAATAACGATACGCATAAGTCTCCCCAATAAGGTGGTGCTTTGTTGCTCTAGTTGATGATGCTATGGTATTTATGTTTTACTAGTATTTGTTACTGTATATTTTTGGAAAAACAGGAAAAATTCATGCGAACACAAAAGGAATCGATCCGTGCGCTGGACAAGCTGGACCGCAAGATCCTGCGTATCCTGCAAGACGACGGACGCATCTCGATGAAAGACCTGAGCGAGCAGGTGGGCCTGTCGATCACGCCGGCCATCGAACGGGTCAAGCGCATGGAGCGCGACGGCGTCATCACCGGTTACCACGCGCGCATCAGCGCGCCGGCGCTGGGGGCGAAATTGCTGGTGTTCGTGGAAATCACGCTGAACACGAAATCGGCGTCGATGTTCGAGCAATTCCGGCGCGAAGTGCTGCGGATTCCCGAAGTGCAGGAATGCCACCTGGTGTCGGGCGACTTCGATTACCTGATCAAGGCGCGCATCCACGAAATGGCGGAATACCGCAAGCTGCTGGGCGACATGCTGCTGCAATTGCCGGGCGCGGCGCAGTCGAAGAGCTATGTGGTGATGGAGGAAATCAAGGAAACCCTGTTCCTGTCGACCGACGCGCCGCAATAGTGCTCGGGCGCCCGGAACGCGGGAACTATAATGTTTCCGACAACTTCTAGGCGAGCACAGCATGGAGCCCGAACATTTGATCGACGTCCGCAGCCTGGACGAACATTTATCCAGCGACCACAGTTTCGGGTCCGCGCTGGCGCGCACGGTCGGCGCCATTGCCGCGGCCGATGGCGCGCCCAACCTGGCGCAATTTGCCGCCGTGACGGACCTGGCCGGCGAAGGCAAGGCGTCCGCCGTGTTCAATGCGCTGGTCTTGAACGCCATTGAATCGGGCGTCGGCGTGGACTGGGCGCTGCAGGCGCTGGCGCGCAGCGCGGCCGGCGTGGAGCTGCAGGCGCGCGAAGGCGCGTTCACGCTGCTGCGTCCGCTTATCGCCCTGCAAAACGGCAAGGCGCGCAGCCTGGCGGGCAAGGTGGCCAAGGCGCTCGGGATCCGCTTGCGCGCCGACGAACTGGCCGACCTGCCATCCGACGACGACCGCAAGCTGCTGGCCAACATCGGCGACCAGGCGCGCAAGCTGGTCAAGGGC
Source organism: uncultured Pseudoduganella sp. (assembly GCA_966211685.1). GTDB lineage: Bacteria > Pseudomonadota > Gammaproteobacteria > Burkholderiales > Burkholderiaceae_D > Rugamonas. The sequence goes on from CBIHOX010000070.1 coordinate 15,189, forward strand.
CGCTCGCTGGCCGATACCGTGGCCGATTTCGGGCGCCAGACCGGTAACGTGGAATTGATCGACAGTGCGCGCCGCTGCCAGTCCGGCAAGCTCGACCTTGACCAGTTGCGCCTGCAGGCGCAGCGCGCGGTGGCTGCCATCGAAGCCGGCGTGCTGGCGTACCAGGAACAGGCCGAGACCCAGGCCGCGCTGGCGGCGCAGGCCGAATCGCTGGTGGCGGCCGCGCAGGAATTGAAACGCCAGGTGCAGCAGCGGCTGGCGCTGGTCGACGCCCGCATCGCCCATGAACGCGCCACGCTGTGGCAAGACATCGATGACGCCGTGCACGACGCGGGCAATGCCATCGAGCTGGCCATCACGGACCGCCTCAATTCGGACCAGTGGAAGGATGGCGAAGTCTGGGACAGCATCGGGCGCAACCAGTTTGGCCAGGAAATGGAGCGCCGCCTGGACCGCGTGGTGCGGCGCCGCGAGGAAGCGCTGAACTTGCTGAACCACGACTTGCGGCTGTTCCAGTCCGACATGCGCATGTCGCAAAACTCAGTCTTCCACCGCGAACACCACGCGGCGCTGGCCCGGCTGATGCCGCGCCTGCGCATCGGCACGCGGCTGGCCAACAAGGCGGAAACCGCGGCCAATATCACGCTGATGGGCGGCGCGGTGGCGGCCGCCGGCACCGGCACCGCGGCGTATGTGTTTGGCATGGCCGTCATCATGCCTGTGGTGGCCCCGGTGGCGCCGTTCGTCGGCGGCGCCGTGCTGCTGGCCGGCGCCTTCAAATGGTTTGCCGACGCTGGCAAGCGCAAGCGCTCGGAAATCCGCGACAAACGGCGCGCCTTCGAGGAGGAACTGCGCAAGCGGTTGAAAGAGGCGGAAAACACGTACATTGCGCAGCTGGAACAGGTGGCCGTGGCGTTCCACGAATCGGCGCGGCAAGTGCTGACCCCGATCGTGCTGGAAGCCGAAGCCGCCGGCCGCGTCCAGCAAATGCGCTCGCGCATTGCCGGCAAGGTGATTGCGCAGTCGGAGGCGGCGGTGCGGTTGCTGGAACAGGAAGTAGGACAACTGCACGTTGCGCCGGAGACGTAGGAGTTGTCCGTTGACAGCTCGGATAGTGCCAGGCGGCGCGCCGCCGTGCTAGGCTGTGATGATCCAGGTCAACACAGGAGGTTTTATGCGCCAGCGCCGCGCCGCACACCTGACTGCCTTGCTTATCCCGCCGATTCCGCTTCTTCGGCTTATTCCGCCGCTGGTCCCCCTGGTCCTGCTGTCTCCCGGCGCCTGCCTTGCCGATGAAGCGCCACCCGTCACGCCGTACCGTCCCTCAGTCTCGAGTCCCGCACAATTGCCGGCCCCCGGCCAGCTGGAGCTGGAAGTGGGCGGGCTGGGGCAGCGCGACCATGGGACGCGGCGCGCCAGCGTGCCGTATGCGCTGAAACTCGCGTTTGACGCCGACTGGGGCGTGGTGCTGGGCGGCGAGGCGCTGGTGTCGCAGCGCGGCCCCGGCATGGCGCGCGAGCGCGGCCTGGGCGACACCACCTTGACCCTGAAGCGGGCCTGGGCCGCGGGCGAGGGGGCAGCGTACGGGCTGGAAGCCGGCATCCGCGCGCCGACCGCAAAGACCGGCATCGGCTCCGGCAAGCTGGATTACACCGTCAACGGCATCTACAGCCGCGACATCGGCGCCGTGCACATGGACGCCAACCTCAATGCCACCCGCATCGGTGCGCGCGACCCTGGCGAAGGCCGCGTGCAAACAGGGCTGTCGGCCTCGTTTTCCACGCCGGTCAATGCGCAATGGGGCGCTACCATGGAGTGGTCCGGCACGCGCCGCGGCGGCGCGCCGGCCACCGCGCAGGTGCTGGCGGCGGCCGCCTACAGCCCGCATCCGCGATTGACCGTCGACGTGGGCGTGGCGCGCGGCTTGAACCGGGCGACGCCGCAATGGGCATGGTTTACCGGCGTAGTATTGCCACTCGCAAACTTTTGATCGCCTTTGTACGCTGGCGTACAGACGTTGAGTCCTGGAAATAATACAATGGCACCGCAGTTCAACATCGTTAATCCAAACATAACTATTATGAAAAAGATCCTGATCGCAGCCAGCCTGCTGGCAGTGTCGGCAGCCGCCAGCGCACAGAACGTCTCCATCAGCGTGGGACAGCCGGGTTTTTACGGCCGTATCGATATCGGCAACATGGCGCCGCCGCCCGTGATTTATGCGGAACCTGTCATCGTGCAGCGTCCGGTGCGCGTCATCGAGGCGCCGCTGTACCTGCGCGTGCCGCCCGGCCATGAAAAGAAATGGTCGAAGCATTGCGCCGCCTACAACGCGTGCGGCCGCAAAGTCTATTTCGTCCGCGACGACTGGTATACCAATGAATATGCGCCGCGCTACCGCGACGACCGTCCGGGTTATGACCACGGTGGTGGCCACGGCAATGGCCACGGCAATGGTCACGGGCACGGCCACGACAACAAGCACGAGGGCAAACACCACGGCAAGGGGCATGGCAAGGACTGAACCGTGATGTAAGCCTGTGCGAAAGGAGTTCCATTGCACAGTAAAATCGTCATCGTAGGAGGCGGCGCCGGCGGACTCGAGCTGGCCTGCAAGCTGGGCCGCAAGCTGGGCCGCCAATTTGGACCTGAGCAGGTGATGCTGGTCGACAGCCGCCTGTACCACATCTGGAAGCCGTCGCTGCACGAAGTGGCGGCCGGCACACTCGACATTCACCAGGAAGGGTTGTCGTACCAGATGCTGGCCCATGACAATGGCTTTACCTTTGTCTATGGGCCGATGACCGCGCTCGACCCGCACGCGAAAACCCTGACGGTGGCGCCGATTGCCACCGCGCAGCATGAGGAAGTGCTGCCGCAGCGGACCATCACGTTCGAGACGCTGGTACTGGCGATCGGCAGCACGTCGAATTACTTCAACGTGCCCGGCGCGCGCGAACACACGATTTCCCTCAACGCCACCGAAGACGCGGAGCGCTTCCGTCTGACGTTGCTGAAACTGCTGACCAAGGCGGCGCTGCGCAAGGGGCAGGGCGCCGCGCCGGACCGCGTGGCCACGCCAGCCGATCCTGCGCCCGGCAGCAGCGGCGCCGGCGCGCAGGGTGTCGATATCGTCATCATCGGCGGCGGCGCCACCGGCGTGGAACTGGCGGCGGAATTGCGCGAAGCCAGCGGCGTCTATGCGGCCTATGGCTTCGGCCACCTGGAAGCCATGCGCGACGTGCGCATCACGCTGCTGGAAGGCTCGCCGCGCATCCTCGCGCCGCTGCCGGAACGGGTATCGGCCGCCGCGCTGCGGCTGCTCAATGAGCGCGCCATCGCCGTGGTGACCGGCACCCGGGTCACCGCGATTTCCGGCGACACCGTCACCACGCAGGAAGGCGCGCGCTACCCGGCCGACATCGTGGTGTGGGCGGCCGGCATCAAGGCGCCGGAATTGCTGGGTACGCTGGGTCTGCCGACAGTGAAGGGGGGACAGCTGGAAGTCGAGGCCAACCTGTCGGTGCCGGGGTTCCCCTACATCTATGGACTGGGCGATTGCGCGTTCTGCAAGGATGCCGACGGCAAGCCGGTGCCGCCGCGCGCCCAGGCCGCGCACCAGCAAGCCGATTACCTGGCGGCGCGCCTGCTGGACCAGGCCGCGGGCAGGGCGCCGTCGAACCTGCCTTACGTCTACCGCGATTACGGTTCGCTGGTGTCGTTTGGCCAGACCTCGTCGGTGGGCAGCCTGATGGGTTCACTGAAAGGCTTGAGCTGGTTCGTGGACGGCTTCGTGGCGCGGATGATGTATACGAGCCTGCACCTGATGCACCACCAGGCCGTGCTGGGCACCATGCGCACCGCCGTGCTGGCGCTGGCGCGCTTCCTGATCAAGCGCTCGACGCCGCTGGTGAAGCTGCATTGAGACGGCGCGCCGGCCGCAGGTGGCAGCGGTGCTTGCCGGATTACGCTGCGCTAATCCGGCCTACAGCTTGGGATGTAGGGGGGGATGAGCGCACAGCGCGTAATCCACCATGCCACCACGCCACCACGCCGGCCACCGTCACACCGCCGGCTTCGGCAAGATCACCGTCAGCACGGTCCCGCCTTCGGCCCCCGCTGCCAGCCGCAAGGTGCCGCCCAGGTAGGCGGCCCGCTCGCGCAGCAACCGCAAGCCATGCTTGCCGTGGCCATCCTGGCTGTCGCCGGGACCGACGCCGTTGTCCTTGACGGTCAACATGATTTCCTCGTCATTGTCGTCGACGATCACATCCACCTCGGTGGCTTGCGCATGGGCCGCCACGTTGCTCAAGCCTTCTTCGAGCGTGCGCAGCAGCACCACGTGGTGGCTGCGCGGGCAACGCGGTTCCTCGTCCGGCAGGCTGGCGCGCGCCGGCATCTTGTGCTGCTCGCCGAACTGGGTGACCAGTTCACCGAGCGCCACGCGCATGCCGAGGAATTCCAGCTTGTCGTTCCAGAGCCGGTGTTGCATTGCGCGGTTGGTCTCGATGATGTTGTGCAGCAAGTTTTTCATCGTGGTGGCGCGCTCCTGCAGCGCCGGCTCCTGCGGCATCTTTTGCATCAGCAAGCCCAGGTGCATGGTCAGCGCGGTCAGTGACGATCCCAGGCTGTCGTGCAGCTGGCGCGACAGCAGGCGCCGCTCGTCATCCCAGAGCGTGAAGCTGTGGCCCAGCAATTCATTGAGTTCAGCCACGCGCAGGGCGTCATCGGAAACAGGCACGGGTGCGGGAACGATAGGTCCAGGCATGGCAGGCTCATTTGAAAAAGCGGATGGCGCGATCATACCTGTGCCCGGCAATAGTTGTCGCACGGACTCGTGCGCACTCACGTTTTAACCGTAGCCGGGGCGCAAGAACCAATGGCTTTCATCAAGTTGTCGATATCGACGGGTTTTACCAGGTGCAGGTCAAAGCCGGCTTCCAGCACGCGGCGCTGGTCTTCCGCCAGGCCGTAGCCGGTCAGGGCAATGAGTTTCATGTCTTGCGTGGCCGGGTTCGAGCGCAGGCGGCGCGCGACTTCGTAGCCATCGATGCCGGGCAGGCCGATGTCCACCAGCGCCAGGTCGGGGTGGAATTGTTCCGCCACTTCCAGGCCCTGCAAGCCGTCGGCCGCGTGGCGTACTTCAAAGCCATAGCACGACAGCATCATGGCCATCATTTCGCGGCCGTCATCATTGTCTTCAATCAGCAGCACGGTCGGCTTGCTGGCGTCATTATTTTCCGTCATGGGGGACCTCTGTTCTGCCGGCGCCGCAATGCGCGGCAGCCGGAATGTAAAGATACTGCCTTCGCCGGCGCCATCGCTGTACGCGTGGATGGCGCCGCCGTGTAATTCAACCAGCCTGCGCACCAGCGCCAGGCCGATACCCAATCCGCCCTGGGCGCGGTCCAGTGTACGGGCGCCTTGCACGAATACGTCAAACACTTGCGGCAACAGGTCGGGCCCGATGCCGACGCCGCTGTCTTCCACCGACACCGTCACTTCCTTGTCGTCGCAATCGCAACTGATGTGGATGGCGCCGCCGGGCGGCGTGTACTTCAGCGCATTGTCCAGCAGGTTGCTGAGGATTTGTTCCAGCCGCGTGGTGTCGCCGCTGACCCAGCCCGGTTCCACGTCCAGGGTGACGGCATGGCCGCCGGTGCGGCCCGTGGTGCGGTAGGTGTTCAGGCAGGACGTGACCAGTTCCGCCATGTCCAGCGGCGCCAGGTTCAGCAGGATCTTGCCGGACATGGCGCGGCTCAAGTCCAGCAAATCGTCGACGATGCGGCCCAGGTGGCGGCTTTGGCGCTGGATGATCTGCTTGGCGCGGCCCATGCTGTCGCTGGAAGCGCCGGGCAGCCCCAGCAGGGAGGCCGCGCTGCTGATGGCCGACAACGGGTTGCGCAATTCGTGGCCCAGCATGGCAAGGAATTCATCCTTCGCATGGTTTTGCCGCTCCGCCATCTTGCGCTCTTCGATTTCACGCGTCAGCCGCTTGTTGGTGGCGGTCAGTTCCGTGGTGCGCTGGCTCAGCTGGCGCGCCTGTTTTTTCAATTCCTCGTTTTTCATGGCCAGCGCCACGAATACCGAGATTTTCGCATGCAGGATTTGCGGGATGACGGGGGTAAACAGGAAGTCCACGGCGCCGCGCTGGTACGCTTTCAGGCGGTCCAGTTCATCGGCCACGAAGGCGGTAATGAAAATAATCGGGATATCGGCCGACTTGGCGCGCTGGTGGATGGCTTCCGCGGTTTCAAAGCCATCCATGCCGGGCATATTGACGTCCAGCAAGATGACAGCGAAGTCATGCATCAATACCTGGCGCAAGCCTTCTTCGCCGGAGCGGGCCGCGATGACTTCATAGGATTCCTGTTCGGACCACTGTGCCAGCAGGCTGGTCAAGGCGAACAGGCTGTTGGCATCGTCGTTGACCACCAGGATTTTTGGTTTGTCTATTTTAGGCACGGTTGATCTGTGTGGAGTGACGTAGTTTCGCCAGACAAACTATTGACAGATCATAACAACCTGACAAATCAGTGTCAAAAGCGCATCCGCTAACGGAACAAGGGTAAGTGTACGCCGACGCACAGTCAGTCTCCCGCACGCCTGCCATAGTGGTCCTGGATTTGTGTAACCAACAGAAAGGACTCGCATCATGAATATCGATACTGTCGTGGACAAGGCCTGGACCACCAAATGTTTCCGGGAGCTGGCCGATGCGCCCGTCAGTGCGTTGCGCGGCGTCAGCGCGTCGGACGCGAAAGCGCTGGCCAAGGCCTTCAACGTGGTGACCGTGCGCGACCTGGCGCAGCTGGAATTCGTCAAATGGGCGCAAGCCATCACCATCCTGGCGGACCATGAACAGCCGGCCCCGGCGGAAATTGCCAAGGAAACGCTGCTCGACGACGCGGTGGAAATGACGTTCCCGGCCAGCGATCCGATTTCCGTCGACGCCGGCATCACACGCATCGAAGTCGCCCCGGAAAAAGTCGACGCGTCGTCCGATCACCAGCATGCGGCGCGGGTGGAAGCGTCCACGGAAGAGGGTGTGCATAAGGAAGAGGAAATGGCGCAATGACGGACCGGCCGGACCAGCGGGGACGGCGCCCGCGGCCCGGCTGTATCAGACAGCGGCCTGTTGCGCGTTCTGTTGCGCCGCGCCCACGCCCATCGGTGGCGTGGCGCCATCGAGCGCATCGGGCGCCAGCGGCAGGTGCGCCACGCAATGGCGGTTCTTGCCGCTGCGCTTGGCGTCATACAGCGCCTGGTCGGCCATGTGGATCAGCTGGTTGACGTCGTTCGCGTGGTCCGGGAACAGCGCAATGCCGATACTGGTCGACAGGTTCAGCGTCAGGTCGCCCACCTGGTAGGGTTCGGAGACCACTTCAATCAGCTTGGACGCCGGCTCCTGGGCGCTGGCCACGTTGGCCACCTCGGCCAGCACGATGACGAATTCATCGCCGCCCACGCGCGCCACGGTATCTTCCTTGCGCGACGATCCCACCAGGCGTTGCGCCACCTGCTTCAGGATTTCATCGCCCGTGGCGTGGCCATGGGTATCGTTGATGGGCTTGAAGCCATCCAGGTCCAGGTACATCACGGCGGCCTTGCGCGAGTGGCGCGCAGCGTGCTGCAGGGTGGTGGCAATGCGGTCTTCCAGCAGGCGCCGGTTCGGCAGGCCGGTCAGCGGGTCATGCAGCGCGAGTTCCTGCTGCTTCTTGCTGTATTGTGCCAGTTCCTTGTACAGCAGGCGTACTTCCAGCATGTTGTGGATGCGCTTGTGCACTTCCAGCAAGTCGAACGGCTTGCTGATGAAGTCGCGCGCGCCGGCTTCCAGCGCGGCGATCTTGAAGCTGGGCTGGGCAGTCAGCGCCAGTACCGGCAGGTAGCCGTCCTGCTCGATTTCCTTCAAGCCCTTCATGACCTGGAAGCCGTTCAATTCCGGCATTTGCAAGTCCAGCAGGATCAAGTCATAGCAGTGTTCGCGGTGCAGGTCGCACACCTGTTCCGGCAACATGGTCGACGAGACGTTCATATAGCCGGCGTCGCGCAGGATTTCGAGCATGAGGTCGATATTGTCGGCGCAATCGTCCACCACAAGAATCTTGGCGTTCAAAATTTCGTCCGGGCTGGGCATAATGAGTCTCGTTTAAAACAGTTACTTATTTTGAAAGTATATTCTGACACGCTTGAGCGTGGCGCACGTAACCAAAAGTTGTAAAAACTGCCTGCAAGTCAGTGCGCGATCGTGCCCCGCAGCATGATTACCTTACATTTTCCTAGTCTAGCAAAGCTTTTCCTAGTTGCTTGTAGGACAGCATGCCGTCTTGCAGTAGGAGTTATTATATTCCGTATGGAAACTTAAGTTTCTGCACAGAATTTATATAGTTATAAGCACATCGCGATAGCCTCGATGAGTTCGGCCGGCGCCACCGGTTTCGCCACGTGGTTGCGGAAGCCCGATTCCAGCGCCTTCAGGCGGTCTTCCGAACGGGCAAATGCGGTCAGCGCGATGGCCGGCACATTGCCGCCCCGGTCCGCTCCCAGCGCGCGGACCTTGGCCAGCAATTCAAAGCCGTCGATGTCCGGCATGCCCAGGTCGCTTACCAGCAGTTGCGGCCGCGTGCTTTCCACCAGCGCCAGCGCTTCGGTTGCATTGCTGGCGGTCGAGACATTGGCATTGCAATCGGACAGGATGCGCTTGATCAAATCGCGCGCATCGGGTTCGTCGTCGACCACCAGCACCCGCAGGCCGGCCAGGTTGCGCATGCCGGAACCTGGCTCGGCGGCCGGCGGCAGCGTGACCGGGCCCGGTATCCGCGGCTGGCGCTGGCCCGGCGCACCGCTGTTGGCGCGCGGTAAGTTGACCGTGAAACTGGCGCCCTTGCCTTCGCCGGCGCTGCTGACCGCCACCGTGCCGCCATGCTGCTCGACCAGGTGCTTGACGATCGACAAACCCAGCCCCAGGCCGCCGTGGCGGCGCGTGGTGGTGGAATCGGCCTGGCGGAACCGCTCGAAGACGTGGGCGATGAATTCCGGCCGGATCCCGATGCCGGTATCGCTGATGGTGATGGCCACATGGCCGTCGGCCTCGCCCGCCTGCACCGTCACCGCGCCGCCTTTCGGCGTGAACTTGATGGCGTTCGACAGCAGGTTCCAGATCACTTGCTGCAGGCGGCTGGGGTCGGCCGCCACCAGGCCGGCGGGGTGGAAGTCGCGCGTGATGGTAATGGCTTTGGCGTCGGCCGCCGGGCGCACGGTTTCAATCGCCGCGTCGATGACGGTCAGCGGCGACAGCAATTGCATGTCGAGCAGCACCTTGCCGGACGTAATACGGCTCATGTCGAGCAAATCCTCGATCAGTTGCGCCTGCGCGCGGGCGTTGCGCTCGATGGTTTGCAGGCCGCGGTGCAAGTCCGCCTCGTCGCGGGTGCCGCGCCGCAAGACCTGGGCCCAGCCCAGGATGGCGGTCAGCGGCGTGCGCAATTCATGCGACAGCGTGGCCAGGAATTCATCCTTCATCTGGCTGGTGCGCTCGGCTTCGGCGCGCGCGCTGCGTTCGCTGTCGAGCAGGATCTTGCGTTCCTCGGCGGCTTTTTGCGCCGCTTCATACAGCCGCGCATTGTCGATGGCCACGCCGGCCTGGGCTGCGATGCCGCCAATGATGCGCTCGGTGCGCTCGTCGAACATGGCCGGTTCCGGGTGGCCGAAGAACAGGCTGCCGATGACGTCGCCGCTGCGGGACATCACCGGCACGGCCAGGTAGCTGCGCACCGGCGGATGGCCGGGCGGCACCCCTTCGTACGGCGGATTGTGGCCATAACGCGGATCGTGCAGCAAGTCGTTGATGCGCACCACGCCTTCGCCGCGCATTGACGGACCGAAGATTGCCGTGGCGCGCGGATGGGGGAAGTGCGCGAAGCGGTCGCGTGGCAGGCCCGACAGCGTATACAAGGTCAGCTTGTCGCCGTCGGCGCCGGTGGTGTTATAGAAGAAGGCGCCGAACCGCGCGCCGCTGATGCGGGTGCACGCGTCGGTGACTTCCTGCAGCAGCGAGCGCAAGTCGCGCTGCGACGTGATGGCGTTGCCGGTATTGTTCAGCAATTCCAGGATATTGGTTTCATCGCGCAACGCTTCCTGCACGCGCTTGACCTGGTCGACGTCGCTGCTGGTGCCGAACCAGCGCCGGATGCGTCCGGTGCTGTCGCGCACCGGATTGGCGCGCGACAGGAACCAGCGGAACTGGCCGTCGGCGCCGCGGATGGGAAACTCCATTTCAAACGGCGTCCCCGTGCGCAGCGATTGTTCCCAGTGCTGGCGGATGGCCGGCAGGCATTCCGGGTCATATACTTCTTCCCAGCCGCCGGCCGGGGTCTGGTCGCGCGACAGTCCCGTATATTCATACCAGCGTTCGTTGTACCACATCACGGCGCCATCGAAGCGGGCGATCCACGCCAGTTGCGGGATCGAATTGGCCATGGCCTGCAATTCCTCCTGGCTCTGGCGCAGCGCATTTTCCGCCAGCTTGCGGTCGGATATATCCTGCACCATCCCGGTCATGCCAAGCAGGGCGCCATCGTCTCCGTAGTTGCCGTGGCCGACCACGGACAGCCAGCAGCGCTCGCCGTTCTGGCGCACGATGCGGCACTCGACATTGAAGTCTTCGCGGCTGGAAAACGCGTGCAGGAAGGCCGAGGTGACTTTTTCGCGGTCTTCGTCCAGCAAATGGTCGGCCAGCGCATCCCAGCTGACCATGCATTCGCCAGGCATGGCGAACAGTTCGGCGGCGCGCCGGCCCAGGATCACCTGGCTGGTGGCCGCGTCCCAGGTCCAGTCGCCCATCTTGCCGGCCGCCAGCGCCACTTGCAGGCGGTTGGCGCTGTCGCGCAGCGCGCGTTCCTCGGCCTTGCGCTTGCCGATGTCTTGCAGGCTGGCCGCCAGCCCGGCCGCGGACGGCCAGGCCCGCACGTCCAGCCACAGCTTGCGGGGCAGGTAATACAGTTCAAAGCTGGCCGGCTGCTGCTGTTCCAGGGCGCGCCGGAATTGCGCTTCCAGCACGGTGCCGCACAATTCCGGCAGCGCGGCCCACAAGTCGCGTCCCGCCAGCGCGGCGGCGTCGCCATCCTGCGCCAGCAGTCCGGCTGCCTGCGCGTTCATGTATGTAATGGTCCAGTCGGGCGCCATCACCAGGAAACCATCCGTGATGCTTTCCAGGATGGCGCTCATGCGCCCGGTCATTGCGGAATCGAAAGGAAGGGTCATGTTGAGTAGTTGCCGCCTGTCGACTTATTGTATCCCGTACATGTCGTAAGCCCCCGCACCGGAGCCGTCATGGGCCCGCCACACCCGCCAGCGCCAGTTGCAATTGATCGAGGTCGTACGGTTTGCGGATCGTCGTGGCGGGAAAACCCAGGCCCCGCGTCAGCGCCTCGCCATAACCGGTGGCAAAAATGATACGCAGCGCCGGATGGCGCGCAACGGCGCTGCGGGCGAGGTCGATGCCGGACATGCCGGGCAGGCTGACGTCGGTAAACAAGATATCGCACGGCTGCGCCGCCAGCTGGCTGAGCGCCTGTTCGCCGCTTTCCGCGGTCTGCACGCCGTAGCCCAGCGTGCGCAGGATTTCCGCCGCCAGGTACAGCGCGTCCGGATTGTCTTCCACCACCATGATGTGCGGGAGCGGGGTGGCAGGGGTACCGCTGATACCGGTTGAAATGGGCGCCGTCATTTGGGTATTGTCAAAAATATCAAAGTTGATGACATCGTACACCAAATTGCAAAAAAAAAAGCCCGCTATGGGGAGCGGGCTGAATCTATTTCCGAGGAGGAGAATAGAGGAGACAGGAAGCATGATGCCGGTATTTCCGTACGGAATCCAATTTTGATTGGTGATGAGCGCTATCATGGGTGTGAATGGATTTCCTGCCAATTGTGCCGTTTGATTATTCTTGGGATTAAATTCACGATTTCCCTCTGGACAAGGCAAAAAGACTTCCCTATAATCTTGCTTCCTTCGACGGCACAGCCGGATAAGGAAAGCAGAAAGCACAAGATTCCGTGTCGAGTTGCTTGATGTTTGGCAGTAAAAGCGCAGTAAAATAGTAAAAGCAACGCGGCTGTAGCTCAGCTGGATAGAGTACTTGGCTACGAACCAAGGGGTCGTGGGTTCGATTCCTGCCAGCCGCGCCAGTTTTTACGATGCAGTGCCCGCAGTAAGACGCTTTTGAAATCGTAATCAAAAGCAGCAGTAAAACAATGCAAGCGCAACGCGGCTGTAGCTCAGCTGGATAGAGTACTTGGCTACGAACCAAGGGGTCGTGG
>CBIHOX010000071.1:0-27236 GCA_966211685.1 uncultured Pseudoduganella sp.
TCGCCTTCCAGACCAATATCCTGGCGCTGAACGCCGCCGTGGAAGCGGCGCGCGCCGGAGAACAGGGCCGAGGCTTTGCCGTGGTGGCCACTGAAGTGCGTTCGCTGGCGCAGCGGTCGGCCGCCGCCGCCAAGGAAATCAAGGCGCTGATCGACGATTCGGTGCAACAGGTCGAACTGGGCAACAAGCTGGTGGCCGAGGCGGGGCAGACCATGGCGGAAATCATCGGCTCGGTGCAGCGCGTGGCCGGCATCATGGGCGAGATCGCGGACGCCAGCCTGGGCCAGACCACCGGCATCGCCCAGGTCAACCGGGCCGTGGCCGACATGGACGAGGGCACCCAGCAAAACGCCGCGCTGGTGGAACAGGCGGCCGCCGCCGCGGCCAGCCTGGACCAGCAGGCCGAGCACCTGGCGCGCGCCGTGTCGGTGTTCCGGGTGTCCGACGTGCCGAACAATGGCGTGCGCCGGCTGAGCGCCTGAGGGCCCGCCACCCGCGCGGCATTGGACGGCCGCGGCAAACCCTGCTAACGTTGCCGCAACTTTCACTTGCCCGCAACGCCGCCTTCCATGCCCGCTGTCCGCCGCACCCTCGTTACCGCCCTGCTGCTGGCCTGCGCCGCGCTGCCCGGCATGGCCCTGGCGCGGCCGCAGGAAACGGCGCTGCGCGTGGTGTTGCCGATGCTGCATCCCAGCGCGCGTGAACACGCGAGCTACTTTCCCCGGCTGCTGCGGCTGGCGCTGGACAAGACCGTCGCCACCGATGGGCCTTATGAAATCGTCCACTACGACCGTGAGCTGACCAGCCCGCGCCAGGCGCTGGAACTCAGGCAGGGCGGCGTGATCGATGTCATGTGGGACGGCACCAACCGCCAGCGCGAAACCGAACTGCTGCCGATCCGCATTTCACTGCTCAAGGAATTGAACGATTACCGCGTGTTCCTGATCCGCAGCGGCGATGCCCCGAAATTTGCCCAGGTGCGCAGCCTGGACCAGTTGCGCAAGCTGAAAGCCGGCGCCGGGGTCAACTGGCCATCGACGGACGTGCTGCGCGCCAATGGCTTGCCGGTGGTGACCTCGATCGGTTACGAATACCTGTTCCCGATGCTGCGCGTCGGCCGTTTCGATTACATGCCGCGCGGTTCGCAGGAAGCGTGGTCGGAATTGCAGCAGCACAGCGCGGACGGCTTCGAGATCGAGCCCGGCATTTTTCTGCATTACCGCGTGCCGTATTATTTTTTCGTCAGCCGCGCGCGCCCGGAACTGGCCGCGCGCATCGAACGCGGGCTGAAGCTGGCGCAAAAGGATGGCAGCTTCGATGCGCTGTTCAACGCCATCCCGGCCTTCCAGCGCGGGATGGCGGAAATCGCCGCCAGGAAGCGGCGGGTGTTCGAACTCAAGGTGCCATGATCAGCGCTTGTCTTCCCTGACCGGCACGAAGTTCAAGTCCTGGAAGTCATAGCTGAAATCCGTCTCGCTGGACACCGGCGCCATTTTCATGCGCTCGATGCTGCCATCGGGATTCAGCGCGAACGTCACGTAGGCGTCGGCGTTGAAATTGCGCTGGCGCCAGCGCACGATGAACGTGTCATGCTGGAAGTGTTCCAGGTCGCCCACCAGGTCCGGCGTCCTGGCGAAACGCATCACCTGCCCCTTGCCCTCGCGCTTGATCGACACCAGCCCATACCAGGCGTCGCGGTATTCGCCCTCGTAGGATGCCGGCGGCAGCGATGGCGACGATTTCAACGCGCGGGCCGACGACGCCTTGGCCACCTTCGCCAGTTCTTCCTTGTGGCGCGTTTCCTCGTCGTCGGCGATGATGCCGATCCAGTCGCGCTGCGGCGCGCCGAAGTAATGGTCGAGCAGGCGCCATTGCAGCGCATTCATGGAGCCGCTGTTTTCCGCGTTGGTGAAGATCGCGATGCCGAGGTTTTCCTCCGGCGCCATCACCACGCGCGAATAAAAGCCCTGCAGCGCGCCGCCATGCATGGCCAGCTTGCGGCCGCGGTAATCGCGCAGCTGGAAGCCCAGGCCATAGCCATAGAAATGCGGCCGGGTGTCGGCCAGCTGGCCTTTCGGTTCCGGTATCTTGATTGGCGTCTGCAAGGTCCACATTTCCGCCACCTGGCGGGCGCTGACCAGCTGCTTGCCGTCCGGCGTCTTGCCGCCATTGAGCAGCATCGCCATCCAGCGCGCGATGTCTTCCGCGCTGGTATTGATGCCGACCGCGCCCACCGCGTTTTCCACCGGCATGGGCTTGACCACCACGGTCTTGCCATTGCTGATGCTGTGCGGCGCGGCATGGTCCGCCGCCTGCAGCATCGCGCTCACGCTGGTGGTGGTGCCCTGCATGCCCAGCGGCGCCAGGATGCGTTCGCGCGTGGCCTCGCCCCACGGTTTGCCGGCCTTTTCCGCGATGATCTTCCCGGCCACGATGTACAGCAGGTTGTCGTACGCGTAGCGGTCGCGGAAGCTGGTCGCCAGCTTGATGTGGCGCAGCCCCTGGATGATGTCATCGCTGCTGAAGGTGGTGGTGGGCCACCACATCAAGTCGCCCGCGCCCAGCCCCAGTCCGCTGCGGTGCGTCAGCAAATCGCGCACCGTCATGGCGCCCGTCACGTACGGGTCGTTCATCTGGAACCAGGGCACGTGCTTCGTGACGGGATCGTCCCATTTCAGCTTCCCCTCGTCGACCAGCATGGCCAGCGCGGCCGCGGTGAACGCCTTGGAATTGGAGGCGATTTCAAACAGTGTCCTGGCCGTCACGGGCGCCGGATCGCCCAGCTTGCGCACGCCATAGCCCTGCGCGGCCACCACCTTGCCATCCTTGACGATGGCAACCGCCATGCCCGGCACGTCGAAGGTTTTCAGGATGCGCTTGACGTCGGCGTCGAGGTTGTAGGCGGCCGCCTGCGCCGCGGCGGGCGGCGCGGGGATGAGCACGTCGGCCCACGCGGTATGGCCGCACGCCAGCGCGGCCGCCAGCGCCACGCGCTTCAGTACGGAACTGCATGTCAGCGCGGCCATCTCAGCGTTTCCCCAGCAATTTGTCGACATTGGTCTGCGTGTCCGGATGGTAGCGCGGACGCGCCTTGCGGTACGTCGCCAGCGCCCACTCGCGTTCGGCCGGGCTGGCCAGCAGCGCCGTATACAGCGGCAGCACGAACTTCTTGCGGCCCACGTTCATCAGGAACGTGGTCAGCGGTTCGCGCACGCTGTAGCCGGCCTTGACGCTGGCGAGATAGAAGCGGAACGCCACTTCATTGTTGCCGCTCTTGCCCAGCGCGAAAGCCTGGTCCAGCTCCTTCATTTGCTGCGCCGTGGTCTTGCCATCGATGGTGTTCAGGAAGTGCATCCATTCGATCGCGACCCAGTTCTTCGTGTCCAGGTCCGCGGTCGGCAATTCGCCCTTCAGCCAGGCGTCGCGCTGCGCATCGAGCGCGGTCAGGCGCGGCGACACCGTGTGTTTCGCGGTCGACGGCACGCCGGCGCCATACAGCCACTCGTCCAGTTCCGCCCTGCCCATCACTTCCGGATGCGCATCGAGCAGGTTCTTTTGCAGGTAGGCCACGAATTGTTCCGTGGTGGCGGACTGGAACGCGTGCTGGTCGAACCAGCCGCGCAGGAACGGGTCGAACACCTCGCGCCCGGCGCGCTGTTCCAGCGTATGCAGCAGCCACGCGCCTTTCGGATACGCCAGGCCTTCATCGGTGTAGGTTTTCGACGGATTGCCGTCCGGGTCGCGCGTGATCAGCGCCTGCTTGGCCGGCGGGATGTCCTTCAGCGAAGCGAACAGTTCCTCCTGTTCCAGTTGCAGGCCCATTTCCGCGATTTCCTTGCCGTACAGGCTCTCCACGATGCGCGTGGTGACGTACGTCGTGAAGCCTTCGTTCAGCCACCAGTGTTTCCACGTGGCGTTGGTGACCAGGTTGCCGGACCACGAGTGCGCCAGTTCATGGGCGATCAAGTCCACCAGGCTGCGGTCGCCGGCGATCATGGTCGGGGTCAGGAACGTCATGCGCGGATTTTCCATGCCGCCGATCGGGAACGATGGCGGCAGCACGACCATGTCGTAGCGCCCCCAACGGTATGGACCGTACAGCGATTCGGCGGCCGCCACCATTTTTTCGGTGTCGGCCAGTTCGTACGCGGCCGCCTCGATGCGCGCCGGTTCCGCATACACGGCCGTGCGCGGGCCCAGGTTGCGCACCTGCAATTCACCGATGGCGATGGCCAGCAGGTACGACGGAACCGGTTGCGGCATGCGGAATTTCCAGCCGCCGGCGCCGGTGGCCTGCTGGTCGTTTTCCGCGCTCATCACCACGCGCATGCCCTGCGGCGCCTCGATGCGGGCGCTGTACGTGAAGCGCACCATCGGCGTGTCCTGCACGGGCGCCCACGAGCGGGCGTCGATGGTTTCCGACTGGCTGAACATGAATGGGCGCTTGCCGGACATGGTCTGCTGCGGCGTCATCCACTGCAGCGCCGGCGCGGTGGGCGCGGTGCGGTAATAAATGCGCACCTTGTCCGGCTGGCTGGCCAGCGCAATGCGCAGCGCCTGGCCTTTTTCCGTATCCGGCTTGTCCAGCATGTACGACGCGGCGGCCCAGCGCCCGTTCGGCTGCAGCACCTGCACTTTCGCAATGTTGAGCTGGCGGGTATCGAGCACCAGCGAACGCGCCGATTTGTCGAGCCAGTTCAAGGTCAGTTCCGCGTAGCCGGACAGCGTCTTGCGGCCAAAGTCCGCCTTGAGGTCGAGGTGCAGGTCGGTGGTGCGGACCTGGTCATAGCGCGCATAGCTCAACGGGTCTGCGTGGACGCTTGCCGCCGTGTGGGCAAGCAGCGCGCACAGCGTCATGCGCAAGAAGGTATTCGTTCGCATAGTTCTGTTCATTCTGTGGATGGGTTGCCGCCCCCGGGGCGGGCGCGGAGCAGCATAGCACAAGGGGCGTACGGCCTGTGTTACACTGGCGGACTGAACTTTGGGGAGTAGTCGGCTTCCGGTCCCCGGAAGAACCCGCGTCAACATGATCGGCCCGCAGGCCGTGGCGCAGGTGGCCTTGCAATGGTTGCACGGCTTGGCGAGACCATTGATCGTGCGCGGCCACCATTACGCAGACAGGGCCGGAGCCGCGCATTGGTCAATCGGTCATGATCCGGCCCCCTGCGCATTCACATGGAAGCATTCCTCATCTCCACCGGTATCGTCGCCCTCGCCGAAATGGGCGACAAGACCCAGTTATTGGCCTTTTTGCTGGCCGCGCAGTTCCGCCGCCCGGTGCCCATCGTGCTCGGCATCTTTACCGCCACCATCTTCAACCACGCCTTTGCCGGCGCGGTCGGTTCCCTGATCACCGGCCTGCTCGGGCCGGACATCCTGCGCTGGGTGCTGGGCCTGTCGTTCATCGCCATGGCAGGCTGGATGATGGTCCCCGACGAAATCGACGAGGACGAACAGCCGGCCGCGAAATATGGCGTGTTTGCCGCCACCGTGGTTGCCTTCTTCCTGGCGGAGATGGGCGACAAGACCCAGATCGCCACGGTCGCGCTGGCGGCGCGCTTCGACAGCCTGGCGGCCGTGGTGGCCGGCACCACGTTCGGCATGATGCTGGCCAACGTGCCGGCCGTGTACCTCGGCAAGGGCGTGGCAAACCGGATTCCGCTGAAACTCGTGCACGGCGTGGCGGCGCTGATTTTCGCGGCGCTCGGCGTGGCGACCCTGCTGGGGGCGGGCGACCGCTGGCTGGGGTGAGCCCGGGCGCCGCCTGCGCCACGCCAGCCAGCTCAATTCGCCCGCGGCGCCACCAACTCCACCCTGTGCACCTTGCCATCGTCGACCAGCGCAATCTCCCTGCCCTGCTGCGCCACGCCATCGATGCGCAGCACGGGCTGGCTGGCGCCGGCGCCGCGCGTGACGTCGATCTCGTAGACGCTGCCGCCATGGCGGTAGCTCAGCGAGAAGCCGCTCCACTCGTCCGGGATGCGCGGCTGCAGGAACAGGCGGTCGGCCGCGCGGGTCACGCCAAGCAGCGATTCCAGGATCAGCCGGTACATCCAGCCTGACGACCCGGTATACCAGCTCCAGCCGCCGCGCCCGATGTGCGGCGCCACCGCGTACACGTCGGCCGTCACCACGTACGGCTCCACCTTGTAGACCGCGCTGCGTTCGGCCGTGGCACCGTGCTGCACCGGATTGATCATGCGCATCAAT
The DNA here is from genome assembly GCA_966211685.1 of uncultured Pseudoduganella sp. GTDB lineage: Bacteria > Pseudomonadota > Gammaproteobacteria > Burkholderiales > Burkholderiaceae_D > Rugamonas. The sequence goes on from CBIHOX010000071.1 coordinate 6,211, forward strand.
TCCCACGCGCGCTGGACGTCGCCCATTTTCGCGAACGCCATCACGGTCCAGATGGCGGCGTGCGTATACTGGCCGCCGTTTTCGCGCACGCCGGGCACGTAGCCGCGGATATAGCCGGGGTTCAGGTCGGCCTTGTCGAACGGCGGATCGAGCAGCTGGATCAGGCCATAGTCGCGCCGCACCAGGCGCGCGTCGACCTGCTGCATGGCGCCGTGCACGCGCTCGCGGTCGGCGGCGCCGGACAGCACGCCCCAGCTTTGCGAAATCGAATCGATCTGGCATTCCTCGTTCTCGTGCGATCCCAGCGGCGCGCCGTCGTCGAAATACGCGCGGCGGTACCACTGGCCATCCCACGCGTGCTGTTCGACGTTGGCGGCCAGCTTGCGCGCCTGTTCGCGGCATTCGGACGCGAACGCGCCGTCGAGCCGCAGGTCGGCCACGTCGGCGAAGCGCTGCAGCACGTCGATCAGGAACCAGGCCAGCCACACGCTCTCGCCCTTGCCTTCCTCGCCCACCTTGTCCATGCCGTCGTTCCAGTCGCACGAACCGATCAGCGGCAAGCCGTGCGCGCCGAAACGCAGGCCATTGCGGATGGCGCGGATGCAGTGTTCATACACGTCGCCGCTTTGCGGCGAGCGGGCCGGCAAGTCGTAGTACGAATCCTCGTCCGGCTTGACCGGGCGCCCTTCAAGGAAGTGCGCTGTTTCGTTGAGGATGGTGGTGTCGCCGGTGGTGGCGATGTAGCGCGCCACCGCCAGGGGCAGCCACAGATAATCGTCCGAGCAGTGCGTGCGCACGCCGCGGTCCGACGGCGGGTGCCACCAGTGCTGCACGTCGCCTTCCAGGAACTGGTGCGCGCAGCACAGCACGATGTGGTCGCGCAGGATCTTGGGTTCCGTGTGCACCATCGCCATCGCATCCTGCAACTGGTCGCGGAAGCCGAACGCGCCGCCGGACTGGTAATAGCCGCTGCGCGCCCACATGCGGCAGGCGATGGTCTGGTACATCAGCCAGCCGTTGGCGATCACGTCCAGCGCCGGTTCCGGCGTCCTGACCTGCACCGCGTTCAACACGCGGTTCCAGTGCGCGTGCACGGCGGCCAGCGCCTCATGCGCGGCGGCCAGCTTGCCATGCTTGAGCACCAGGCTCGATGCGTCGGCATTGCGCCGCCCGCCCAGGCCCAGTACGAACACGATTTCACGCTCCTGGCCCGGCAGCAGGTCCAGCGGCACCTGGATCGCCCCGCAACTGTCGAGCGCCGTGCCGACCTTGCCGGACAGCCGGGCGCGCTTGAGCGCCTGCGGGCTGGTCATGGAACCGTTACGGCCGAGGAATTCGGTGCGGTCGGCCGTCACCGAGCGCACCGCCGCGTCGGCGTTGAAGAACGCGACCCGGCCGGAAAACTCCGTGTTGTACTGGTTTTTCGCCAGCAGCGCGCCGCTGGCCGCATCGACTTCCGTGATGATGTGCATGCCGGACTTCGAACGCATGTCGCCCAGCACCCATTCCACGTAACCCGTGACGGACAGGCGTCGCGCTACCAGCGAATCGTTGCGCACGCGGATCACCGAATAGCGCACCGGCGCGTCGAGCGCGACGAACGCCGTCATTTCCGTGGTGATGCCGGCCTCGGTATGTTCGAACACGCTGTAGCCGAAGCCGTGCCGCGTCACGTAGTCGCCGGCGCCGCGCGCCGGCAGCGCCGACGGCGACCAGAACTGGCCGCTCTGCTCGTCGCGGATATAGAACGCTTCGCCGCTGCTGTCGGAAACCGGATCGTTGTGCCACGGCGTCAGGCGGAATTCATGGGCGTTTTCCTGCCAGGTGTAGGCCTGGCCGCTTTCGGAAATCACGCTGCCGAATTGCGGGTTGGCCAGCACGTTGGCCCATGGCGCCGGCGTGCGCTGGCCCTCGCTGGTGACGATCACGTATTCGCGGCCGTCGGGCGAGAAGCCGCCGATGCCGTTTTCCAGCAGCAGGTTGTGCGGGCGGCGCGTGTGCGGCCCGGCGTCGGCGTATTCGCCGCGCGCATCGGCCACCAGCGGCGGCATGCGCAGCGCGGACGGGCCGGGGCGCTTGATCTGCTCGGCCAGCGTGCCGCGTTCGTCGCTGATGATCACGCGCGCCACCGATTGCAGCAGGATGCGGTCGTCCGGCGCGATCTGGTCGCCCAGCCGCACGAAGATGCCGCCCGGCCGGTCGATGGCCTGGGCGTCGATGCCGGACGCGATCAGGCCCATGATCTGGTCGTGCAGCGCCTGGCGGTAGCCGGAATTGTCCTCGTACCAGATCACCAGGTCCACCACCAGGCCTTTCAGGCGCCAGTACGCGTGCGCCTGCACCATCTGGCGCGCCAGCTCGATGTTGGCGCCGTCGCGGATCTGCAGCAGGACGATCGGCAGGTCGCCGGAAATCGCATAGGCCCACAGGCCCGACTGGCCGCGCTGGTTGCGCGCCAGCACCGACGGGTCGGCGCGCAGCGCGGCGTTCGGATAGATCACGCTGTTGGCCAGGCGGCCATACAGTTGCGCATCCTGTTCGCTGGCGTTCAGCTGGCGCAGTACCACCTGGCTGTGGGTCCACGCCAGTTCGAACACGCGGTCGGCCAGGTGGCGGTCCTGGTATTTGTCGATCAGATGCAGCGCCGCCTCGCGCGTGTCGGTCATGCCGGTCACGATGTCGACGATGGCCGCCTCGTCCGGCTCCAGCGTGATGCGGTAGCGGATCGCCACGATCGGGTCCAGCACCGAGCCTTGCGCGCCCGACAGCGGCTCCATGCCGCGCAGCGCACCGGGCGCCATGGCCGTGTTGCCGCGGCCGATGAAACGGGAGCGGTCGGTCTCGTACGACACGCTGGCCACCGCCGCGTCGTGCAAGGTCATCAGGTGCAGCATATAAGGCATGTGCTCGCCCTTGCCGCGCGGGCGGCGCGTGCACAGGATGGCGGTTTCCTGCTGCAGGATCTCGGTCTGCACGAACAGCTTGCTGAAGGCCGGGTGCGCCGCGTCGGCCGCCGCGGGCGCCATCACGACTTCGGCGTAGCTGGTCACTTCGATCTGGCGCTTGCGGTCCGACTTGTTGGTGATGCGCGTGCGGCGCATTTCTATGTCGTCTTCCGGCGACACCACGATTTCCGTGTACAGTTCCAGTCCCCTGTCCAGGCGGCGGAACTCGGCCCGCCCTTCCGAGAAGATGACTTCGTATTTCTGCGGTTCGGCCAGCGTCGGCTGGTACGCGGTGGACCAGAACGCGCCGTCGTCGAGGTCGCGCACGTAGCAGAACTGGCCCCAGTTGTCGCGCGTACTGTCTTCGCGCCAGCGCGTCACGGCCAAGTCCTTCCAGCGGCTGTAACTGCCGCCGGCATTGGTCACCATCACGTGATAGCGGCCATTGGACAGCAGCTGGGTTTCCGGCGCCGCGGTGTTGGCTTGCGTGAGGATGCGCATCGGCGGCATGCTTTGTTCCTGCGTGGCGCTGCGGATGGCGGCCTGCTCGGCAGTGCTGGAATAGAACGCGCCGGCCTGCGGGCTGCGCTCCTGCAGCACCAGCAGGGTGGCCTGCAGTTGCGGGTCGGCTTCGAAGCGGCGCTGCATCGGCCGGTCATGCAGCAGGTACGACAGCGCCAGCAGGCCCATGCCCTGGTGGTGCACCATGAAGGAGCGGATCACCGCGTGGTTCTGGCCGCGCGGCAGGCGCGCCTGCGTGTAATCGATGGCTTCATAGAAGCCGTAGCGCCCCATGAAGCCCAGCGCCGCCATCTTTTGCAGGTTGGCGGTGGATGCCTCCGGATCGACCATCAGGCCCAGCATGGTGGCGTAGGGCGCGATCACGAGGTCGTCGGCCAGGCCGCGCTTCAGGCCCAGGCCGGGCACGCCGAAGGCGCGGTACTGGTAATTGAGCGCCGCATCGGTGGTGTTGTAGCCGGATTCGGACACGCCCCACGGCACGTTGCGCTGCTTGCCATACTCGATCTGCGCGTTGATGACGGCGTGGTAGGTCTGGTCCAGCAGGGTTTCCGGGTAGGTCGGCATCACCAGCAGCGGCATCAGGTATTCGAACATGGAGCCGGACCACGACAGCAGCACCGGCTGGCCATGCACGATGCACAGCTGGCGGCCCAGCGCGAACCAGTGTTCCTGCGGCAGCTGCCCTTGCGCGATGGCGACGAAGCTGGCCAGCCGCACCTCGGACGCGAGCAGGTCGTAATAGCTGGCGTCCAGGCGGCGCTCGGTGACGTTGTAGCCGATCGCCAGCAGGTTCGTGGTCGGGTTGAACAGGAAGCGGTAGTCGATGCGGGCGAACTGGCCGCACTCGCGCGCCAGTTCCTCCAGTTGCGCGATGCGGCTGCGCGCCAGCTTGCTGCCCTGCACCACCAGGCGCGCCAGGATATCCTGGCGTTCCCGTTCGGCCGGCGCCAGGTCCGACTGCACGGCGCCAGCGCCGGCGTGGTCCATCGCGGCCAGCTGGCGCAGGGTCGGCATGCGCACCATGTTGGCGTCGAATACTTCTCCGGCCGTGATCCATGGCGCCAGCGAAGTCAGGTCCTCCAGCGCCGCGCGGCACTGCGCGCGCAGCGCGGCGGCCCAGTATTGCACGGCAGGGTCGGCGCCGTCCGGCTGGTAGGCGTCGGCGGCGCGCGCGGCGCGCTCCAGGCACGCGTGCATTTCCACCAGCGTCATCGGGAATGGCCGCCCGTTGGAAGCGAATTCGCGTCCCAGCGCCAGCAGGGTGTCCGGCAACGGCGCCGGCGCCGGCTGTGGCGCGGCCGCGGCGGCGCCTGCGTTGGCGACGGTTTCCGCCAGCACCTGGATGGTGGTGGCGATGCCCTGCAACAGCTGGACGCCGGCGATCGGCTGGTCGACCTGTTGCAGCAAGCCTTGCTGCAGGGTCAGCAAGTGGCCGGCCAGGTTGCCGCTGTCCACCGCCGAGATATAGACCGGATGCAGCGGCTTCATGGTCAGCGTGTCGTACCAGTTGTAGAAGTGGCCCTGGTACCGTTCCAGCTTGCCCATGCTGCCCAGCGTACTGGCAGTGCGCGTAATCAGTTGCGCGCCGCTGATGTAGCCGAAATCGTGCGCGGTGAGGTTGGCCAGCAGCGCCAGGCCCATGTTGGTGGGCGAAGTGCGGTGCGCGATCACCTGGCTGGGGTGTTCCTGCACGTTGTCCGGCGGCAGCCAGTTGTCGTCCGGGCCGACGAAGGTGTCGAAATACGCCCAGGTGCGGCGCGCCAGCATGTTGAGGAACACGCCCTGCTCGTTCGACAGGGCCGCCAGTTCGCGCGGCTGCGGACGGCTGATCCACCACGCCACCACGGGCGCGGCCAGCCACGCCAGCAGCAGCGGCAAGGCGGCCGGCAGCGCGTCGGGACGCCACAGCGCCAGCGCGGCGCCGGTCACCGCGGCGGCGGCCGGCGAGACCCACATTGTGCGCCAATAATCGGCCGGCGCGTTGCCGCCGCGCGCCAGCGCCGAAGCGCGCCACTGCAGCAGGCAACGCTTCGACACCAGCAGACGCCACGCGGTGCGCGCGATCGCGTCCAGGTTGACATAGGCTTCATACGGCAGGAACACCACGGTCAGCAGCGCATGCGCGAAGTGCAGGCGGCTGCGCCACAGCGATTGCGCCACGTGCTGGCTCCACAGCGTTTCGCGCGGGCGGTTCAGCAAGTCGTAGATGGCCGACGCCAGCGGCGGCACGAACACCACGGCCAGCACGGCCAGGGTCCAGTACCACGGTTCGGGCAGCACGGTCCACGCCAGCAGCAGCGCGGCCGCCAGCACCGGCGGCACCAGGCTGCGGCGCAGGTTGTCGAACAGCTTCCAGCGCGACAGCCATGACAGCGGATTGCGTTCGCGCCCGGTGGGCCGCCCGTCGGCGCCGGGCAACGGCGTGCGCGGTTTCAGCCAGGCCAGCAATTGCCAGTCGCCGCGGATCCAGCGCTGGCGGCGCAGGATATCGTCGCCATAGCTGGCCGGGTACTGTTCGTACAGTTGCGCGTCGCTCAGCAGGCCGGCGCGCAGGTAGCAGCCTTCCAGCAAGTCGTGGCTGAGGATGCGGTTGTCGGGCAGGCGGCCGCCCAGCACTTGCTCGAACACGTCGACATCGTAGATGCCCTTGCCGATGAACGAGCCTTCGTAGAACACGTCCTGGTACACGTCCGACACGGTGCGGGTATAGGGATCGATGCCCGGCTCGCCACCGCACAGGCGCTCGTAGCGCGACGCCTGCTCGCTCGGCAGGCTGACCGCCACGCGTGGCTGCAGGATGCCGTAGCCCTCGATGACGCGGTTGCGGCGCGGGTCGACCCGGGGCCGGTTCAGCGGGTGCTGCATCGACGCCACGAACTGGCGCGCCGCGTCGCGCGGCAGGCGGGTGTCGGTGTCGAGCGTGATGACGTAGCGGATGGTTTCCAGGTCGCCTGCGTCGCCCACCACCATCGAGAAGCGATCGCGCGCGCCGCCGCGCAGGTAGCGGTTCAAGTCTTCCAGCTTGCCGCGCTTGCGTTCGCGCCCCATCCACGCGCCCTCGGAGGGATTCCACTGGCGCGGGCGGTGCAGCAGCAGGAATGGCGCCGCCGGGCCGCCGGGCCCACCTTGTTCACCTTGCGCACCTTGCGCGCTTTGCCCGGTCCCGCCGGCCGCGTCGCCATTGGCGTATTTTTCATTGAGCCGGCGGATGCCTTCCTGCGCCTGTTGCAGCAGCGCCGCGTCGCCCGGCAGGGTTTCCTCTTTCGCGTCGGCGAAGTCGGTCAGCAGGCAAAAGCGCAGGTTGGGGTCGCGGTTGGCCAGGAAGCGCACTTCCAGCTGGCCGACCAGTTCATCGACGTTGTCCTTGCTGTAAATGAGGGTGGGCACCACCACCAGCGTGCGCGCCTCGCCGGGGATGCCGTTGCGGTAATCCATGCGCGGCAGCGGATTGGGGCGGGTCAGCAGGGTCGCGGCCCAGTTGACCAGCGCCAGCGCCAGCTGGCTGCCCGCCGCCACGGCCAGCAAGCCCACCAGCGCCAGGGTCCAGCCCTCCACGCCGTCGCGCATGGCGCGTTCCACGGCCAGGCCGGCCACCACCACGGTGATGGCCGCCACGGCGCCCAGGTAGGACGTCAATGGCGAGGCCCGCGCGGTCTGCTGCAGCGCGACCCGCGGCGGCCAGCGCACGCCGGCCTGCTTTTCCAGCAACAGCACGCCAGGGCCGACCAGGTAATAGCCGACGTGCCCCAGGCGGGTATCGGCGGCGGCTCCGCCGTGGCCGGCGCCATGCCTGGATTTGGCCAGCTCCACCGCCATGGCGGCGATTTCCTGCTCGCTGCGGGGCGAGCGGCGCGCCAGCTTTTCAATCACGTGGCGGTACTGGTCGCGGGTGGAGAAATCCATGTCGCCGTACACGCCGGACGGGTCCAGGCGCAGGGTCTGCTCCACCACGCTCATGGTTTCCACGAATTCCTGCCAGTCCATGGTGCCAAGGAAGCGCAGGCTGCCGATGCTGTTGGCGATCGACACCTGTTCCGCGGCCTGGGTCTGGATTTCCTGCTGCACCATCTGGTCGATGGTCATGCCGTTTTCCGCCAGGCGGTGCGTCAGCCAGGTCAGCGCCAGCGACAGCGCGGCGCTCTGGCCTTGCAGGCGGCGCGCCAGTTCCGCCACGAAGCCGCTGCTCAGCGGCGGATTGGAGCGCGCCATGTCGGCCACCAGCAGGATCAGGCCGCTGGGGGTCTTGTCGGCGATTTCCGTCATCTGGTCGGCCCAGGAATTGGCCAGGTCGCGTTGCCGGCGGTTTTCCGCCACGCGGGCCGCCACGCGGCGCAGGTTCTCGATCAGTGCCAGGCGCAGCATGATGGGGATGGCCCACAATTCGCCCAGCTTCAGTGTCGATACTTCCTGGTAGGCGTCGACGAAGCGGCACAGGCTTTCGGGGTCGACGCGGCCATCGCCGTGGGCGATGATTTCCAGCGCGATCTGGTAGACACGCGGCGTGCCGTCCGGCGCGCCCTTGGCCAGGCGCGGCAATTCCTTGCTGTAATTCTTCGGCAAGTGGCGCCGCGCCGTGCGGATTTGTTCCTCGATCAGGTACGAATTATCGAGCAGCCATTCGGAAGCCGGCGTGATCTGGCGCGACGACTTGACCGCGGCCGTCAATTCCTCGCAGGTGTCGGCAATCACTTCGGCATTTTCAGCCAGCCGCGCCAGCAGCCGGTCGGGCCCCTGCCGCGTGCTCAATTCATGGCTGGCCGCCAGCACCTTGCCATGGGCCGCCATCTGCTGCGCGCTGAATAACTCCGCGCGCAATGGCGAGTCGTCATCGTCCGCGCTGCTGGAGAGTGCGCTGGGAGCATCTTCTCGGAAACCAAATGTGAAAAGACGCAAGAATTTCGCCTGCTTGCTCAACTTGAACCTCGCGATCAGCCCTTGTAACGGGAAGTGAAGAATGGTTCAAGCAATGGTACGAATGCACGTTACCGGCCACTGTGCGGTACCGTACATAGTTGAGGCTGCCGAATTTCCGGCAAGCAGTGTCACACCCTGGGGTCAGGCACCAGGGTGTGACATCACATTCCCAAAAGAAATGTCCACTTTTGTAACAATTGGGGTCTGACCCCAGGGTGTGACATTGGGTCAGGCGGCGTGCGGCAGGGTGTGCCAGGAAGTCAGCGCCATGCCGCCGGCCAGGTCGTAGGCATGCGGATGGCCCAGGCGGCGCAGGCAGGCGGCGGCCTTGGCGCTGCGGGCGCCGCTGCGGCAACAGAACACCAGGGGCGCGCCGCTTTGCAGCCAGCCGCCGATATAGCTGGTCAGGCGGCCCAGCGGCACACTCAGTACCGGGCGGCCGTCCGGCCCGCCATTGGGCGCACCGATGCCGCTGGCGGCGTGTTCGCCGCTTTCGCGCACGTCCACCACCACCGCGTTCGGATATAGCGCCAGCAGCGCACGCAGGCCGGCCTGATCGAGATGCATGCCGCTGTCGATGTCACCGGGCTGGCGGCGCGTGGCGCGCAGGCTGTGGCATACCGGCAAGTGTTCGTCGCGGGCGGCGCACAGCAGGGTATCGTCGTGCACGTAGGCGGCCAGCAGTTGCGGCGCCGCATGGCCGATGAAGGCGTGGCGCACGGCGGCGCGCGGCAGATCGCAACCGATGTCGGTGCCCAGCAGGTAAGCTTGCCGGCCGCCGCCGCAATCGACGCGCTGCAGGCGCTGGCCGCCGAACACCAGCGCCTCCAGTTCCCGCGGCCAGCCGTAGACGTCAGTCGCGCCGGCGGTGTCATCGGAGGCCGTGCCGCAGGCGGGAGCCGCGGCGTTATCGGCGTCAGCATCGGCATCGGCGGCATCTGTGGCGTTGGTGGAGTTGCTGGCGTTGGCGCCGCGCGGCGACGTCGACAGCACCGCCAGCACACGGCAGCCGTGGCGCGCCACCTGGGCGGCGATGCGGCCTTCATGTTCCGGGTGCGGGTCGATCACCACGCTGCTGCGGCTGGCCCCGTCGAGCACCACCCAGCTGCAATCGCCGCCGCTGCCCAGTTGCAGCACGTACGGCGCGGCCGCTTCGCTGCCCAGGCCCTGGCTGGCGGCGCGCAGGATGGCGCCGCAGCGCTCGATGCGTTCACACGCCCGCGTGATGGTGGCGTCGTCCGTCAGCGGCCCGAACGACATCCGGATCGCGCTGGCGCTGCGCCAGGCGGGAATGCCCATCGCTTCCAGCACGTAGCTGGGCGCGGCCTTGGACGATGAACACGCGCTGCCGGAGCTGACACGCACGCCGGCCGCGTCGAACACGTCCATCAATTCGCGGCTGGTGAGGCCGGGCACGGAAAAATTCAGCGTGGTGGGCAGCGCATGCTCCAGCGGCGCGTTGAACACCACGCCGGGCAGCGCGCGCCGCAGGCTGGCGGCCAGGCGGTCGCGGAAATCGCACAGCTGGTCGTGCGTACGGAACACGCCGCCCTGCTCCAGGGCGGCCAGCACCGCGTCCAGCGCGGCGATGCCTGCCATGTTTTCCGTGCCGGAGCGCAGCGCCCCTTCCTGGCCGCCGCCCACGATCAGCGGCGTGTAAGGCGCGCCGTCACGCACGTACAGCATGCCGACGCCTTTGGGCGCATACAGCTTGTGGCCGGAAAACGGCGCGTAATCGATGCGGCTCTTGGCCAGCTGCAGGCGGAATTTGCCGAGCGCCTGCACGCAGTCGACCATCCAGTAGGCGCCGCACGCGGTGTCGTTCAAGACCGCCTCGATGCCGGCAATGTCGGACAGCACGCCGGTTTCATTGTTGGCCGCCATGGTGCACACCATCGCTGCTTGCGGCGCCAGGCGGCGCAGCGCGCCGAGGTCGTGCAGGCCGTCGCAGTCGACCGGCAGCGCGGCCAGTTGCAGGTCCAGCCCGAGCACGCTGTTCCAGTGCGCCAGGCTTTGCGGCACGGCCTTGTGTTCGGTGGCGCCATACACCAGCAGGGTGCCGATGGTTTCGCCGGCGTCGCGCCGCGCACGCAGCGCACACAGCGCCGACAACACGGCGGTCTGGATGCCTTCGGTGGCGCCGCTGTTGAACATCATGCGTCCGTTGCCGGCGCCGACGATGCGCTGGGCGCGGGCGCGCGCACGGTCCAGCAAGGCGCGCGCCTGCAGGCCCGCGGTATGGGTGCTGCTGGGGTTGCCGTAGCAGGTTTGCATGGCGTGCACGGCGGCGTCGATGGCGGCAGGCAGGACCGGGCTGGTGGCGTTACCGTCGAGATAAATTTCAGACGTCATGATGTTGATTCATATCAAATTCAGGTACTCGACAGTTTACGCAGCCGGGCAGAACGGTTTATTCCAAATTTCCCTGCCAGATCCATTAGACTTGGCATATATATGCTTAATTACTCGGAATATTAGAATGAACTCTCTCGACCACTATGATTACGCCATCCTCGGCGCACTGCAGGTGGATGGCACGCTGTCGGTGGCGGAACTGGCGCAAAAAGTCGGCCTCTCCAGCACACCGTGCTGGAAGCGCCTGAAACGCCTGGAAGAAGAAGGCTACCTGGAGCGGCGCGTGGCCATCATCAACCGCCGCAAGGCCGGGTTGCCGGTGACGGTGTTCGTCAGCGTGCGCACCAGCCAGCACGACGACAAATGGCTGGAACGGTTTGCCCAGGCCGTGCAGGCGTTACCGGAAGTACAGGAATTTCACCGGATGAGCGGCGATATCGACTATCTGTTAAAAGTCGTGACCACGGATATCGAGGGGTACGACCGCTTTTACAAAAAACTCATCAAAGTCGCGCAACTGTCCGGGGTATCATCGGCATTCTCCATGGAACAAATCAAGTACACCACGGCGCTGCCGCTGCATCTGGTCGCGCATGGTCTCCAGACCTAATGAAATTTCTGCAATCGCTGCTTCCCGCCCAAAGCCATACTTCGTTCCGTGAACGCACCCGCGCCGCCGGCGGCGCCTTTATCGGCCTGTTGCTGACCGGGTTGCTGTCGCATTTCCTGCTGCCGCACGGGCCGGCGCACATGTTCCTGGTGGGCGGCGTGGGCGCGTCGGCCATCCTGCTGTTTTGCCTGCCCGCCAGCCCGCTGGCGCAGCCGTGGTCGGTCATTGGCGGCAACGTGGTGTCGGCGCTGGTGGCGGCGCTGTGCGTGCGCTGGCTGGGCGACGGCGTGGCGGTGGCGGCGCTGTCGGTGGCGCTGGCCATCGCGGCCATGTTCGCGCTGCGCTGCCTGCATCCGCCGGGCGGCGGCATGGCGCTGTCGGTCGCCATGGGCGGCCCGGCGCTGCACGCGGCAGGCGTGCAATTCGCGCTGCAGCCGCTGCTGCTCAATTCCGTTCTGATGGTGATCGCCGCCATGGCCTACAACAACCTGACGGGACGCCGCTATCCGCACATGCAGCAGGCGCCGCATCCGAATCCCCACGCCACGCAAGACCCGGTGCCCACCATGCGGCTGGGCTTTCATCCGGAAGACCTGGACGCGGTGCTCAAGCAGTACAACCAGGTGCTGGACGTGTCGCGCGACGACCTCGAGGAAATCTTCCTGCGCACGGAACTGGAAGCCTACAAGCGCCGCTTCGGCGTGATCCGCTGCGCCGACATCATGTCGAAGGACGTGGCGACGGCCGAATTCGGCACCGCGCTGGAAACCGCATGGCGCGACATGCGCGGCCACCGCGTGGCGGCGCTGCCGGTGCTGAACCGCGCACGGCGCGTGATCGGCATCGTCACGCAGAGCGACTTCCTCGACCACAGCGGCCTCGATGACTACGCCGGCGTGACCGCCCGCCTGCGCAGCTTCCTGCGCAAGACCGGCGTCACCCATACGGAAAAAGCCGAAGTGGTGGGCCAGATCATGCACACCCGCCCGGTGGTGGCGCAGCTCGGCACGCCGGTGGTGGAACTGGTCGCCCTGATGGCCGACTCCGGCCACCACCACATCCCCGTGGTCGACCACGAACAGCGCTTCGCCGGCATCGTCACCCAATCCGACGTCGTCGCCGCCCTCTACGAAAGCCGCCTCGCCAACCCCGTGGGGCCAGGCGTGCATTGATGCGTTCCGCCGCCGGCCCTTGCCTGGCGGGCCGTGTGGGTACAGGCCGAGCGCCCTGGCGCATCACGGACCGGTTCCGAGGCGCGGCCGCCCTGCCTGCCGGGACGCCCGCGGCGGTGGGGTGGCGGGGGTGTAAGGGGATGGCGGAATGCATGATTGCATGCCTGACCCCATCTGGGTATCCTTGCGGCTTCACCTTATCCGGGAAATCTCATGAAACATCGCTTTACCCTGGCCGCGCTGGCTACCGCCGTGGCGCTGGCCTGGTTGCCTGCTGGCCATGCGGCGCCATCCGCCGCCTCCACAACGCAAACCCCGCCTGCCGCCAGCGCGCCGCAGGTGCGGCAGCAATTGCTGGCGCTGGCCGATGAATACTATGACGCCGTCGCGCGCTTCGATCCGGTCGGCGCCACGCAAAATGGCGACAACCGCTTCGACGACCAGTTGACGATGGATATCGTGCCGGCCGAACGCGCCAAACAGTTCGCGCTGTACCGCGGCTACCAGAAGCGCCTGAAAGCGATTCCCCGTGCGCAGCTGAACCGCGGCGACCGCATCAACTACGACGTGCTGGCGTTCGAGCTGAAAACGCTGCTGGCCGCCGAGCCGTTCCCGAAGCACTTGCTGCCGCTGAACCAGATGGACAGCATCCCTGTCACGCTGGCCAATTTCGCCGGCGGCGAAGCGTCGCAGCCGATCGGCACCGTCAAGGAATATGAGGCGTACCTGGCGCGGCTGGCCAAGACCCCGGCCTGGATCGACCAGGCCATTGCCAACATGCGCGAAGGCATGGCGAAAAAAGTCGTGCTGCCGAAGGCGCTGATGGTGTCGGCCCTGCCGCAATTCAAGAAACTGGTGGCAAGCGATGCGCAAGGCAGCATTTACTACACGCCGATCACGAAACTGCCCGCCACGTTCAGCGACGCCGACAAGCAGCGCCTGACCGCCGCCTACCGCGACACCATCGGCAACCAGCTCAATCCCGCGCTGGCGCGCCTGGCCACGTTCCTGGAAACCGAATACCTGCCGGCCTGCCGCGACAGCGCCGGCTGGAGCGCCCTGCCCAACGGCCGCGCCTGGTACCTGGCCAACGTGGCCGAATCGACCACCACCAGCCTGACACCGGAACAAATCCATGCAATCGGCCTGAAGGAAGTGGCCCGCATCCAGCAGCAGTTCGCGGTGCTCGGTCCCAAGCTGGGCTACGACGGCCCGCCGGCAGGCTTGCCGGTCTGGGTCGGCAAGCAGGCCAAGTTCTATCCGTTCAAGACCGAGGACGAAGTGCAGGCCGTGTACCGCAAGTTGAACGACATACTCGACACCAAGTTGCCGCAACTGTTCACCCTGATGCCGAAGGCCAAGCTGGACTTGCGCCTGGAGCCTGAACTGTCGCGCGCCACCGCATCCGACCATTACACGGCGCCGGCCGCCGACGGCTCGCGTCCCGGCGTGTTCTGGTCCGTGGTCAACGATCCCGCGAAATACAACAGCACCGGCATGAACACGCTGTTCCTGCACGAAGGCAAGCCGGGCCACCACTTCCACATCGCGCTGACGCAGGAAATGGACCAGCCGAAGTTCCGCAAGTTCGGCGGCAACAATGCGTTCACCGAAGGCTGGGCGCTGTATGCGGAAACGCTGGGCAAGGACATGGGCCTGTTCGACGACCCGGCCCAGTATTTCGGCCACCTGAACGATGAATTGCTGCGCGCCGTGCGCCTGGTGGTCGACACCGGCCTGCACGCGAAAGGCTGGAGCCGCGAAAAGACCATCGCCTACATGTATGAAACGCTGGGCGACGCGGACGTCGCGAAAAACCAGACCGAGCGCTACATGGCATGGCCGGGCCAGGCGCTGGGCTACAAGATCGGTTCGCTGAAGATCGTCGAGCTGCGTGAAAAAGCCAGGAAGGCGCTGGGCGTGAAATTCAGCCTGCCGCAATTCCACGAAGTGGTGCTTGGCGATGGCACCCTGCCGCTGTCGCTGCTGGAAGCCAAGGTCGACGCCTGGATTGCCGCGTCAAAGTAAGCAAGGCTGGTGTCCCGCCGGCGCCTGGGACTGCAAGCCTCGAAGGCAGCGCCTGCAGTTCCAGGTTCCTGAACGCGGCCGCGCACCTGGCGCAGCCGCTGTTGCGGGGGGATGCGCTGGCGCGCGGCCAGGCTGGCCAGCTGCGCCAGCAGTGACGCGCAAGCATGCGTTTGCACTATGCACCTCCATATGGAGAATATGATTCCTTGAGCTGGAGGAAAAATAAGGCTTCACGAGTTTTGTAGACAGCGCCAAAACTTATGCGGATAGCGCAGTCTGATCATTAACCCGATAGCCGGGACGAACAAGCCTTTCAGTGTTTATCCCGACAGCGCAGTTATTCCTCATGCATATGGGAAAGCATCGGCCACAGCCAAGTAGATTTGGAAGAAAATAATTCGCTACAGGAAAATACGGCACCGCCGCCACAAGATGTTGTGGCGCCATAGGGAATGGATTACCAGCTTATTTTGCCGGTCAACATATCGCGGTACATGACCCAATCGCCCAGCAGGCTATAGAGCGGATACTTAAAGGTTGCGGGGCGGTTATGCTCAAAGAAATAATGGCCGATCCAGGCAAAACCATATCCGGCCAGCGGCATCAGCCATAGCAGCGTGTATGCCCCAAGGAGGATGGCGGAAAATAAAATCCCCAGCACCAGAGTGGAGCCGATGAAATGCAGGCGGCGGCACACCGGGTTCGCATGTTCACGCAGGTAAAACGGATAAAATTCCTTGAATTCAGAAAACCGTTCCGCCTGCGGCCCCATGTCAATTTTCCTCGATACGGCTGACGTAATTCAAATCCGTTTCATCCCCCCAGACAAATACCTTGGGTTCGCGTAATACCTGCAACAGGAACTGCTGCTGTTCGCGCAAACGGCGGCGGAAGTCCGGCAGCGAATACAGATTCGGATTGATCTTGCGGCGCAAAATACGCTCGGCAACGGGCAGGCGCGACAGCAGTTCACCATAACTGGTGTTATCGCCGATGAGCAGCAATTCAATCTTGCCTTCGGTGGCTTCCTGCTCCATGGCGCTGGCGCCATAAACAAACGCCACATTCAAGACATCGCCCAACGGCGACAGGGCGGAATTCAACACGCTGACCAAGCCGAATGTTTTACGGACCAAGCTGGATAATTCTTCATAAACCAGGCTGTCTTTATTTGGCCGGAAACGGCGCACATTGCCGATGCGTTCGGAAACGATCAATCCGGAATCGTGCAGCCGGCGCAATTCACGCTGTGCGGACGCGCTGCCCAGCCCGGTCAGGCGCATGATCTCGTTCAAGTGAAAACCATCGTTGACGCGAACGAACATCAACCCCAGCAGCTTTTGCTGGGCAGGTGTGAAGAGGGCTTGGGCGATCATGGGCCAAATCTTAGCACGTATGCGCCAGCTTCTGGCACAGAGTGCGTGCACTTTCGCCATCGCTTAGAGGGAGACCGCCGGTCGGCTGACGCGCCGCTGCCACAGTGCAACAGCCGGTGACGCGGCCATGACAGCCTTCCCTACTGCTTTCGGATAAAGCGGGAAATCAAAAAGAATAATTCGCCCGCGACCAGAACCAACCACAACTGCCCATCGCTGCTGTTTTTCAATGGCATGAAGTAAGGTGGATCGAACAGGTGCAGATACACGAGAAACAGTAATGGAAGGGAAAAGCAGGCGGCCAGGACAATAATATCGGTAATGGAAACTTTCATGCATCTCTCCTTCGCGACATGATAGCCGCCATCTATCGCTCGCGTATTAGAATAGTCTTAATTTACTTGGCTGGCTTGGAAAGGGCTCGGCAGCATGATTTTCCTCGATTTTTTTGTGCCGGCTGCTATAGTGAAGATGTGAAGTACAGGTGCGCCGGAGTTGCAGAGCGGGACCGGACAGGTACTTCTCAAATGGCCACTCCTTGCGGGTGGCCATTTCATTAGCGCATCAATTTATATGGGATGCATCCTGCTTGAGTGGCAAATATTGATTAAACCATCCCAGCAATTCCGCGTTGGATTGCGTACGGTACTTGATCAAACTGTGATCGGCGCCCGGTATGATGACTAGTTTATGGACCTGCCCACGTTCTTTCAGCTTTTCCGCCATCCCCGAAGCATTAACCACCGAAACTCTTGCATCATTACTTCCATGTAGCAGCAATATTGGCAATTTGGTGTCAATCCGATCCAGCCAATACAATGCTGACCGGTCCCGCAAGACTTGATCGCGATTTTCCGCATAACCTGGAATGTGTGCTTTATATACTTGTTCCATTTCCGGACGCCGGGAGATTTCCGCTTTTAAATCAGAAACGCCTCCCCAAATGACGATGGCCTTGATGCGATTACTGCGTGCCGCCGCTAAATAGGTCATCATGCCACCCCGGCTGAATCCGATCATACCGATCCGTTGGGTATCCGCATCCGGCATGCCGTCAATAATCGGCAACAGGGCAAGCACATCATTGACATCCCGCCCGCCGAATTCATCGAGCCCGACGCCACGGTATTGGCTGGAGATAACGATATATCCTTGATCCGCCCAGACCATATGATTGGTACGCAAATCGGAAAACGATATCATGCCGGCACGGCTATTACCGCCCCGGTTATAGATCAGCACGGGCAATTTGCGCCCGTCAGGCTGCTTCGGCTTGACCACATATCCTTCCACCGCCAGCCCATCCACTTTATAGGTAAATTCCAGGCAGTCGAGTTGTTCGCGAAGACGTTGCGAGTTTTTTTCAAATCGCACCCAAGCCTGGTAGTTAGCCATGGCCGCGGTGTCATTTGGATCTTCCGGCCGCTTCGGAAGCGTAGCCGCCCATGCCTGCTCGGAAAAGCAAGCAGATTGACGAACGAGCGATGGCGCGGATGAAAATTGTGGTGTTTCAGCCAGGACGGCGCTGATTGGCAGGCTCACACTGATGACCAGTGCGGCCATCATGGCATGCAGGCGGATAGGCATAAAATCGTTTTAGGAAAAGTCAAAAGTCAGGGGCAGCTGCCAACATAACTTCACGTACCAGTTGCCAGTACGTTAGCTTGCCCACTGTCACGCCAAATTCTTCCTTGCTGGAGCATCAACACGCGGCTGGCGCTGGCAATGGTTACCGGACAGTGTGCAATTATCATCCTGCTGATACGCGAGCGGCAATCGCGGCGTTGAATTCCTTTTCCTCATTGCTGATCGGGGCCGGGATCAAAAAGCCGATATTTCCGCTGATCGAACCGGCGAAGAGCGTCTTGTCTGGCAGCACGGTTCCCGTCATGGGGCCACGACCTATAGGGCTGCTCAGGCAGCGGGCGGAAACGCGCATGGCCTGGACCATGCGCGTTCCGCGCCGCTGCCGTTACCGCTTATTTGGGGAAGTTGTAAATCAGCGTATAGGTGCCGCTGCCCGAATACGACTTCACCTGCGCATAGTAATAACCGGCCGTGCCGTTATACGAGATGGATTCCGTCGACGTCGGTCCTTCGCTGGAAGCAACTTTCACCCAGGCGCTGCCCGAATACTTATACAGGAACAGGTCGAAATCGGCATTGGACGGACCCGTCAATTGCAAGGTAATGGTTCCGGCCGCAGCCTGCACATAACCGGGCGATGCGCTGGGGGCATAGGCGCTGCCGCCGCTGGCCAGGGTTCCAGTCTGCGTCACGCCGGCTGGCGCCGTATATTTCGCAAATACATTGCGCACGGCGCCTTCATTGACGGCGTGCCATGGATATCCCAGGGTGCGCATACGCGAATTTTCCGTCGGGCGGTACTTGCCAGCGCCGCAATATTGCGCGCCCTGGAACACGCCTACCGTGCCATTGGCATAGACGCCGGGCTGGGTCGGCACCGGCGTGCTGGAAGAAATCAGGTTGCCCCATTTGACGGAGCGCGTGCCGTTCAGCGACACGTTGACTTCGGTCGGTTCCGACGTCGTGCTGCAGGTGCCGTATTCATATTCGTCGGCCAGCGCAAAGGCGGTATGGCCGATTTCGTGCAGGGCGATTTCAATCGACTGGTCCGCCATCGACAGGGTGGCGACTTCACCGCCCGAGCCGCCATAACGGGTGGAATTGGAAATCACGACAATCACGTCGCGCTCGTCCGGTTTCAACACCGACCCGACAATGTCGTAGACCTTGGTGGTATTCACGCACAGCAGGCGGTCGATGTTATAGCAGCCGAACGCGCCATCCATCGCGGTGTCCTTGTATATCCCTTTATCGATCTCGTCGGCGCCGGACTGGTTGCTGGCGACGTCCACGCGGCGGATGTTCATCGACGACTTGTTGGCGGCAAAAACGGGATCGGCCAGGAAACCATTGATGACTTTTTGTGCATCGGCTTGCCACTTGCTCATTTCCGCCGCCGTGTAACCGTCGCCGACGAACACGTAATCCATCTTGCTGGCCGATGCGCCATTGTTCAGGATGGTGGTGGCGGTGATACCTGCAGGCACGGCGGCTAACGCGCTTCTTTTACTGGCCTGGCTGGTGGTGGCCAGCTGTTCCAGCGCGGCGCGGCCATAGCTGGCCAGTGGGATGGCGGCCGCGGCAGTCTTGGCCGCCGCATTGCCATGCACGACAGGCAACACGTCGATGCTGGCCGTGTTCTTATCGAAAGGCAGTGAGACTTCAAACACGCCATCGGCGCGCTTCACGTGTTGCGACATATCGATGGCACCCGTCTTGCGGTTGAATACTTCGATGTGGCGCTGCTGGCTGTTATTCACGGTGACTTCGTGCAGGATATTGCCGGCGGCATCTTTCGCCACCACCCGCCACTGCCCCCCTTCGGCCCCTTTGCGCACGTCGGGCGTGACGGCAAAGGTGCCGATTTCAGCATGGGTGGGTGTAAACACGGTGCCGCTGCGGCCTTCCGTGAAATTCATGCGCAGCGAAATATTGTCGGCATACGCGGCCTGGCTGGCCAGCAAGGCAAGCAAGGCGGCGGAACGGCGCAGGTAAGGCATGGTTGTCTCCTTTTATGTTGTAGTGGTTCGGAGACTGTAGAAGAGATAGCCGAGCCGGGCTTGCCGGAATCTGCGCGACTTGCACGAAACTGCTGGGACATCGGCAAGTGTGGCGAATCAGCCATGTCCGGGAATTTTGCAAGCGGCTCAGGCAGTCTGGCGCCGGCCCCGCCACGCGGCGGGCGACATGCCGTATTTCGCGTTGAACGCACGGGTGAAATGGCTGGCGCTTTGGAACCCGACTGCCTGCGCGATATCGGTAATGCGCGCATCGCCCGCCGCCAGCGCGCTGGCGGCCTGTTCGAGCCGGCGTTCCAGCACATAGCGGTGCGGCGGCATGCCGACCGCGCGGTGGAATTCACGGGAAAAGTGGGCGGCGCTCATGCCGCACAGCGCGGCCAGGTCGCTGTTCGAGGGCGGCGCATCGGGATGGTCGGCAATGTGGCGCAGCACGCGCCGCAGGCGGGCGCCGGACAGGCCGGCATCCTGCGCCTGGTCCGGTCTGGAATAATGCTCGAGCAGGTAACACACCAGGGCCATCACCGTGTGGTCGCACAAGTCCGGCGCCAGCGGCCCGGCCAGGGTCTGCGCGTCGAGCATGCGGCGCACCATGTCGGCCACCGTGCGGTCCGATACGAACTTGTTGGCCGCCAGGACCGCCCCGCTCTCATCGCCGCGCCGCACGGCCAGGCGGTCGACCAGTCCGATGGGAATGAAGACATTGACGATGTCGCAGCCGCTCAATTGGCTCCACCGGCCCTGCTCGCCCGGCGGACACAGCCGGAAGCGGCTGGCCGGGATCGTGCCGCCCCACACCGGCGTCGTGCCGTGCCAGATGCGGGCGTCGAGCGGTTCCAGCATCAGGGCCAGCCGGTAACTGCCCGGGTGCGGGCTGACCGATCGGATCGAGTGCGCGGGACCGTCGCTGGTCCAGCGGCCCAGCGCGGCGCCGGACGTGGGCAGCGGGCCGATGCAGGCGTGCAGCGCATCCACACCGCTCTGGCGGAACCACCGCTGCAACTGTTCGGCGCTGTCGATCATGGCGGCAAATGTGAAATGGCAACCTTGCAAGTCTCACATACTCCTGCCGCGACACGCGAAAGCACGATAAAAAAAGCCACCCGAGGGTGGCTTTTTTGTCACAGCTTCATGTGAAGCTGCGGGTGGCGGGACGGGCAGCTTACTGCGCGTCGCCTTCCGGATGCTGCGCAGCGTGTTCCGACAGCTCTTCCTGCGCGGTGGCGATGGCGGCGGCCTTTTCGGCTTCCAGCAGCGCCTTGCGCTCTTCGGCTTCCCAGACTTCCTTCTCGCGGCGGGCGCGGTGGAAGGCCAGGCCGGTACCGCCAGGGATCAGGCGGCCGACGATCACGTTTTCCTTCAGGCCGCGCAGGCCATCGCGCTTGCCCATGATCGCAGCTTCGGTCAGCACGCGGGTGGTTTCCTGGAACGATGCGGCCGAGATGAACGAGTCGGTCGACAGCGATGCCTTGGTAATACCCAGCAGCACGTTTTCGTAC
>CBIHOX010000072.1:0-27140 GCA_966211685.1 uncultured Pseudoduganella sp.
CCCTCGGCGTCGACCGGCACCCCGGCCACGTGCGCGCCCTGGCCGGCAAACAGCATGCGCGCGGCCGGATACCCCGGGTCTTCGACGGCGGCCACCGCGCCCGGTTCCAGCAGCACGCGGCCCAGCAAGTCGAGCGCCTGCTGGGCGCCATTGGTCACCACGACCTGCGACGCGCTGCACGCCACCCCGCGTGAAAATGCCACGTGGCGCGCAATCGCGTCGCGCAGCGCCGGCACGCCTGCCGCATCGACGTAACGGCCGCGCTGGCGCGCTTCCTCGCGCATGCCGTGCAACATGCAGCGGCGCCAGTCCTGCTGCGGGAACAGGGCGGCGGCGGGACTGCCGCCGATGAATTCATGGCGCGCGCGGCCTTCCGGCCGCGGGTGGCGCAGCGGGGCAGGCAGGGCGTCCCAGCGCGCCAGCGTGGGGCCGGCGGCCAGCGGGATGGCGCACTTGTGGCTTGCGTCCGGCGCGGCCGGCGCCTGCACGAAGCTGCCGGCGCCGGCCTTGCCAGCCACCAGGCTGTCGAGCGTGAGGCGGCTGTAGGCGTGCGACACGGTCTTGCGCGATACGCCGAGCTGCTGCGCCAGCAGGCGCGATGGCGGCAGGCGCTGGCCGTGCGCCAGGCGCCCGCTGCGGATGGCGTCGCGCAACTGGCGGTACAACTGGCCCGCCAGGTCTTTGCCGCCCTCGATCACGATATGCAGTTCCATAGACCGCAAGGCTGCCTGTTCCAGGTGGTTTTGGCAACCTTGGCCCCACGAATTCAGCGGGAATTGGCCTCCTTGCGTGCGGTGCCGGCTTCCTACAATGGCCGCATCTTCACCACTTTTCCCCCACTTCCCGAGGAGCCGCACCATGCACGCCGAACTGCCCCGCATCGATTTTTACGCCGCCGCGCCGGACGCCATGAAAGCCATGATGGCCATGGAAGCCGCCGTCGCCAAACTGGGCCTGGAACAGCCGCTGATCGAGTTGATCAAACTGCGCGCTTCGCAAATCAATGGCTGCGCCTATTGTGTCGACCTGCACGCCGGCGACATGCGCCGCCAGGGCGAAACCGAACGCCGGGTGCACGGCGTACTGGTGTGGCGCGAAACGCCGTTCTACACGCCGCGCGAACGGGCCGCGCTGGCCTGGACCGAGGCGCTGACCCTGCTGCCGCAAACCCACGCGCCCGACGCCGACTACGCCGCGCTGGCCGAACACTTCAGTCCGGCGGAAATGGTGGCAGTGACCCTGGCCATCAACGCCATCAACGGCTGGAACCGTTTTGGCGTCGGCTTCCGCAAGTTGCCGATACTGTAAGGAGGCGCCATGCGACAGACATTGCAAGCCGCGCCGACCTGTTTTCCAGCCCGATCAGCGGCCCGCTTATCGGTCCGGTCACCGGCCCGACTACTGTGTCGACTACTGGCCCGATGTGCGGCCCGATTGCCCGCTCGGTTACCGGCCAGTTTATCGGCCCGGCCGCCGGCGCGCCTGTTGGCCGCCTTGTTTGCGCTGGCCTTTGCCAGCGGAGCGGCGCCGGCGCACGACGGGCATGCACAGCAGCAGGGCGGCCGCGTCGTGTTGCAGCGCCAGCCGCTGCCCGACGCGCCGGGCCGCGACGGCATACTGTTGACGGTCACGTATGCGCCGGGTGAAGCATCGCCGGCGCACCGCCATCCGGGTTCGGTGTTTGCCTACGTGCTGGAGGGCGAAGTGCAGTCGCAGTTGGGTGACGGGCCGCTGGTGACGTACCGGGCCGGCGAATCCTGGGTGGAAACGCCGCGCGTGCTGCACGCCGTGTCGCGCAACGCCAGCGCCGAAAAACCCGCAAAACTGCTCGTATGGCTGATGGCTGGCGATGGCGAAGCGCCGACGGTGCCCGAGAATAAATAAACTATATTGTTTACTTATTGTTGGGCCGGGCGTAAAGTGCAACGGTCTCCACCACCCTTGCACATCATGAAACATGCGTTGCTGATTGCAGCGGCTTGCCTGCTGGCGCTGCTGTCCACCATCGGGGCATCGCTGCCGTACCCGATCCTGCCGCCGCTGTTCGCATCGGGCGCCGGCCACGGCTTGAACCAGTTCCTCGGCTTGCCGCCCAAGCTGCTGTTTTCCGTGGCCCTCATGATCAACCCGCTGGGACTGCTGATCGGCTCGGCGGTGCTGGGGCCGCTGTCGGACCGCTATGGCCGCCGGCCCGTGCTGCTGGCCACCGGCCTGGGCGCGGCGCTCGGCCATGGCGCGACGGCGCTGGCCATGCTGGCGCCATCGTATCCCTTGTTCCTCGTGGCGCGCTTTGCCACCGGACTGTTGGAAGGCAATGGCGCGGTGGCGCGGGCCATGCTGGCCGAGCGCCTCGACGGCCCGCTGCGGCTGCGCGCGCTGTCGTGGCTCAATGGCGCTTTTCACCTGGGCTGGCTGGCAGGGCCGCTGCTGGGCGGCGTCACGGTGGGCCTGGGCCTGACGGCGCCGTTCTGGATCGCGGCCGCCGCCATGCTGGGCGCCGCGCTGCTGTCGGCGCTGGCGATGCCGCGCGGCGCCCTGGCTGCCGGCGCGGTATCCACGCAGTTAACCGGCTCCTGGTGGCAAGTAGCCCGCGAGCGCCACGCGTTGAACCTGCTGAAGCAGCCGCCGTTGCGCAAGCTGTTTATCGTGCACCTGGCCATGACGTGCGGCGTCACGGCGTTTTACGAGTTTTACCCGCTGTGGCTGGTGGAAGTGGCGCAATACGATGCGCAGCGCATTGCCGCCGCCAATGTCGGCCTGTGCGGCGTGATGACGCTGGCGTCGCTGCTGGCGGGCCGCGCGGCCGAGGGGCCGCCGATGCGGCGCGCCGGCTGCCACGCGCTGGGATTGGCCGCGGCGATTGGCTTGCTGGTGACCGGCAAGCTGTGGCTGGGATTGGCGGGAATCGTCCTGTTCGGCATCCCCAATGCGTTCTACAACGCGGTGGTGCAGCATTGGGCCGCGGGACGGTTCGGTGCGCATGGGCAGGGCGCCGTCATGGGCTTGCTGTCGACGACTTTCTGCGTGGCGAATATACTGATGGCGCTCGCGGGGTCGGTACTGACCCTGTTCGACACGCGGCTGGTGCTGGCGCTGGGCGCGCTGCTGGCGGCGTGGTCGGGCTGGAACTGGCTGGCGTGGGGGCGGCAGGCGCCGCATTCGGCGCCCGTGGCTGCCCGGTTAACCGATTGAAAGTTCCATGAATACCTTTGACCAAGTCCTGTATTTGCTGAAAACCCGCGGGCCGCAAAGCGCGCAGACGCTGGCGGAATTGCTGGGCCTGACGTCGATGGGCGCCCGGCGCCAGCTCGAAGCCGCCGAAGAAAAAGGCCTGGCCGTGTCCGACGACGTGGCCGACAAGGTGGGCCGCCCGTCGCGCCGCTGGCGCCTGACGGCGGCCGGGCACGCCCGTTTTCCGGACCGTCACGCCGACCTGACGCTGCAAATGATCACCCAGGTGCGTGCGCTGTTTGGCGAGGAAGGATTGGACAAGTTGATTGCCGCGCGCGAACACGACAGCGAGGCCGCGTACCGTGCGGCGCTGGTGAAGGCCGGGCAGGATTTGCCGGCCCGGGCCGGCGCGCTGGCGGCGGCGCGCGATACCGAAGGGTATATGGCGGAAGTGGCGGCGCAAGACGACGGCAGTCTGTTATTGGTTGAAAACCATTGCCCGATCTGCGCGGCCGCCACGGCCTGCCAGGGCTTTTGCCGCTCCGAATTGCAAGTGTTCCAGCGCGTGCTGGGCGACGATTGCACGGTCGAGCGCGAGGAACACTTGCTGTCCGGCGCGCGCCGCTGCGCTTACCGCATCCGTCCTGTGCGCTGAGCTTCCCGCCCCTGACGTAGACTGCGGTGAGAGCAACCGCAGCCAACTATTGCAGGAGGAATCATGCTGGACGAACAGGTACGCCGCCAATTCATCGGCGAAGTGTGGCGCCGCTACGAAGAATTGCAGAACTGGGCCATCGCCAACTGGCCCGACACCGACAACCCGCTGAGCACGTCGGATTTCGTCGAGGGGCGCAAGGAAATCCTGGCGCTGGGGCAGGGCAGGTCGCGCTGGCGGCAAGCCGTGCAGGATGGGGCCGAGCCGGAACACGGCGGCAAGCAGTATGAGCAAGTCACGCCCATGCCCTGGCCCTGAAACGGGGAGGATCACTGCGTCATGGCGGCGCCATGCCTGGCCACTTGAGTGGCAGTGCAGCCGCGCATGACTGCGCGTCCTTGAGGGCTGATGAGGGCCGGTGGGGCCAACGGCGTCATGGCAGCCGCTTGCCGTGTTACCGCACTGCCAGCGCCGACGCGCGTGGCGCTGTCACGTCATGTGAATCACGGCGCCCAGCCCATGGCGCGCCGTGAATGCGGCAAAGGCCTGGAATTCCGCGAAGCAGTCTTGCAGGCATGTGGCCAGTTCGGCGCCGCCGGCCTGCCACAGGTCGCCCAGGTATACGCCTTCGAAATCCGCGGTCTTCAGCGATGCCTGCAATTGCCCGGCGCTGATGCCGGCGCAGGCGTCGGCAATGCGCGCCATGGCGTCGGCATGGTGGTACAGCGCAGGGCCGTAGCCGACATCGATATGGCCCAGCGGCCGCGCATCGTCAAAGAAGCATGGCATGCGCGGCGCGCAACTTTTCAGGCAGGCGCCCAAGCCATCCCACAGGCGGTCCAGGTCCAGCAGGTAGCGTTCGTGTCCGGAATAGTCGAGGTCAGGCACGTCGGGCCGCCGGCCGCCGGCCGCGCCGGCTTCGGCCAGGTACAGTTCCACGTCTTCCGGCTCGATCAGGCGCCACACCAGGGGCGGATCGGCCAGCACGCGGCGGATATTGCCATCGCTGATGGCGTAAGCGACACAAGAGATTCCCATGAGGAAATCCTAGCACGCCTGTTACCCGTGTGCAGGAATCTCTGCACTGTTTCGTGCTATCCGCCACGCTATCAAACTGACAGCCAGGCAGCCCAGCACGCCACAAGCCAGCTTGAAGGCGCTGTCGAACAACAGTGGCGCCAGCAGGCCGGACACCAGCGCGAACAGGATCATCTGGATAAACGATTGCATCGACGACGCCAGGCCGCTGTGGTTGGGGAAATGGTTGAGCGCGATGAGCGTCATGGGCGGCATGGATATGGCCAGCGCGAACGAATACAGGAACAGCGGCAGCACGGCCCACGGCACTTGCGCGGCAAACCAGTGGTTGTAGGCCACGTTGGCCAGCGCCGCCACCGCCATCAAGACATAGCTGGCGCGGATTTGCGCGCGCTGCGTGTAACGGTGCGCAAATTTCGACGCCAGCGCGGAGCCGAGCACCATGCCGCTGATCAGCGGGATGAACAGCCAGGCAAAGGCGGTTTCCGGCAAATGCAGGATCTGCATGATGAAATACGCCGCCGACCCGATGTACAGCGCAAAGCCGCCGAACGCCATGCCGACCGCCACCGACAGCAGCAGGAACTGGCGGTGGCGCAGCACGTTCCAGTAATTGTGCGCGATCGCGCCGAGGTGGAACGGGTGGCGCTGGGCAGCCGGCAGGCTTTCCGGCAGGGCGCGCTGCACCGCCACGAACATCAGCACGCCGAAACCGGCCAGGAACCAGAAGATCGAGCGCCAGCCGAACGATACCTGCAGCCAGCCGCCCAGCACCGGGGCGATGGCCGGCGCCAGCCCGAACACCATCATCACGTTGGCCAGGATCTTTTGCGCGTCGGCCCCGCTGAAACGGTCTTGCACGATGGCGCGGCCCACCACGGAACCGGCGCCGGAAGACAGGCCCTGCACGATGCGGCACGCCAGCAGCACGCCATAGGTCGGCGCCAGCGCCGCGCCGACGGAGGCCGCCACGTACAGCGCCAGCGACCACAGGATCACCGGGCGGCGGCCGAACGAATCGGACAGCGTGCCGTAGAACAGCATCATGAAGGCAAAGCAGAACAGGAACAGCGACAGCGTCTGCTGGATCGCCATCGGGCTGGCGCCGAACGCTTGCGCGATGGCGGGGAACGACGGCAGGTACGTGTCGATGGCCAGCGGACCGACCATGGAAAGGCCGGCCAGGAGCACGGTCAGCAGGATATTCATGGGACGTGTATCGTTATGCGGAGCGGTATTTTACGCCACGGCGCTGGATGTCGTCCTTATGCGGTTTCCGCATATCGATGCGTGAAATGATTCTTTCGCGTGGCCGCACCGGCTCTTTAAGCTAAACCTTTGTTTTTTCATATTGCCATGACCATCGATACCTTTGACGGCACCGGCGTGCGCGCATCGCACTGGAACCTGGGCCCCGTGATTGAACAGCTGCGCGTCTCGCGCGAAGCGACCCACAACATCCGCCACCAGGGCAAGGTACGCGAATTGCCGTCGCGCGAAGCGCTGGTGGCCATTGTCGACGGCGTGTCGGCGGTGCTGTTCCCGACCCACTACGGGCGGCCCAACCTGACCGACGAGAGCATCGACTACTTCGTCGGGGACACCCTCAACACCACGCTGAACCGCCTGGCCGAACAGGTGCGGCGCGGCCTGCAGTTCGCGCCCGAGTTCGACGGCTTCGATGAAGAGGCGCTGACGCGCAAGGCCTACGCCATCACGCGCGAATTCGCGGCCGGCCTGCCGCAGGTGCGTGCGCTGCTGGTGTCGGACGTGCACGCGGCGTTCGCCGGCGACCCGGCCGCCACCTCGATCGCGGAAATCATGCTGTGCTATCCGGGCACCATCGCGATCCTGCATTACCGCATCGCGCATTTGCTGCACAAGCTCGGTTCGCCGTTCATTGCGCGCCTGATCGCCGACATCGCGCACACCAAGACCGGCGTCGATATCCATCCGGCCGCCACCATCGGCGCCAGCTTCTTCATCGACCACGGCACCGGCGTGGTGATTGGCGAAACCGCGATCCTGGGGCAGGGCGTGCGCCTGTACCAGCATGTGACCCTGGGCGCCAAGCGCTTCCCGGCCGACGCCAGCGGCGCGCTGATCAAGGGAACGCCGCGCCATCCGATCGTGGAGGATGATGTGGTGATTTATGCCGGGGCGACCGTACTGGGGCGCATCACCATCGGCGCCGGTTCGACCATCGGCGGCAATGTGTGGCTGACGCAGAGCGTGCCGCCGCATTCCAACGTGTCGCAGGCGCAGATGCGCAACGAATGCCGCTGACCGGGTGCGCACCGGCTTGACCATCGATTTTTTCGATAGAAACATCGGATATTTTCCAATTTACAATCGAATTCTCGATGGTCATAATCATTCCCACATCAATGTTCCCATTTTTATTGGAGTGAATATGAAGAAAATCGTTGCCCTGCTGATCGCCGCCGGCGTCTCGATGGCCGCCTCGGCCGCACCGGAAACCTACGTCATCGACAGCACCCACACCGCCCCGCGTTTCGAATACAGCCACTTCGGCTATTCGAACCAGGTCAGCCGCTTTGACACCACCAGCGGCAAGATCACGATCGACAAGGCTGCCAAGACCGGCTCGGTGGACGTCACCATCGACGCCAAGTCCGTCAACACCGGCTACGCCACGTTCAACAACCACCTGCAGGGCGAGGATTTCTTCAACACGGCGAAATTCCCGACCATCACCTACAAGTCGACCAAGGTCAACTTCAATGGCGACAAGGTCGCGTCGGTGGACGGCAATCTCACCATCAAGGGCGTGACCAAGCCGGTGACCCTGACGGTGACGTCGTTCCAGTGCATGCCGCACCCGATGCTGAAGAAGGATGCGTGCGGCGCCAACGCCGTGGCGAAAATCCTGCGTTCGGATTTCGGCGCCGGCAAGTATGCGCCGCACGTGAGCGACGAAGTCACGCTGACGTTCGCGATCGAAGCAGTCAAGGAATAATCGCCCGGCCCGGCGCTCCGCCGGGTTCAGGCATCGCCGCAAGCGGACAGGCGCACTCCCGTGCGATGTCCGCTTTTGTCATAAATGGGGTCAGGCACCGGGGTGTGACATGTCACTGGCTGGGGTCAGGCACCGGGGTGTGACATGGGACGGACCGGCGGGTCAGACCAGTTGATACCAGCCGAGGAGTGCACCGGCTCCCAACAGCCACAGCAAGTGGATGCCGGTGCGCCAGATCACCACGCCGGCCGCGAACGACAGCGCCCACAGCGGCCACTGTTCGCGGGACGGGGCGCTGGCCGTGGCCAGGATGATGCCGGTCGAGACCAGCATCCCCACTACCACCGGCGACATGCCCTGCTTGAACGCGCGTACGCCGCGCATGCCGCGGTTGCGGTGCAGCCATTGCGCCGCCATGTACGTCAAGGTGGTACTGGGCAGCATGATGCCCGTCATCGTGACGGCCACGCCCAGCATGGCGGCCGTATAGCTGCCGGCGTTCATGCCGACTTTCCATCCCATCAGCGCCACGAACAGCACGTTGGGGCCGGGGGCGGCCTGCGCCAGCGCGATGGCGTCGTTGAATTGCTGCGGCGTCAGCCATTGGTGCTGTTCCACCAGCAGCCTGTGCATTTCCGCCGTGGTGGAAATCGCGCCGCCCACCGACATCAGCGACAGCAGCAGGTAATGGGCAAACAGGTTGAGCCAGTCGGCCCAGGTCAGGACGATGGTGGCGGTCATTTGCCGAGGCTCCGGTAAGTCAGCAGGCAGCACAAGCCGCCCAGGCTGGCCAGCACGTACAGCAGCGGCAGGCGCAGCCACACCAGCAGCAGCACCGCCAGCAGCGCGACGCCGAGGCCGAAGGCCAGCGGTAGCGGGTGGCGCTTGAGCGACGCGGCCAGCTTGACGCCGGTGGCGGCGATCATGCCGGCCGAGACGGCCGCCATGCCACGCAGCGCGCCGGCCACGCCCGGATGGTCGGCAAACCGCGAATGCACCAGCGCCAATGCAATGATCAGCAACAGCGGAATCGCCAGCATGCCGGCCAGCGCCGCGGCCGCACCGGGCATGCCGAAATAGCGCGCGCCGATCACCAGCGACAGGTTCACCACGTTCGGGCCCGGCATGACTTGCGCGACCGCCAGTTCTTCGGTGAATTCCTCCTGGGTCAGCCACTGCTTGCGCTCGACCAGTTCGCGCTGCACCACCGCCAGCACGCCGCCGAAACCCTGCAAGGCCAGGAAGGTAAAGGAAAGGAACAGGTCGGTCAGCGAGCGCGGCCGGTTGCGCGCCGTCGGAGGATTGTCTTCGGGAATCATCCCCGTATTATCCTTGACTTTGGGTTTTATTGTTCGATACTCCCTTCACGGCCGCCCGGGCCTGCTACCGTGGAGGAACACATGCCAGCACACCCTGTCTTGCCGCCGCCGCCGGCGGCCTCGCCGCAGTTCCGCCAGCAGCGCACCGATGCCCGCTGCAGCGACATCGTCAACAAAGGCGTTGCCGTGCAAGCGTGTTTTTCCACGCTGTGCGCAATTGAATACCTGAAGTCGAACAATGTGCGCGCCGAGGTGATCGAACGGGTCTTGCTGCACCCGGACTTGCGGCGCCGCCCGACGCAATGAGGGGCCGTCGGCGGGGCGCCAGGCCAGCCCTACTTATGCACAAAAATTGCCTTCGCGCAAACCTGCAAAAAAAATTGGCGCTGGATTCAACAATCGTGTAAGTGGTTGATTTTTAAAGCGCCAATTTCTGCCAATTGAACGGGCAATTTGTTGAAACCCGCATGGTTGCAGGGCGCGCGGGCTGTCAAGAGGGGCTTTTCCACAAAGATATCCACACAGATTGTGGATATCAAAAAAAGCGCTTATCAATCCGTCACTTAGCGCCAGCCGGCCAGCCCGGCGGCGTGTCCGTGACGGCATAGGCGGCACAAGCGGTGCAAAAATGTCACTGGATACGTATCCAGTACCTGGCCGGTGCGCCACCTTCGGTGGAATCGTCCGGGCCGGGACCGGTTGCCGACACCTGGCTGCCCAGCAGCGCTTCCTTGTCCGCGCCCAGCAGCGCCAGCACCCTGGCGCTGGCGTCGACGATGCGGTTGTCGGCATCGAGCGTGAAGCCGGCCTGGCGCGCCAGTTGCGCCTGCAGCGCGGCAATACGCTGTTCGGCCTCCATCAGCCCCGCATAGCTGCGCAGCGATGAAATCACCGTGGTAAACAGCTTGCGCGTGGTGAGGTCGCTCTTGCACCAGAAATCATTGATGTCGTAATCGAGGATGATGCTGTGTTCCAGCGCCTGGCCTGGCTGCCCGGTGCGCAGCACGATGCGCACCAGTTTGTTGTGCAGGGTATCGCGGATCTGCCGTGCGACCTTCAGGCCGGCTTCACTGGTTTCCATGATGACGTCCAATAACACCAGCGCCACGTCGGGATTGTTGCGCAAGACCGCCAGCGCTTCATCGCCGCTATAGGCGTGCAGGAAGCTGAGCCGGCGGCCCTGGAAGCAGGCATTACTGAGGGAAAACTTCGTCACCACGTGGACGTCGACGTCATCGTCCACGATCAATACCCGCCACGGGGAGGGGACGGCAGCACCGTTCGGGTCCGCGCTGGCGGGCGAGTCTTCTTCAATCATCCAGTCGGGGCTGCTATCTTCTTTCACGTCCATGCACATTCCTGTGGCTAGTCTATCGTCGGCGCGCACTGCTGCGTAACAGGGCCGCCCAATCGTGCATCCGCTTCAGCAACACTATTCCTCGTCTGCATATTTGTCAAAGGATTCCGGGGCGCGTTGCACACCCGGCGCCTGTTCTGGAAGCACATGCCGCATGCTTTGTTCAATCGGCAAAAATATTTTTTGATGCTGCGTCAACTGATTTGCAAGTAACTGATTTTCTTGATAAAAAATTTTGCCTGCGAAATCAGCAAAGTGTTGAAACCCGCTTGATTACTGCGTTTCCGGGCTGTCAAGGGGGTGTTTTCCACACGCTTATCCACAAACGATGTGGATAAGACTGAAAAGCGCTTTAAATACGCTTGATTAGAACACATTGTTGAAGCCAGTCCTGCGGGCGCTATCCAGGTTCCATCCACATCCATCCGAGTCAATTCATAGCTGCCGTTTCAACTTGCCTAACGCTTCCAGGAACCGTTCGCACGCCAGCCCCGGTGGCCAGGGCTCCCATGCCCGGCCGCCATACACGGCCTGCAATGGATCGGTATCGAGCGGCTGCGCGCGTATTTTCAGCGTTTGCCGCACTTCGCCGCGCGACCACCCCACCACGTGTACCGCCTCGCTGGCGGCGGCCAGCCGGTCCGCACGCTTGTGAATGCGGTGGCCGTCGCGGGTCCAGCGCGGCAAGCCGTAGCGCAGGAACACCGCCTGTTCCAGCCGCCGGCACAGTTCCTTGAATTGTTCACCGAGGAAGGGCTTGAGCACGGAGATGCAGTCGAACCCCAGCAAGCCTTCTTCCGCGTCGTGCAGCAATTCGCGCAATTCCAGTTCCACCGGCAGCGTTTCGCCCGCCTCGGCAGCCCAGTTGCGCCGCAACTGCATGACCGTCAGCGAATGCTGCGCCACCGACAGCGGCAGCGGCCATGCCGAGTGGCCGCCCCAGCGGTAGGTGCGCGCCAGGCCCAATGCCAGGTCCGCGTCTTCCCAGTCGAACGGAGTCGGGTCCAGCAAATCCAGCCGCTTTCCCGATGGCATCCGCACCCAGGCCCGCGTATCGCCGCGCATTGACTTCCTCTTAACAAACAATTTGGATCGCATTGTATTACAAGCATGATAGTCACTGCCATATGAAGGGAAATTCTATTCTTATGAGCAACATTGGCGGAATTTGCAATACACTGGATAGAGGCTATCTTTTCATCCTTTGCGGAGACCCCATGGCGACACGTCCTTCCTATCTCTACCCAGGCGGTTCGGTAATGATGCATTCCCCACTGCAATTGAAGCAATCCGAGATGTATGGCTACTTCGTCAAGGGCGACGTGGCCAAATTGCAGCGCACGCTCGATACCAGCCTGAACGCGGTGGCGGGGCGGCGCATGCGCTTCAAGGCGCTGTCGCCGTACGTGATGGTGACGTTCACGCGCGTCAACCATGCGGATTCGGCGGCGCCGGTCGACCATGCCAAGGGATGGATCACGGAAATCGATATCGTGACGTGGGTCATGACCGGCGCCATGGACAGTGACGGCAAGCTGCAACACATCTACTGGTATCCGTGCCACATCTTCGTCGACGACGCGATGGCGCTGATCAATGGCCGCGAATTGTTTGGCTATCCCAAATACCTGTGTGAATATGACATCCCGCAGCAGGGCCAGCCGCCGCTGCGCTGTTCGGTGTCGGCCAAGGGGTTCAGGCAATTTTCGCCGGAAACCCGCATCGCGCTGCACCCGCTGCTGGAAATCGATGCGGTCCAGCCCAACCAGCAGGAAAAAGTGCTGGATGATATTGGCGACCTGATCGAGGAAGCCATCCAGCTGTTCCTGTCGGTGCCGGACTTTTTCCACATGGACCGGGAAGGGTGGGACGACATCCTGTCGCTGCTGCGCCATCCCCGCATCGACCAGATTTTCCTCAAGCAGTTTCCCGACAGCGCCGGCGTCAAGGCCGTGTACCAGGCCATCGTGGCGGCGCCGGCCACCATCGACAAGCTGCACAGCGTTAAATTGCTCGGCTATGACTATGAAGCCACCCTGCATGCGTTCGACAGCTTCCCGCTGAACGAGACGCTGGGGCTGAAGCTGGGCAAGCAGCAAGCCATCCTGCCGTTCCACGTGCAGTTTGACTTCACCGCGCAGCCGGGCGAGGAATTGTTCGACAATTCCCAGGTGCAGCCGGAAAAAATCGCCATCCTCGGCGGCGGCGTCGGCTCGATGACCACCGCGTATTACCTGACCAGCCAGCCGGGCTGGCAAAACCAGTACGAGATCACGGTCTACCAGCAGGGCTGGCGTCTGGGCGGCAAGGGCGCCAGCGGGCGCAACGCGGCAATGGGGCAGCGCATCGAGGAACATGGCCTGCACATCTGGTTCGGCTTTTACGCCAATGCCTTCAAGATGATCAAGGAAGCCTACGCGGCCCTGGACCGCCCGCCCGGCGCGCCGCTGGCCACGTGGCAGGATGCGTTCAAGCAGCACGATTACGTGGCGCTGTCGGAACAAGTCAACGGCGAGCGGCGCAACTGGTCGATCGTGTTTCCCACCTTGCCGGGCGAGCCGGGCACCGGCACCGAGGAGATCACGCTGTGGCAGATGGCGGTGGCCATGGTGGCGTGGATCGAGCAGTGGCTCAAGCATTTGCGCGACATCGCCGACGACCTGGAGGAAAAGCATGCGCCCGAACATGCCAGCGGCATCGGCGGCTGGCTGCGCCACCTGGCCGAGGAAGTGCGCGAAGACATCGCGGACCTGGCGCAGGACGTGGTGGTGTCGGCCGGCGCGCTGGCCGCGCTGGCGGCCAACCTGGCGCCCGATTCGTCGCATCACAGCCGGCGCGAACACGACATGCTGGCCGGCACGCTGGGCGGCATCCGCCAGTGGCTGCACGCGCGCTACCGCGACCAGGTCATCAACAACGACGACTTGCGGCGCATGTTCATTTGCCTGGACCTCGGCATTACGGTCATGAAGGGCATGTTCGAGGATGGCGTGTTCCGCCATGGCTTCGACGTCATCAACGGCATGGATTTCCGCGACTGGCTGCGCAAGCACGGCGGCGACGAAGAGTATTGCGTCAACTCCGCGCCGGTATGGGGCTTCTATGACCTGGTGTTCGCCTATGAAGACGGCGATTTCGCCAGGCCGAACGTGGAAGCCGGCACGATCCTGCGCTCGATGATGCGCATCGGCCTGGCCTACAAGGGCGGCATCATGTTCAAGATGCAGGCCGGCATGGGCGACACCATCTTCACGCCGCTGTATGAAGTACTGAAGGCGCGCGGCGTGAAGTTCGAATTCTTCCACCAGGTCGACGAACTGCTGCCCGACGACGAGGGCGGCGCCGGCGCCGACAGCATCGGCGCCATCCGCATGACGCGGCAAGTCGCGCTGGCCGGCCCCGCCTACGATCCGCTGGTCGACGTCAAGGGCCTGGCGTGCTGGCCGTCCGCGCCGCTGTATGGCCAGATCGACCCGGAACAGGCCGCGCTGCTGCAGCGTGAAAACGTCAACCTGGAATCGTACTGGAGCAACTGGCCCGAACTGTACCGCGAAGCGTTCGGCAAGCCGCTGCCGGCGGTGACCTTGAAAAAAGGCGTGGACTTCGACAAGGTGGTGTTCGGCATTTCCATCGGTTCGCTGCCGGCGTTGTGCCCGCGCCTGCTGGAGCGCAGCGCCAGGCTGCGGCTGGCCTCGGAAAAAGTACGCACCGTCGCGACCCAGGCTTACCAGGTGTGGCTGAACAAGGACCTGGCGCAAATGGGCTGGACCCAGCAGCCGCAGGGCCAGCAGCCGGTGCTGTCGGGCTTCACGGAGCCGTACGATACCTGGGCGCCGATGGACCAGCTGCTGTGCCGCGAAGCGTGGCCGCCCGCCATCGACCCGAAAAACGTGTCGTACTTCTGCAGCGCGCTGCCGGTGGCGGCGTATCCGCCCGCGTCCGACCACGCGTTCCCGGAACGCATGAAAGCCGTGGCGAAAGCCGGCGCGATCGGCCAGCTGCGCAACGACATCGCATTCCTGTGGCCGGCCGCGGGGCCATCGGGCGCGTTCCCGTGGAACTGGCTGGTCGATCCGGCCGAAGGCGCGGGCGAAGCGCGCTTCGATGCGCAGTACTGGCGCGCCAACGTCGATCCGTCCGAACGCTACGTGATGTCGGTGGCCGGCTCGACGCAATACCGCCTGGCCACCGATGAATCGGGCTTCGACAACCTGTATTTGACGGGTGACTGGATCAAGACCGGCTTGAACGCGGGCTGTGTGGAAGCGGCCGTGATGGCCGGCATGCAGACGTCGCGCGCCATTGCCGGCTACCCGCAGGTGATCCAGGGCGAAAAAGACTTCTAGCCGCGCCGCCGCTCCAGCAGCCGGCGCAGCGTGATGATGGCGGCGCCGGCCGCGCTGGCCGACAGGGTGGCGGCGGCGATCACGGGGCCGAGTTCCCAGCGCTCCGCATAGTCGCCCGCCACCGTCAGCACGATGGCCGCCACCAGCTGGGCCGGCAGCAGCCGGCGCAGCAAGCCATACTGGCCATACGCGCCCTGCGCCAGGAAGCGGTTGGCCAGGTACAGCACGGGCCCCCACAGCACCGCGAGGAACACCAGCACGGCGCACGCCAGCACCACGATCCTCATGGCGCGTCGTCCGGTTCGCGCGGCGTGGTGGGCAGGCGCAGCAGGTAGATCGTGACGCCGCACGCCACGGCCGCCAGCACGAATTTCACGGCCAGCGCGACTTTCCAGATCGCGTACAGCATCGAGGTCCACATCATCACCAGCGCCAGCACCTTGCCGCGCAGCGGGATGCCGCGCCCATCCTCGAAATCGCGCAGGTATTTGCCGAACGACGGGTGGTTGCGCAGCCACTGGTGCAGGCGCGGCGAGCCGCGCGCATAGCAGGCCGACGCCAGCAGCAGGAACGGGGTGGTGGGCAGCAGCGGCACGAAAATGCCGAGCACCGCAAGGACCAGGGCAAGGCTGCCGAGGATGTTGGCGGCAATTCTCATAACGACAGGGCGGGCTAATGTTGCGTACATGATACCCTGCCTTGGCCATGCACTGCCGCGTCGCGCGGCGCCAGGCCGAGATGCGGAGCGTGTGGAAGCGGCGCGGTTGCAACGCCCGGCCGGCCGGTCTATGCTGGCCGGACCTGGACGAAGAAAGGCATCCCATGCGGGTTCTGGTCATCGGCGGCACCGGCCATATCGGCAGCTACCTGGTTCCTCTTCTGGTGCGGGCCGGCCATGACGTGGTGAGCCTGTCGCGCGGGCTGTCCGCGCCGTATGGCGACGACCCGGCATGGCGCCAGGTCGAACATTGCCGCGCCGACCGCGATGCGCACGACAAGGCCGGCACGTTCGGCGCGCTGGTGGCGGGCCTGCGGCCCGGCGCCGTGGTGGACTTGACGTGTTACACACCCGACAGCGCGCGCCAGTTGCTGGCGGCGCTGCAGGGCGGCGGCGCGCACCTGCTCCATTGCGGTTCGGCGTGGGTGTATGGGCCGCGCACCGGCGCGCCGCACGTGGAAACCGGGCCGCGCGCGCCATTCGGCGTCTATGCGCAGTGGAAGGCCGGGATCGAAGCGCTGCTGCTGGGGCAGGATGCGGTGGCCGCCACCGTGGTCCACCCGGGCCAGATCGCCGGCCGCTACTGGTGGCCCGTCAACCCGGCAGGCCACGTGCAGCCGGCCGTGTTTGCGCAACTGGCGCGCGGCGCGCCGCTGGCGCTGCCCGGCGATGGCGCGGCCACCTTGCACTTCGCCCACGCGGCCGACATAGCCGATGCTTTCCTGCATGCGCTCGATGCGCCGGCAGTCGCCCGTGGCCATGCCTTCAACGTGGCGTCCGGCGAACCGGTCACCTTGGGAGCGTATGCGCAGGCGGTGGCGGCATGGCATGGCGCCGGCTGGCGGCCGGCGGACGGCGACTGGCGCGGCGCGTGCAGTGCGCAAGACGCGCAGATTGCCGAGTATTTCGTCCGGTATAACACGGGGTGCGACTGCGGCAAGGCGCGGCGCATGCTCGGCTGGCGCGCCGCATACGACGGGCTCGATGCGGCGCGCGACGGTATCATGCACTTGCTGGCGCCGCGCGCCTGAGGACGGCCCTCACTGCGCCAGCGCCTCATGGCGGCTGTCCGCCTGCCAGTTGCTCGCCAGTGTGGCGCCCACGAACAGTTCCGCCAGCAGCAGCGGGGCGATGCCTGCCGCCATCACGGCGTTGGCGACGGTCAATTTGCGTTCGGGTGTCATGCCCCCACTATAGCGGCGCCGGCGGGATTTTGCAGCAACGCCAGCAGCGCCAGTTCTTCCGTCGCCAGCGCGTACGGGCCGCTTTCGGCCGCCTCGGGCAGCGTGGGCGGGGCGGCGCCGGCCAGGTAGGCGTCGATCACGGCCGGGTGCACGTAGCATTTGCGGCACACGGCCGGCGTGTTGCCGAGCCGCCTGGCCACGGCTTCCACCGCGCGCACCACGTTTTTCTTCGCGTCGGTGGCGCAGCCGGCCGGCCCGCACGCCAGCAGCGCCTGCGCCGCCAGCACGCTGCCGTGCCAGGTGCGGAAATCCTTGGCCGTGTACTCCTGGCCGGTGATCTCGCGCAGGTAGTCGTTGACGTCGGCCGAGCCGATGCTGTGCAGGTTGCCCTCGTCGTCGAGATATTGGAACAGGTCCTGGCCCGGCAAGTCGCGCGTGCGGGCGATGATGCGCGCCAGGCGGCGGTCGCACACCGTGACGTCGTGCTGCACGCCGCTCTTGCCGCGGAACTTGAAGCGCACCTTGCTGCCATCGATGCGGACGTGGCGGTTACGCAACGTGGTCAAGCCATACGAGCGGTTGTCGCGCGCATATTCCTCATTCCCGATGCGCATCATGGTGGCTTGCAACAAGACCACCACGGTGGCCAGCACCTTTTCGCGCGGCAGGCCGGGCAGCGCCAGCGCCGCGTCGGCCCGCTCCCGGATCAGCGGCAGCGCCTGGCCGAACGCCAGCATGCGCTCGTACTTGACTTCATCGCGCACGTTGCGCCAGCGCGGGTGGTAGCGGTATTGCTTGCGCCCGCGCGCATCGCGCCCGGTGGCTTGCAGGTGGCCGTTGGCGGACGGACAAATCCACACGTCGCGCCAGGCCGGCGGGATGGCCAGCGAACGGATGCGCGCCAGGGTGGCGGGGTCGCGCACCGGCTTGCCCTCGGCGTCCACGTAGCGGAAACCGTTTTTCGTGGCGACGCGGCGCAGGCCGGGGCGGTCGTCGTGCACGTGGCGCAAGCCGGCCGCGCGCGCATCGAGCGCCGCGCTGGGCGGCGCGGGGGAGGACGGGGCCGGGGCTTGCAGGTCGCGTTTCATGGCGCAAGGGTACGCCGCTGCGGTGCTGTCTTCCGTTGCCTGGCGCACCCAGCGCTTCAGCCGGCCAGGCTGGTTTCCCGCGCCGCCACCCCGCCGCGCAAGTCGCCGCAAGCCTGTTCCAGCGCTTCCTGCAATTCCGGCAGGCCGGCCATGACTTCGTCGAGGCGGCCGGCCGCCGCCAGCTTTTCCATCTTGTGGCACAGCGTATGCAGTTGCGTGGAACTCAGGTAGCCGGCGCTGCCCTTGAGCGCATGGAAGGCGGCCGATGCGGCGGACGCCTTGCCGCTGGACGCTGCCGCGCGGGCCAGTTCCAGCCGGCGCGGCGCTTCGTCGAGGAAGGCCTGGGTGATGCGCAGCATGTGCTTTTGCGACAGCCCGGCCAGCGGCAGAATGCGGATCCGGCCATCGTTGTTGGCCGGCTGCGGCGGTTCCAGCGGTGGCACGCCGAATTGCGCGGCCAGTTCCGCCTCGGACGGCGGCGCGGCGCCCGGGCCGGACGCGGCGCCGCCGTCGGGCATGCCATCCCGGCCGGGAGCCGGTTCCACCGGCTGCAGCGTGCGGCCGCGCGCCAGCAGCTGGGCAATGGTTTTTTCGATCTGGTCGTACAGCAGGCGCTCATCGACCGGCTTGCTGAGGAAGCCATCCATGCCGACCGCCAGGTAGCGCGCGCGGTCATGGTCGCTGGCGTTGGCGGTCAGCGCGATGATCGGGACGCTGGTATCCTTGACGCGGTAATCTTCGCTGCCGCCGCGCCGGATCAGGCGCGCGGCCTGTTCGCCATCCATGGTCGGCATGCGGCCATCCATCAGCACCAGGTCGAACTCCTCCTGCGCCAGCGCGGCCAGCGCATCGACGCCGTTTTCCACGATGGCCACTTCGTGCCCCATGCTTTCCAGTAGCGTGCTGATGATGATCTGGTTGGTGCGCACGTCTTCCGCGCACAGGATTTTCAAGCGGTAGGCGTGGCGTGCTTCGCGCGGCAGCGCCATCAGGTCGTGTTCGGGCGGCATGCCCAGCGCCAGCGGCAGCGTGAAGTGGAAATTCGAGCCCACCCCCGGTGTGCTTTCCACGCCGATCACGCCGCCCATCAATTCCACCAGTTCCTTGCAGATCGCCAGGCCCAGGCCCGTGCCGCCAAAGCGGCGCGTGGTGGAAATATCGGCCTGTTCGAACTTCTGGAACAGGCGCGCCAAGGTGGACGGGTTGATGCCGGGACCGGTGTCGCGGATGCTGAAATGCACGTGGGTAATGCCATTGCGCCCCGGCTTGGCGGACGCTTCCAGCCGCACTTCGCCACGGTCGGTGAACTTGATGGCGTTACCGAGCAGGTTCAACAGGATCTGGCGGATGCGGGTCGGGTCGCCCTGGACGTAGCGCGGCAAGTCCAGCGCGAGGTCGACTTTCAGCAGCAGGCTCTTGGCGTCGGCCTGGGCTTGCAGGATGCCGACCGCTTCATCGATCAGGGTGCGCAAGTCCACGTCCACGGTCTCGATCGACAGCTTGCCGGCATCGATCTTGGAAAAGTCCAGGATATCGTTGAGGATGGCCAGCAGCGCTTCACTGTTCTGCAGGCCGATGCGCAGGTATTCCTCGGTGCGGCCGCGCACGGTCTGGTCCCGCAGCGCGAATTTCAGCATGCCGATCACGCCGGCCAGCGGCGTGCGGATATCGTGGCTCATGGCCGACAGGAAATCGATGCGGTGCCGGCTGACGATTTCCGCGTGTTCCTTGGCTTCCGTGAGTTCGGCCGTGCGCTCCTGGACGCGCTGTTCCAGGTGGTTGCGCAGCAGGCGGATCTGGTCGGCCAGCGCGAAGGCCAACAGCACCCCATCCAGCGTGCCGCCCAGCAAGGTGAACAGTTGTGCGTTTTCCACGGCGGCGGGTATCAATCCCACGTTCGCCGGCAGGATCAGCACGCCCGGCAGCATCAGGGCAATGAATCCCAGGATGAAAAAGCGCGCGGGCTGGTAGCCATGGCGCCAGACCGTGATGCCGCTGACCAGCGCCAGCGTCATCCAGACGGAAATTGCGATGGTGGCGAGCGTGTGCGCATAGGGCAGGGCCAGGTAGCAGCTGGGCAGGAAAACCAGCGGCAAGATGAAATTGACGTTGCTGAGCTGGTACAGCCGCGGCGCATTGTCGCGCAGGCGCAGGAAGCTGCGGTAAAACAGCGTGCTCAGGACCGGCAGCAGGAAAAATGGGACGTAATGCACGCGCAAGTCGTGCCAGTCAAACAGGTCGGCGGGCAAATGGAAAGTCAGGCCCCAGGCGACCGCATAGCACAGCACGTACAGCGCGTAATACAGTGGCGACTTGTCGCGCGTGTAGGTATAGATGAAGAAATTGAAGATGGCCAGCGCCATCAGCGCGCCGATGGAACCAATGACGAGGAAGTTTTCCCGCGCCACCAGCATGCGGTAGGCGTCCTGCGGCGTGACGGCGAATACCGGCGTGCGCGCATAGTATGGACTGGAAAAGCGGATCAGGACGTCATAGGTTTCGCCGGGCTGCAGCACCACGTCCTTTCCATAATGTAATAGATACTCATGGGGGGCGCGGTAACCGGTCGTCAAGTGCTGCAGGGAGGAGTCCGGGCCATACAGCCGGACGTCGACCAGGTCGATCAGCGTATCGTTGGGATCGATCACCCAGGCGGGCTGGCGCGTATCGTTGCGCAGCCGCGCATGGAGCCAGTAACCGCCGCCCAGCAAATCGATCCTGGCGGCCGGCTTCAGCGCGGCGACGAAGCCCGGAAGGCCGGCCGCGTCGGAGGGGAAGTGCTGTCCGTTGTCATGGAAGAGCGTGCCATGCTTCAGCAAGTCCAGCGTGGCGGCGCGCGTCAGGACCGCCTGGCCGGCACGGGTATCGGCGTCCGGCGCGGCGCGCAACGGGCCGGACGCCAGCGCCAGCGGCAGAAGCAGCAGCAACGTATGGCGAAGCTGCCGCGGGGCGGGGCGATGGACAACGCTGGCGATCAGGGCGATGAGTTGTAAGAACATCGTGTGTACTGGACTCATGTTGGGTGCCGCTGGATGGCAGCGCGGTGATCCGCAGTAATTGTATGATAGTAAAATGCAGGGCTTGCCATATTCTAATCGACTCTACCCGGATTCCCTATCTTGCTGATTTCACCTGAACAATTCTATGGCTTCCTGGCGGCGGCCATCCTGATCACGGCGTCACCCGGTCCGGACAACCTGATGGTGCTGGGCGTGGGCATGTCCAAGGGCCGGGCGCGCGGCATCGCGTTCGGGCTCGGTTGCGCACTGGGATGCCTGACGCACACGGTGCTGGCCACGCTGGGCGTAAGCGCCCTGATTGCCGCGTCGCCGCTGGCGTTCAGCGGCCTGAAGCTTGCCGGCGGACTGTACCTGATCTGGCTGGGCTGGGGCGCGCTGCGCAGCAAGGGCGGCGCCCGGGTGGCGGCCGGTGCGCTGCCCGACGAATCGCTGGCGCGGCTGTTCGCCAAGGGATTGTTCGCCAACAGCATCAATCCGAAGGTGGTGTTGTTTTTCCTGTCGTTCCTGCCGCAATTCGTGGTGGCGGAGCAGGGCGGTGTCAGCTGGCAGACCGCGCAGCTGGGGCTGATATTCACCGTGCAGGCGTGTGTGTTGTTCGGCCTGCTTGGTTATTTTTCCGGCGCCATCGGCAAATGGATCAACCGCAGCCCGCGTGCCGGCCTGTGGCTGGACCGGGCTGCCGGCACGATTTTCGTCGGGCTCGGCGTGCGCCTGATCGTAGCGCGCTGAGGCGGCCCATCAGCGCTGCGCGCCGGCCGGCGCCGCGCGGATGGCGAAGCGTAATTCCAGCTGGTCCTGTACGGCCAGCGCGCCGCCCAGGACGGAAAACGGCGTGATGCCGAAATCGCTTTGCTTCAGCGTGCAATGTCCGCTGGCGGCAATGCCGTCGGCATCCTGCGTGATGGCGGCGGCCAGCGTGTAGCGCCGCGTCACGCCGTGCAGTGTGATGTCGGCCCGCAGCGCGGCGGGGCCGGTCTGTTCGGCCGCCACGCGCACCTCCGGATAGCGTTCCGCATCCAGGACTTTCACCAGCATATTGTGCCGGGTACCCGCGATCGCGTCGGCGGACGGCGTGGGGTCCAGCCCGGCCTGAGCGCGCAGCGCCGCGTCGTCCACCACCATGCCGTCGAGACGGAACGTGAACACCGCCCGCGCCGGCCGGCTTGACGCGGCCGGCATGGCCCAGCCATCGAACGCGCGCGCCGCCACGACATGGTCATGGCCCAGCCGGGCCAGCGCGCCGCCGCGCCGTACCGTGACGGCAATCAGCGAGCCGGGCGCCATGCGCCAGCTCCCATGCGGGCCGGCGGGACTTTCCATGCCAGGCGCGTGACTGGCGGCGGACGGGAGCGCCGCCGATGTTACTGTTGTATTTTCAGCGACAGGTGTTGCCAGCCTGGCACAGGCAGCCAGCAGCAACAGCAGTGAAATACTGGTTAACCGTGAAAAATGCAACATTGTGATTATTGGTGAGAATTTGGCGTGTTTCTTTGTACTAATCTAGCACCTGACAGCAAGGATTCCGGAGCAGCAGCAAAGCATGGATGACTGATCAATGTGTGACTGTCATCAAGCAGTCACACGCCAGTGCGATGATGATACCGCTCTTTCAAATCTCTCCCGATTTGAATCCCTTCACCCGCGCCACGCCGCGGGTTTTTTTTTGCCGTTGCGCAGTTACAGGTGCGCTGTTGCAATTGTTACAGTTTAAGCGGCCAACCTTAATCAATCCCTAAGCTTACCTTAAAGGAATGCTGGCACAGTGTCACCTGTAGCGCGCGGTCATCGCCGCGCGCCGGGTTGCCGTATCCCCCAGACGCGGCACGATTATCCCCGCGCTCTTAAAGCGTTTTGACCGGCCCCTCCTCCAAGATCGCCGGTCTTTTTTTGCCTGTCGCCGGCCTCGCCCGCCTGGCCGGCGCCGTGCCGCATGACACAGCCGCCGCCGGGCCGGGTCACGCAATCCGGCGCTGCCACTGCGGCGGCGCCAGCGCCGCGTAGTGCGCCGCCAACGCGTCGCCGGGGTCGATGGCCCGGTCCAGGCCCAGCACGCCGAATGGCGCCAGGCTGTCATGGAACAGGGTCAGGACGCGCTGGCGCAGCAGCGGCCCGAAATCGGGCAGCGCGCGCCGGCACAGGATTAGGTTGAATTCATTGAAGGATGCATCCGTCACCAGGTTGTATTGCGCCCACGTGATGCGCGCGCGCAGCGCCGGCGCCAGCACCAGCCGTTTTCCCTCCATCACGAAATAATCGGCCAGCCGGCCGGCGCCACCGCTGCGCGCGTAGCGCAACTGGCTGGCCTCCATCTGGTCCGGCGCGACCGACGCTTCCTGCGCCTCGGCCAGCAATTCGTCGCTGGGCACGGTGGCGTGGATTTCGGTCTGTTCCAGCAAACCCTGTTCGGCCAGGATGATGGCCACGGTCCATGCCTGTTCCGCGCCGGCGCAATCGGCAAGCCAGACGCGGGGCAGGGCGGCGCCGCACAGGCAGCTGCCGGCCAGCTGGCGCAACTGCAGCGCCTCGCCGGGGTCGTCGAACAGCGCGGCCGGCGCCACGTGCAGCGCACGCACCACGCCCGACGCGGCGCCCGGATCGTGCAGCACGCGCTCTTGCAGCGCCGACAGCGTGCGCACGCCGCGCCGCTGCATCACCGCGCGCAGCTTGCGCCGCACCACGGCCTGTTCGTGGCCGCGGAAATCGTGGCCGTAGCGACGCACCAGCGCCTCGAGCAGCAGCTCGAGTTCCAGCGCTTCGACTTCCGGTACCGTCTCCCGCAGCATCGGCGTCACGTTACCCATGGCGGCTCCAGTGCAGCCGCCATCAGTGCAGCCATACCCGCATCAGCGACAG
This sequence comes from uncultured Pseudoduganella sp., assembly GCA_966211685.1. Taxonomy (GTDB): domain Bacteria; phylum Pseudomonadota; class Gammaproteobacteria; order Burkholderiales; family Burkholderiaceae_D; genus Rugamonas. Next base: position 23,730 of record CBIHOX010000072.1, read on the forward strand.
CAATTGCGCCACGTCCACCGGTTTCGTGATGTAGTCGGAGGCGCCCGCGGCAATGCACTTGTCGCGGTCGCCCTTCATGGCTTTCGCCGTCAGCGTGATGATGGGCAGCGACTTGAACTTCGGGATGCGGCGGATGGCGCGCATGGTGTCGTAGCCATCCATTTCCGGCATCATGATGTCCATCAGTACGATTTCGATGCCGGGGTCGCGCTCCAGCACTTCAATGCCGTCGCGCCCGTTTTCCGCGAACAGCACGTGCATCTGCTGGCGCTCGAGCAGGGACGACAGCGCGAAGATGTTGCGCAAGTCATCGTCGACGATCAGCACCTTGCGTCCGGCCAGCCCGGAATCGGCCGCATGGATTTCCTCCAGCATGCGCCGCTGCAGTTCCGGCAGGCTGGCCTGCGAACGGTGCAGGAACAGCGCGGTTTCATCGAGCAGGCGTTCCGGCGAGCGGGCATCCTTGATGACGATGGTCTTCGCATAGCGTTTCAGCTTGGTGACTTCCTTGCGGTTCAATTCCTTGGCGGTATTGATCACGATCGGCAAGTCGCGCAGGCTGGAATCCTTGCCGATGATGTCGAGCAGGTCGAAGCCGCTGATATCCGGCAAGGTCAGGTCCAGCACCATGCAGTCGAAGTGCCCTTCATGCAATTCCTTCAGCGCGGCTTCGCCGGTGCCGACCGCCACGATGTGGATGTCGGCGTCGCCGATCAGGTGCACGATGGCGTCGCGCTGCTGTTCTTCGTCGTCCACCACCAGCAGGCTGCGTTTGCCGCCCAGCAGGAATTTCTGGATACGCGTGAATTCCTCCTGCAAGTCATCCTTGCTGACCGGCTTGTTCAGGTAGGAAATCGCGCCCTGGCGCAGCGCACGCTCGCGTTCGCGCAGGCTCGACATCACGTGCACCGGGATGTGGCGCGTGCTCGGGTCGCGTTTCAGGCGGTCCAGCACCGTGAAGCCGTCGATGTCGGGCAAGTCGATGTCGAGCAGGATCGCCGACGGCAGGTAATCGCGCGCCAGCGACAGCGCCGAATCGCCCTGGTGGGTGACGATGCCCTTGAAGTTCTTTTCCCGCGCAAAGTCCAGCACCACCTTGGCGAAGCGTTCATCGTCCTCGATGATCAGCACCGACGGGTCGCCCGGCGCCACCAGGCCGCGGTCGTCGAGGGTGGAACTGTATTCCACCATTTCCGCGTCGGTGTCCTGCAGCGTGTCGTTGACCGGCACGTGTACCGGCTCCGGCGGCGGCGTGTAGACGATCTTCGGCGGCTGCTGCGGCGCGCGCGTCGGCGCCTGGCGGCCCAGGTCGTAGTTGATGAAGCCGGCGCGGTTGTACGGCAGGAACAGGGTGAAGGTCGAGCCGCTGCCGACCACCGATTCCACGCGGATTTCGCCGCCCAGCAGGCGCGCCAGTTCGCGCGAGATCGACAGGCCCAGGCCCGTGCCGCCGTACTTGCGGGCGGTGGAGCCGTCGGCCTGCTGGAATGCCTCGAAGATCAGCTGCAGCTTGTCGGCCGGGATGCCGACGCCCGTGTCGCGCACGGAGAACGCCAGCACGGCGTCCGCATGCAGCAGGTGCGGGTGGTCGGCCGTCCAGCCGCTCGTCACGAGGCTGATCGTCAGCGACACGTTGCCGTGGCTGGTGAACTTGAACGCGTTCGACAGCAGGTTTTTCAGGACCTGCTGCAGGCGCGTCGTGTCGGTCATGACGGCGGTCGGCAGGTTGTCCGCCAGCTCCACCGAGAAGCCCAGGTGCTTCGCCTCGGCCATGTGGCGGAACGTGCGGTCCACGTAGTTGCGCAGGTTCGAGAAGCGGTATTCCGACACGTCCAGCGTGACGGTGCCGGACTCGATCTTCGACAGGTCCAGGATGTCGTTAATGAGCGTCAGCAGGTCGGAGCCGGAGCCGTGGATCGTCTTCGCGAATTCCACCTGCTTGGACGACAGGTTGCCTTCCGGGTTGTCGGACAGCTGCTGCGCGAGGATCAGCAGCGAGTTCAATGGCGTCCTCAATTCGTGCGACATATTGGCCAGGAACTCGGACTTGTATTTCGAGGACAGCGCCAGCTGGGTGGCCTTTTCTTCCAGCGCCAGCTTGGCCTGTTCCACCTCGCGGTTCTTGCGTTCCACCTCGATGTTCTGCTCGGACAGCAGGCGCGCCTTTTCCGCCAGCTCCTGGTTGGTCTGCTGCAGTTCCTGCGCCAGCGACTGCGACTGGGTCAGCAGCGATTCCGTCCGGCTGTTCGCCTCGATCGTGTTCAGCACGACGCCGATCGATTCCATCAGCTGGTCGAGGAAGGAGAGGTGGGTTTCCGTGAAGCGGTCCAGCGACGCGATCTCGATGACGGCCTTGACCTGCTGTTCGAACAGGATCGGCAGCACGACGATGTTGGTCGGCGGCGCGGAACCGAGGCCGGACGACACGACGATGTAGTCGCGCGGGACGTCCGTCAGCCAGATGCGGGTCTTCTCCAGCGCGCACTGGCCCACGAGGCCTTCGCCCGGCAGGAACGACGTCGGCAGTTTTCTGCTCGAACGGTAGCCGTACGACGCGATCATGCGCAGGCGCGCGTCGGCTTCCTGCGAATCCATCATGTAGAACACGCCGTGGTGCGCGGAGACGAGCGGTGCCAGTTCGGACAGGATCAGCTTCGTCACGGCCTGCAGGTCGCGCTGGCCCTGCAGCAGTCGCGTGAAGCGCGCCAGGTTGGTCTTCAGCCAGTCCTGCTGCGCGTTCTTCTGCGTCGTCTCCTTCAGGTTGCGGATCATCTCGTTGATGTTGTCCTTCAGGTACGACACCTCGCCGCGCGCTTCCACCTGGATCGAACGCGACAGGTCGCCGCGCGTCACGGCGGTCGCCACCTCGGCAATCGCGCGCACCTGGTTGGTCAGGTTCGCCGCCAGCTGGTTCACGTTTTCCGTCAAGTCCTTCCAGGTGCCGGCCACGCCGGATACGTTGGCCTGTCCGCCCAGCTTGCCTTCGGTACCGACTTCGCGCGCCACCCGCGTCACTTCCGATGCGAACGAGGACAACTGGTCCACCATCACGTTGATGGTGTCTTTCAGTTCGAGAATCTCGCCTTTCACGTCCACCGTGATCTTCTTCGACAAGTCGCCGCGCGCCACGGCGGTGGTCACCGCCGCGATGTTACGCACCTGCCCGGTCAGGTTGGACGCCATGAAGTTCACGTTGTCGGTCAAGTCCTTCCACGTGCCGCCCACGCCAGGCACGTACGCCTGGCCGCCCAGCTTGCCCTCGGTACCGACTTCGCGCGCCACACGCGTCACCTCGGATGCGAACGAGGACAGCTGGTCCACCATCACGTTGATCGTGTTTTTCAGCTCGAGAATTTCGCCTTTCACGTCCACCGTGATCTTCTTCGACAAGTCGCCGTTGGCCACCGCGGT
>CBIHOX010000073.1:0-27133 GCA_966211685.1 uncultured Pseudoduganella sp.
TGCGCCGCCTGCTGGAAAACGGCGCCAACTCGTCGTTCGTGAACCAGATCGTCGATGAAGCCATCCCGATCGAATCGCTGATCAGGAACCCGGTGGAAGTGGCGCGCGCGCACGGCGGCCAGCCGCATCCGGCCATCCCGCTGCCGGCCGACCTGTTCGGCGCCGCACGGCGCAATTCGGCCGGCATCGACCTGTCCAATGAAAACACGCTGCGCGACGTGGCCGCCGCGCTGGCGCAGCCGCGCACCTGGAGCGCCGGTCCGCTGCTGGCGGGCGCGCTGACGGTCGGCCAGCCGTCGCAGGCGGTGCTCAATCCGGCCCAGCGCACCGATATCGTGGGGCAGGTGACGGAAGCGGCGGCGGGTGACGTCGATACCGCGCTGGCGGCGGCAACCGCCTTTGCGCTGGAATGGCAAGCCACGGAACCGGCGCAGCGCGCGGCCATCCTGAACCGCGCCGCCGACCTGTTCGAGCAGCACCAGCTGGAATTGATGGCGCTGGCGATCCGCGAAGCGGGCAAATCGCTGCCGAACGCGGTGGCGGAAATCCGCGAAGCGGTGGACTTCCTGCGCTACTACGCGCAGGAAATCACCGGCAAGCCCAATACCCTGGCGCTCGGCCCGGTGACCTGCATCAGCCCCTGGAACTTCCCGCTGGCGATCTTCACCGGCCAGGCCGCCGCCGCGCTGGCGGCTGGCAACGTGGTGCTGGCCAAGCCGGCCGAACAGACCCCGCTGATCGCCTACCGCGCGGTGGAATTGCTGCATGAAGCCGGCGTGCCGCGCGCGGCGCTGCAATTCCTGCCGGGCCGCGGCGAAGTGGTGGGCGCGGGCCTGTGCAACGACGCGCGCGTGCGCGGCGTGATCTTCACCGGTTCGACCGAAGTGGCGCAGCTGATCAACCGCACGCTGGCCAAGCGCGCCGTGATCGAGGGCGCCGACATTCCGCTGGTGGCGGAAACCGGCGGCCAGAATGCGATGATCGTCGATTCCTCGGCCTTGCCGGAACAGGTGGTGCAGGATGCTGTGTCGTCGGCCTTCGACAGCGCCGGCCAGCGCTGCTCGGCGCTGCGCGTATTGTTCCTGCAGGAAGACATCGCCGACAAGACCATCAAGATGCTGAAAGGCGCGATGGGGGAATTGAACCTGGGCTCGCCGGACCGCCTGGTGACCGACATCGGCCCGGTGATCGACAGCGAAGCGCAGCAAAACCTGTTGTCGCACATTGAAAAAATGCGCAAATCCGCCGTGGCGTTCCACGCGCTGAGCGTGCCGGTGGGCGCCAACGGCACGTTCGTGCCGCCGACCGTGCTGGAAATCCGGTCGCTGGAAGAATTGACGAAGGAAGTGTTTGGCCCGGTGATGCACGTGATCCGCTACAAGCGCGCCGATCTCGGCAAGATCGTCGACCAGATCAACGCCAGCGGCTATGGCCTGACCCTGGGCGTGCATTCGCGCATCGATGAAACCATCGATTTCATCACTTCGCGCGCGCACGTCGGCAACATCTACGTAAACCGCAACATCGTGGGCGCGGTGGTCGGCGTGCAGCCGTTCGGCGGCGAGGGCAAGTCCGGCACCGGCCCGAAAGCCGGCGGCCCGCTGTACCTGAAGCGCCTGCAGCGCGGCGCACTGGTCGACGGCCCGCAACAGCGCACCGCCAATCCCGCGCTGGAGACACTGGCGGCGTGGGCGAAATCATCCGGCCGTGAAAAAGTCGCAACGCTGGCCGACCAGTATGGGCGGCAATCGCTGCTGGGCGTGACCCTGGCGCTGCCGGGACCGACCGGCGAGCGCAATACGCTGCACTTTGCGCCGCGCGGCGCCATCGTGTGCCACGCGTCGACCCAGGCCGGCCTGCTGAACCAGCTGGCCGCCGTGCTGGCGACCGGCAACCAGGCCGTGATCGTGCCGGCGTCGGCCGACATCGTGCCGGTGGACTTGCCGGCGGCCGCCAAGGCCCGTATCGCGGCCGTGGGGGCACTGGAAAGCTTCAAGGGTGACTTCCAGCTCACCCTGGTGGAATCGCCGCTGGCAGCCAGCGTACGCGAGCCGATGGCGGCGCGCGACGGGGCGCTGGTCGGCATTATCGAAACCGACGACAGCGGCGCCATCCCCCTGTGGCGCCTGCTGGCGGAACGTGCGCTGTGCGTGAACACCACCGCAGCGGGCGGCAATGCGAGCCTGATGACCTTGGGCGCGTAACCTGGACCGGTTGTGGAAAAGCGGCGGGTTATCCACGCGCCGCTTTTCACCTGCACGCGGCCCGGCTGGCACACGCCGGGCGCGCGTAAGGCGCAACCGGTCCTTTCATGCTGTGGAAAAATGCCGGGTTATCCACCCGGCATTTTTTTTGGTGCCTGGCCCTGAATTGTCGACTACTTTGGTGCCTGGCCCCTTTCGCACTATCGTTCGCATGGATTTGCCTGTTTAAAGGCTATATCCCGCCCTTGGCGCGGTTTGCGCAAGGCTTTGCCACCGGAGCCTTAACTCGGCGCAAAAACGCGTCTGCAGGCCTTGGGTACGCTGGATCGATGCCCCGCCTTCCCCGTTCCCCCGCCATCCGCACGCCGCTGCACATTGTCCAGCGCGGCCATAACCGCAGTACCGTGTTTTACCGCGACCAGGATTTCCAGGTCTACCTGGCCGCGCTGCGCTGGGCCATCGAGCAATATCCATGCGAATTGCACGCCTACACGCTGATGACCAACCACGTGCATTTGCTGATTTCGCCCCTGGATGTGGACAGTTTGCCGCGCCGGTTCATGTCACTGGGCAGCCGCTATGGCCAATACTTCAACCGGCAATATCAACGCACCGGTTCCGTTTGGAGCAGCCGCTATCGCGCTTCCCTGATCTTGTGCGAGCAGCAATTGATGCGCTGCTACCGCTATATCGAACTCAACCCCGTCCGCGCCGGCATGACGGCGTCGCCCGGCGCGTATGTCTGGAGCAGTTACCGGTGCAATGCGGAAGGGATGGCCGACGACTTGGTAGCGCCCCATGACCTGTACCTGCGGCTGGGCCGGGACGACGCCGCTCGGCAGCAGGCCTACCGGGCCTTGTGCGCGCAATCCCTGTTGCCGCAGGAAGTCAGCGCCATCCGGCGCGCACTGAACCGCGGTATCGCGCTCGACTAATCACTTGTGGACAAAGCTGGGCTTATCCACCGCATCAAATCTAATCGACAATTCAGTGCCAGGCACCAAAAAAGTAGTCGACATTTCAGGGCCAGGCACCAAATTTACACGCGGCAAAAGTTACGCAGGATGGCGAAGGCGTAGCGTGACGCGACCTTGTGGACAAAGTCCATGAAATCCACAGCCGCGTCTTCATTGGCGTTGTCGGAGATGGTGCGCACCACGCCGAACGGGATGCCGAGCTCGAAACACACTTGCGCCACGGCCGCGCCTTCCATTTCCACGGCCAGCAAATCCGGCAAGGCATCCTTCAATGCCGCCAGTTGCGCGCGGTGCTTGATGAACTGGTCGCCGCTGGCGATCAATCCGCGGTGCAATTGCGGGGCGCCGGGCTCTTCTTGCAGGAATTCACGGGCGGCCAGCGCCAGCCGGCGCGTCAAATCGCGGTCCGATGCGATGTGTGATTGCCCGGTCAATGGAATTTCAAAACGCGGAAACAAAGGACTGGCGTCCATATCGTGCTGCACCAGCGATTCAGCCACCACCACGTCTCCAACCCGGACACCGACATCTCCGCTGCCGGCCACACCGGTAAAGACGATGTGGGTAACGTTGAACTTTTCCACAAGAATGCTGGCCGTCATGGCGGCAGCGACTTTCCCGATACGGGACAGTACACAGACCACATCGATATCCCACAGTTTGCCAGCCGTGTATTCACGCATGCCGTGGACGTGTTTTTCCACGTGTTGCATGGCGTCGATCAAGCCCATCTGTTCTTCAGCCAGGGCGCTGATGATCCCTAAACGCATGGTTCCTCCGTTTTTTGCGCGGCAGCGCGGTTTTACGCCGTTGGTTTACGTAAAAAATATATATAAAAAATAGTAGTAGATAGTAAACCACCGGTTTTCTGTGGATAAGCCTGTTAACAAACGAAAAATCAGCGGTTTACGCGCTTCAAAACAGGCTGGACAAGCATTGTACCGGCGCAGGACGAGTTCTGGACAACAAAAACCTTGGGCCGGACAGTACGGTTTTTCCACTATGGATCCTGTGGATATGCAACAGGTTGTCCACATTCGTCTTTTTTATGGTATCCAGGACTGTCCACGCAAAACCGCGAAACCAGCTTTAATACCAAAGCTTTTTATATAAAATGATAGTAATAGTAAACGTGAAGTTAACTGTGGATAACCATGTTAACCATCAAGAAATCAGGTGTTTACGTTAACGATAAGGAGCTGGACAACCGCTGTACCAGCGCAAGGGTAAAAACTGGACAACAAAGTTCCCCTGCGCAGCCGGCTGGTTTACTCACATGCTGTCCTGTGGATATAACTGGACTTATCAACAGTATCCAGCATGACCTCCAGCTCAGCACGGGTCATTGGCGACGCCAACGCATAACCCTGGCCGAAATCGCAGCCGGCCGCCTGCAATAGCGCTTGCTGGCGCTGGTGTTCCACGCTTTCGGCAATGACTTCGATACCGAGGGTGTGTGCCAGCGCAATGACGGCGTGGCACAGGCTGGCATCGGTGTCGTTTTCCATCATGTAAGCCAAGTCGATTTTCAGGAAATCCGGCGCATAGCGCTTCAAGAACGCCACGGCACCGTAGCCGGCGCCAAAATCGTCCAGCGCCAGCGCCATCCCGGCATCGTGTAGCGCCCGCAAGGTATGCGCCACCGCCGGGTCGGCTTCCAGCAACAGGTTTTCCGTGACTTCCACGATCAGGCTGGCCGGCGCCAGTTGCAATTGCGCCAGGTGCTCAAGCCAGTGCGCCACATGGCCGCCATCGCGCAATTGCGACAACGCAACATTGAAAGAGACCTGGAAGTGCGGGTCGTGCGACAGTTGCAAGTCCCGGGCGGTTTGCGCGGCTTGCCGGAAGACCCAGTCGCCCAGGCCGGCCATGGCGCCGGTATGCTCGGCCACCGCGATGAATTCGGATGGGCACAGCAGGCCGCGGGTTGGATGTTGCCAGCGCACCAAGGCTTCGGCCTTGACCACCCGCCCGGTGGATAACTGCACGATCGGCTGGTACAGCACGTCGAATTGGCTGCTGGCCAGCGCATCGCGGATATCGCTGGCCAGCGCCATGCGCGCGCGCGTGGCTTCCTGCATGAAGGGCGCGAAATAATTGAAGCGGTTGCGGCCCTGCTGCTTGGCCACGTACATGGCCTGGTCGGCATTTTTCAGCAGCGTATCGGCGTCGCGCGCATCGTCCGGATAAAACGAAATGCCCAGGCTGGCGGAAATATGGGCGGTTTCCGCGCCCAGCGGGAAGGGCGCTGCCATGGTTTTCAAGATTTCCTGGGCAATGCGCAACACGTCGGGCGGATCGCTGAGTTCGGACAGGATCACCGTGAATTCATCGCCGCCCAGCCGCGCCACGGTATCGCTGCCCCGCACGCAGTGGCCGAGCCGTTCCGCCACGGCTTTCAGCAACACGTCGCCCATATCGTGGCCCAGCGTATCGTTGACTTCCTTGAAACCGTCCAGGTCGATGAACACCAGCGCCATCGGCCATTGCGTGCGGTCGGATTTCTTCATTTCCTGGCGCAGGCGCTCGCCAAACATGCGGCGGTTCGGCAAACCGGTCAGCGCATCGAAGTTGGCTTGTTTCCAGATCAATTCTTCCGATGCTTTTTTACGCGTGATGTCGGAAAACAGCGCGACCCGCCGGTACGCTTCGCCATTCTGGTCGAACACCGCGTCGAAACGCAGCGCCGCCAGGTAGTGTTCGCCCTGCTTGTTTTGCTGCCACACTTCGCCTTCCCACTGGCCTGTGTTGCGGATGGCGTTGCGCATCTGGCGGAAAAACTCATAGTCCTGGCGGCCGGACGTCAATTCATAGGCCCAGTGGCCCACCACTTCGGCTTCGGTATAGCCGCTGATGCGGGTAAATGCAGGATTGACGGACAGGATCAAGCCATCGGCGTCGGTCACCATCATGCCTTCGCTGCTGTTCTGGTACATCAGCGCGGCCAGCTTCATGGATTCATCATTCTTGCGCCGGTCCGTGATGTTTTCCGCCATCACGAACAAGCCGCGCACCTGTTTATCCGGTCCAAAATCCGGCACGTACGTGATGGCGTCCCAGCGCAGGGCGCCGTCCGGGGGGCGCAGCGGCCGTTCGAAATGCACGGATTCGCCCAGTAAGGCGCGCTGCAGGTAGCGCGCCGACAAGGCATAGGCGTCCTCGCCGATGATGTCGCGCACGGTGCGCCCCAGCGCGCCGCCTGGCGGCAGATTGAACACTTCCTCGAAACGCCGGTTGGTGAAGGTATAGCGCAACTGGCTGTCGACCGACGTGACCAGCGCCGGCAAGTTGTCCGCGATCAGGCGCAGCCGCGCTTCGCTGGCCGCGAATTTTTCCTCCATTTCCCGGCTCGACGCATACAGCAGGCGGTAGCGCGCTTCTCGGTCTTCGACTTTGGCATAGGATTTCAACGCGAAATGGCTGGACAGCACCATCAGCACCAGCAACAACGCCAGCCCGGAACTGCCGACCGCGAAGGCGGGACCGGAAAACCACAGCGCATCGAGGTCGGTGCTGCCGACCGCCACGACCAGCGGCAAGTTGTCCATGGCCCGGTAACTGAAAATGCGCGGCAAATGGTCGATCTTGCTGAACACCTGGTACGAACCGGCGGGACTTTGCGCCAGGCTCTGGAACAGCATTGTGCCGGACAAGTCCGTGTTGAACGCGGTGTCGAAATTCGGTGCGCGCGCAATGACTTTGCCGTTGCGGTGGATCAGCGCAATGGTGACGTCTTGCGCAATACGCGCGTTTTCAAATACTTGGGCAAAACGCGTGGCGTCGAGCGGCGCCGTCAGCACACCCAGGAATTGCCCGTCCGGCCCATCCACGCGGCGCGCCAGGTAAAACAGCTTTTGTCTTGACACCTTGCCCAGGCTGGGCCCGCCAACGAACAGTCCCTGGGTGGAACCGTTTTTCAGGGCAATGAAGTAATCGCGGTCGGAATAATCGATGCCGCTGACGGGAAACTGGCTGGTGGTGGCGATGGCTTTGCCTTGCGCATCGATGAAAGTGATCCAGAAATCATGGTTGAACGCATCGCTGGAAGAGCTCAGCAGTGCGCGCAGGGTGGCGGGCGACGTGGCCTTGTCCGGCGGCAGTACCTTGATGGCGTTGGCATAGCCGATCAGCGACAAGTCGACAAACTGGATCGCATATTTCACGTGCGCTTCCATGGCCCGCACGAAGTGCTGGGTTTGCCGTTGCAATCCGGCTTGCCGTTCCATGGTCGACGCATGGATTTGCCAGGCCACCAACGTGGTGGCCAATAAGGCCATCACGCATAAACCAGCGAGCAAACGGCGGCGAAAACGCAGGTAGGCGTTCGAGCGGGGCAGTTCCGTTCGTTTGCTTGCTTGGTGTGGGCACTGGCAACTCCGGCGGGGTCGGGGACGATGGTTGCCGGTCCAGTATAGAAGAAGGCGATGTCGCCGAGAATCAGTTTCAAGAAGGAAGTGGCTTTTTACCTGTGGCGTGTGGGGTTTTGCCGTCAGCGGCGCGTAAGATGCCTTTGGTTTACTTTAAAAGGATGTTTACAAAATAATAGTATTTGTTAACAACCCCGGTTTTCTGTGGATAAGCCTGTTTACAAGCCAAAAATCAGCGGTTTACGCGCTGTACAAGCACTTGCGTAAACCGTGTATGTCAGTGGGACGGCTTTTGGACAAAAAATCGGATGTTGACAGGCGCACGGTTTACTCACATTTCATGCCTGTGGATATGCATTGGGTTATCCACAGCACATCAGGAGGGAGTATGGCGGTACTGGCATTGTTTGAACATCCCATCATCCAGGGGCCCACGGCAGGCGGCGCCAACACGCCGGAACAGGTGGCGGCAGTGTCGCAGGCCGGCGCACTCGGTTCGCTGGCCGCTTCATTGTTGTCGCCGGAAACGCTGCGCAGCCAGGTGGCGGCCATCCGCGAACGCACCAACCGCCCGTTTTGCCTGAACTTTTTCGTCCAGAACACGCCATCGCCCACGCCCGCCGAACTGGAGCAGGCGCAAACCCTGCTGCGGCCCGTGCTCGATGCGCTGGGCTGGGACAGCCTGCCGATGCCGGCCAAATGGTGCGAGGATTTCCAGGCCCAGTTCGAGACCCTGATTGAATTGCAACCGGCGGTCGCGAGTTTCACGTTCAATCAGTTAAATAAAGAACAAGTTGACCGCCTGCACCGGGCCGGTATTGCCGTGATCGGCACTGTCACCACGGTCGATGAGGCACTGGCCTGGCAGGCGGCCGGCGCCGATGCCGTGATTGCTTCCGGGATCGAGGCGGGCGGGCACCGCGGCACGTTCATCGGCCCGCAAAAAGAAGCGCGCCTGACCACGTTCGAACTGTTGCCGGCCGTGGTGGAGGCGGTCGCGATTCCGGTGATTGCCGCCGGCGGCATCATGGACGGCGCTGACATCCGCCGCGCGCTCGACCATGGCGCGCAGGCCGTGCAGATGGGCACCGCCTTCCTCGTCACCGATGAATCGGCCATTCATCCGGCGTACAAGCAGCGGCTGCTCCAGGCCGGGGATCACCCGACGCGCCAGACCCGCGCGTTTTCCGGCCGCTATGCACGCGGTTTGGACAACCGCTTCATGCAATTGATGGCGGCCGTGGAAGAGCTGGTGCCGGCCTATCCGGTGCAAAATGCCTTGACCGGCAGCATCCGCGCGGAAGCGGCCAGGCGCGGCGATACCGAATGGATGTCGCTCTGGTGCGGCACCGAAGTGCGGCGCGCGCGCGCCATGCCGGCGGCGCAACTGGTGCGCACCCTGCTCAACGAAATGCAGCAATAAGGGGGACGATTGGAATCCGCAGGCCGGTTTGACTACATCATCATAGGCGCCGGCACGGCCGGCTGCGTGCTGGCCAACCGCCTGACGCGCGACAGGAACATGACCGTGCTGCTGGTGGAAGCGGGCGGCAGGGACGATTACCTGTGGATCCATATTCCAGTCGGCTACCTGCATTGCATTAACAATCCGCGCACCGACTGGCTGTACCGCACGGAACAGGATCCCGGCCTGGAAGGGCGCAGCCTGATTTACCCGCGCGGCAAAGTGCTGGGCGGCAGTTCTTCCATCAACGGCATGATCTACATGCGCGGCCAGGCGGGCGACTATGACCGCTGGGCCGACGTGTGCGGCGACCCCGGCTGGCGCTGGGAATCCGTGCTGCCGCTGTTCCGCCAGAGTGAAGACCACCATGCCGGCGCCAGCCAATACCATGGCGCCGGCGGCGAGTGGCGGGTCGAACGGCAGCGCCTGTCGTGGCCCATCCTCGACGCCTTCCGCGACGCGGCGGAGGAAACCGGCATTCCCAAGGTGAATGACTTCAATTGCGGCGACAACTTTGGCTGCGGCTACTTTGAAGTCAACCAGAAAAAGGGCTTGCGCTGGAATACCGCGCGTGCTTTCCTGAAGACCGCATTGCAGCGCGGTAACCTCACGGTGATGACGGGCTGCCATGTGGAAAAGTTCGATCTTGTCCACACGGCGCACGGACCGGCCTGCACCGGCATTACCTTCACGGGCGGCGGCACGCGCTGGCAAGCCGTGGCAACGCGGGAAACCATTTCCACGGCCGGGGCGATCGGTTCCCCGCAGTTGCTGCAATTGTCCGGCATCGGCCCGGCCGACCTGCTGCAGCCGCTGGGCGTAACGCCCGTGGTGGATGTGCCGGGCGTGGGCGCCAACCTGCAAGACCATCTGCAGCTGCGCCTGATCTACAAGGTCGATGGCGCCGTCACCCTCAACACGCTGGCCGCCAGCTGGTTCGGCAAGCTGCGCATCGGCCTGGAATATGCGTTGCGGCGCAGCGGCCCGATGTCGATGGCGCCGTCGCAGTTGGGCGCGTTTGCCCGCTCGCGGACCGGCCTGGCCACGCCCGACTTGCAATACCACGTGCAGCCGCTGTCGCTGGACAAATTCGGCGAACCGCTGCACGCATTCCCCGCATTTACCGCCAGCGTGTGCAATTTGCGGCCGACCTCGCGCGGCCACGTGCACCTGGTGTCGGCCGACCCGTACGCGGCGCCGAAAATCGCCCCACAGTACCTCGCCACGCCGGAAGACCGGCAAACCGCCATCGATGCGATCCGGCTGACGCGCCGCATCGTCCAGGCGCCGGCGCTGGCGCGTTACCAGCCCGAGGAATTCCGGCCCGGCCCGCAATACCAGACCGACGGCGACCTGGCACGGGCCGCCAGCGCCATCGGCACCACGATTTTCCATCCGGTCGGAACGTGCCGGATGGGCAGGGCGGACGATGCGCTGGCGGTGGTCGACAGCCGCTTGCGGGTGCGGGGCGTAACGGGACTACGGGTGGTGGATGCATCCGTCATGCCCTTCATCACTTCAGGCAATACCAATTCACCCACGGTGATGATCGCAGAGAAGGCCGCGCAACTGATCGAGGCAGACCGGGTTTGATGCGGCGCAAGATGAGCAAACGCGATAAGAACTTTACAGTCGACAATATAGTCAAATGTGCAAATTTACCCGTAATAATACTGTATTGTTCAAGGTTTCCAAGCTGTGTATTATCGGAGCACAATTTATCGGTTTTACAAGAATAGCCGGGGGACGTGATGTCAAACTACATCTTGGAAACAAGAAATTTGACCAAAGAGTTCAAGGGATTCACTGCCGTCAACGACGTGAATTTGCGCGTACAGCGGGGCCACATCCATGCGCTGATCGGCCCCAATGGCGCGGGCAAGACCACGTGTTTCAACCTGCTGACCAAGTTCCTGGTGCCCACGTCCGGCCAGATCCTGTTCAATGGCAGGGACATCACGGCCGCCAAGCCCGCCACCATTGCCCGCATGGGCATCATCCGCTCGTTCCAGATTTCCGCGGTGTTCCCGCACCTGACCGTGATGCAGAACGTGCGTATCGGCCTGCAGCGCCAGCTCGGCACCACCTTCCACTTCTGGAAAAGCGAACGCTCGCTGGACCAGCTCAACGACCGCGCCATGGCGCTGCTGGCCGAAGTCGACTTGACCAGCTTTGCCGACACCATCACGGCCGACATGCCCTACGGCCGCAAGCGCGCGCTGGAAATCGCCACCACCCTGGCGATGGAACCGGAATTGATGCTGCTCGATGAGCCGACCCAGGGCATGGGCCACGAAGACGTACACCGCGTGACGGAATTGATCAAGAAAGTCTCGTCCGGCCGCACGATTTTAATGGTGGAACACAATATGAAAGTGGTGTCCGGTATTTGCGACAAAATTTCCGTGCTGCAGCGCGGCGCCATGCTGGCCGAAGGCAGTTACGCGGAAGTGTCGAGCAACCCGCAAGTGATGGAAGCGTACATGGGCAGCGAAGCGGTGGAACTGGCGGGGGCGCACTGATGGCGACTCCGGCACTGGAAATTGCAGGCTTGCAGGCGTGGTATGGCGAATCGCACATCCTGCACGATGTGAACATCTCGGTGCAGCCGGGCGAAGTCGTGACGTTGCTGGGCCGTAACGGCGCCGGGCGCACCACCACCTTGCGCGCCATCATGGGCTTGACGGGCGCGCGCAAGGGATCGATCAAGGTCAATGGCGTGGAAGCCATCGGCTTGCCGACCCACAAGATCGCCCACCTCGGCATCGGGTATTGCCCGGAAGAGCGCGGCATTTTTTCGTCGCTGTCGGCGGAAGAAAACCTGATGCTGCCGCCGCAGCTGGCGGCCGGCCCCGGCATGCCGGTGGCCGAAATTTACCAGATGTTCCCCAACCTGCAGGAACGGCGCCACAGCCAGGGCACGCGCCTGTCCGGCGGCGAACAGCAAATGCTGGCGGTCGCGCGCATCTTGCGCACGGGCGCCAAGTTGCTGTTGCTCGATGAAATTTCCGAAGGCCTGGCGCCCGTCATCGTGCAGGGCCTGGCGCGCATGATCACGACGCTGAAAGCCAAGGGTTACACCATCGTCATGGTGGAACAGAATTTCCGCTTCGCCGCGCCGCTGGCGGACCGGTTTTACGTGATGGAGCACGGTCAGATCGTCGAGACCTTCGCTGCATCGGAGTTGAGCGCCAAGATGCCGGTATTGACCGAATTGCTCGGCGTCTGAGCGGGCCGCACCGGCCTGCGCGCTTCGGGTATTCAGGAAACGTCACCCTGACCGGGTGACCCGCAACAAACCTACAACAGGAGACCACAATGAAACTCAAGACCATCGCCACGGCCACTCTTTTTGCCACCAGCGCACTCGGCGCGTCGTTTGCCCATGCCCAGGTCTCCGGGGACAGCATCAAGATCGGCTTCATCACCGACATGTCGGGCCTGTATTCCGACATCGACGGCCTGGGCGGCGCCGAAGCCATCAAGATGGCGATTGCCGATGCGGGCGTCGTCATTGCCGGCAAAAAGGTCGAATTCGTTTCGGCCGACCACCAGAACAAGGCCGACATTGCCGCCTCCAAGGCGCGCGAATGGTTTGACCAGCAGGGCGTCGACATGCTGATCGGCGGCACCAATTCCGGCGCCAACCTGGCCATGGCCAAGGTCGCCGCGGAAAAGAAAAAAGTCTTCATTGCCATCGGCGCCGGCACCAACCGACTGACCAACGAGGAATGCTCGCCGTACACCGTGCACTATGCGTACGACACCGTGGCGCTGGCGCGCGGCACCGGCGGCGCCATCGCGAAGCAGGGCGGCAAGAACTGGTACTTCCTGACAGCCGATTACGCGTTTGGCCAGTCGCTGGAAAAAGACACGGCCGACGTCGTGAAATCGGCTGGCGGCAAGGTGCTGGGCAGCGTCAAGCACCCGCTGTCGGCCTCGGATTTTTCCTCGTTCCTGTTGCAGGCGCAATCGTCGGGCGCGCAAATCCTCGGCCTGGCCAACGCTGGCGGCGACGCCATCAATTCCATCAAGGCCGCCAATGAATTCGGCATCGCGAAAAAGATGAAACTGGCGGGCTTGCTGATCTTCATCAACGATATCCATTCGCTGGGCTTGAACACCACGGCCGGCATGTACCTGACCGATGGCTGGTACTGGGACATGAATGCCGACACCCGCGCCTGGTCCAAGCGTTACTTTGAAAAGATGAAAAAGGAACCGTCGATGCTGCAGGCTGCCGACTATTCCGCCACCGCCAATTACCTGAAGGCCGTCAAAGCCGTGGGTTCCGATGATGCGGACAAGGTCATGGCGCAAATGAAGAAGACGCCGATCAGCGACATGTTCACCAAGAATGGCGTGATTCGTCCGGACGGCCGCATGGTGCACGACATGTACCTGATGGAAGTCAAGAAGCAGTCGGAATCGAAATACCCATGGGATTACTACAAGCTGGTGGCCACGATTCCCGGCGACCAGGCGTACCTGACCAAAGCGGAAACGCAGTGCAAGCTGTGGAAGTGAGGGCAGCGATGTAGCGCAGTCCCGGCGGGCGGTGGCGCACTGGCGCCGCCGCCCGGCCGGTGCCGCCATGGCGGCGTTGTGCTGGCGGCGCGTCGTGATAGCCGCGTGGTAATGGTCACGTCGTGATGGCGGCGTCGTAATGGCCGCGCAGTGATGGCCGGGTAGTGGTTGCTGCAGTGATGGCTGTGCGGTGATGCCCGGGTAGTGGTGGCTGTGCAGTCTTGTCTGTACCGGCAGGCCGTCGCCGCCAGGGCTATTGCCGTCAGGGCCGTCGCCGCCATCTGACGCTGGCGGCTGGCCTTGGTTAGCGCCGCTGTCCGCCGGCCATAGTGGCCTTCGGCTGCGTGCTCACGGACTTGCCTGGACTAGCCGTCACTTGCCCGTACCTTTGTTTGTACTTTTGTCTGTGCTTCTGTCTGTCCCTGTCTGTTTCACTCACCAGTCTGGATTGTTATGGAAATATTCGGCGTCCCCTTTCCCGCCCTGCTGAGCCAACTGTTGATCGGCCTGGTGAACGGCTCGTTTTACGCGATGCTGTCGCTGGGCCTGGCCGTGATCTTTGGCTTGCTCAACGTAATCAATTTTTCCCACGGCGCGCTGTACATGATGGGTGCGTTCCTCGCCTGGATGGGGATGACGTACTTCGGCCTGAATTACTGGGCCATGCTGGTGCTGGCGCCGCTGATCGTCGGCGTGTTCGGCATCGTCATAGAAAAAACCATGTTGCGCTGGCTCTACAAGCTGGACCACCTGTATGGCTTGCTGTTGACGTTCGGAATCACCTTGCTGGTGGAGGGGCTGTTCCGCTCGTTTTACGGCGTGTCCGGCCAGCCATTTGAAACCCCGGCGGCGCTGCAGGGCGCAACCGACCTGGGCTTCATGATCTTGCCGAATTACCGCGCCTGGGTAGTGGTGGCGTCACTGGTGGTATGCCTGGCCACCTGGTTCGTGATCGAGAAAACCAAGCTGGGCGCCTATCTGCGCGCCGGCACGGAAAACCCGAAACTCGTGGAAGCGTTCGGCGTGAACGTGCCGCTGATGGTTACCCTGACCTATGGCTTCGGTGTGGCGCTGGCCGGCTTTGCCGGTGTGCTGGCGGCGCCCATCATCCAGGTGACGCCGCTGATGGGCTCGAACCTGATCATCGTGGTGTTTGCCGTGGTGGTCATTGGCGGCATGGGCTCCATCATGGGCTCCATCCTGACGGGATTGGGCCTGGGTGTCATTGAAGGGTTGACGCGCGTGTTTTATCCGGAATTTTCCTCCACCGTGGTATTCCTGGTGATGGTGGTGGTGCTGTTGCTGCGTCCAGCCGGCTTGTTCGGCAAAGAAAAATAAGGAGCCCTGATGAACAAGAAAGTGGGTTATGCCATTGCCCTGGCGATTGCGCTGGCCGCGCCGTTTTTCGGCTATCCGGTATTCCTGATGAAACTGCTGTGCTTTGCCCTGTTTGCCTGCGCCTTCAATTTGCTGATTGGTTTCACGGGTTTGTTGTCGTTTGGCCATGCGGCCTTCTTTGGCGGCGCCGGTTACGTGGCAGGCTACGCGCTCAAGGAAATGCACTGGCCGTTTGAGCTGGGGGTACTGGCCGGCGTGCTGGGGGCGGCGCTGATCGGCCTGGTGATGGGATCGCTGGCGATCCGCCGCCAAGGCATTTACTTTTCCATGATCACGCTGGCGCTGGCCCAGCTGGTGTACTTCGGCGCCCTGCGCGCACCGTTCACCGGCGGCGAGGACGGCTTGCAGAGTGTTCCACGTGGAACACTGCTGGGCGTGCTGGACTTGTCGAACGACACGGCGCTGTACTACGTCGTACTGGCGATTTTCGTGCTGGGCTTTGCCCTGATCGTGCGCACCGTGCATTCGCCGTTTGGCCAGGTCTTGAAAGCCATCAAGGAAAACGAGCCGCGCGCTGTTTCGCTCGGCTATGACGTCGACAAGTACAAGCTGATGGCCTTCGTACTGTCGGCCGCGCTGGCCGGGCTGGCGGGCGCCACCAAGACCGTGGTGCTGGGCTTTGAAACGCTGACCGACGTGCACTGGGCCATGTCGGGCCTGGTCATCCTGATGACCTTGGTGGGCGGCATGGGCACCCTGGCCGGGCCGATCCTGGGCTCGATGCTGATCATCATGCTGGAAAACAAATTAGGCGATATCGGTACTTACCTGGGCCGCAGTACCGGCATCGAGTGGTTCAACACGTTGGGCGAAGCAGTGAGCATGGTGACGGGCTTGATTTTCGTGGCCTGCGTCTTGCTGTTCCGCAAAGGGATTGTCGGGGAGGTGGTGGATCGGATGGGTCGAAGAAAGCCCGTTTGACCGACGCAAGCATACGCCGGCACAGTCCGGCGTTTTTTTTGGCTATCAACAGGAAACCGAGGAGAACTCATGCAGCACAACTTGAAATTGACGGCGCTGGCGTCTTGCCTGGCCGCGTGTGGATTGCTGGCCGGTTGCGGCGACAGCGGCAACGATCCGGAAGAATTGAATGTCGCACCCGCTTACCTGGGCGCCATCACGGTCACCAACTATGACGGCCAGAGCGACGACTTGCTGACCGGCGGTTTGGGCAAGACCGGGTTGGCGGCCGCTGCGGCGCCCGCTTATGCCGATCCGCGCAACCCGACCGCCAGGGAATTGCGCCGCAATGCGATTTACGCGAATTACCGCGCCGTGCTCGACATTGCCGCCAACAGCGGTTACGGCACCTTGTACGGCCCCAACGTCAACGCGGCCGGCGCGGCCACCGCCAGTGAAGGCTTGGTGGCCGGCGCCGAATATATGGCGTATGCGGACGATGGCAGCGGCCGCATGAACGTGACCTTGATGGTACAGGTGCCCAGCACGTTCGATCCCGCCAATCCATGTATCGTGACAGGCACGTCAAGCGGTTCGCGCGGCATTTACGGCGCGATTGGTAGCGCCGGCGAATGGGGCTTGAAAAACAAGTGCGCGGTGGCGTATGCCGACAAGGGCAGCGGTACCGGCCTGTACACGTTTGACGATGACAGCGTGAACCTGCAAAACGGCGTGCGCACGACGCGCGCGGCGGCCGGCAAGAACGCCACGTTCGCCCCGGTGCTGACCGATGCGGAGCGCGCCACCTACAACACCAGTTATCCGGGCCGCATTGCCTTCAAACATGCGCACTCGCAATTGAATCCGGAAAAGGATTGGGGCAAGGTCACGCTGCAGGCCGTGGAATTTGCCTACTACGTGCTCAACGAGCGCTTCGGCACCCTGGCGTCCGACGGCAAGAGCCACCTGGTGCGTTTCACGCCGAAAAATACGGTGGCCATTGCCTCCAGCATTTCCAACGGCGCCGGCTCGGCCTTGCTGGCGGCCGAACAGGATAGCAAAGGCTTGATCAGCGGCGTGGCTGCGACCGAGCCGCAAATCCAGCCGAAGACCGCGACCGGCTATACGGTGCGGCAGGGCGGGGCGGCCGTGGCGGCGCAAGGCAAGCCGCTGTTTGATTATTCGACGTATGCGGCGCTGTACCAGCCGTGCGCGGCGGGAGGGCCTGCCAGTGTCGGGCGCTGCTCGTCGCTGGTGGCCAAGGGCTTGCTGACCGGCGCCAATGCGGCGGACCAGCAAACCAATGCCTTGGCCAAACTCAAGGCCTATGGCTGGACTGCCGACGCGGAGCCGCTGCAGGGACTGCATGCGAGCACCAACATCCTGGTGGCGGTTACCTACGCTTATGCGTACGGCAAGTTCTCCGTGACGGACAAAGTGTGCGGCTTCAGCTTCGCGCCGACCGACCCGGCCACCGGCGCCGTGACATCGTTTAGCGCGGAACAAAAGGCAGCCAGCTTTGCCGCGCAAAACGGCATCATTGGCAACGTGGTGTATGAAGACGCGGCCAATGGCGCGCGCCAATATGCGTTTGGCGTGTCGCCGTCGACCGGCGTGGCGGACCAGTCGCTCGACGGCTTCCTGTGCCTGCGTGCATTGGCCACTGGCGTGAATCCGGAAACCGGCGGTGCGTTGAGCCCGCTGCTGGCGGCGCAAAGCGACCGGGTCCGCGCTGGTATGGCGGAAGTACTGGCCACCGGCAACCTGAAAGGCAAACCGGCCGTGATCGTTGCCGGCCGCAGCGATGCACTGATTCCTGTCAACCATGCATCACGCGCTTACCTCGGGTTGAATGCGGTGGCGGAGGGCAGTGCCAGCAAGCTGCGCTATATCGAAGTCACCAACGCCAACCACTTCGACTCGTTCAGCAATGCGTTGCCGACGCAAATCGTGCCATTGCACGTGTACCTGTTCCGCGCGCTCGATGCAGTCTATGCCAACGTGAAGAACAGCACGGCGTCGCCACTGCCGCCATCGCAAGTGGTGCGCACCACCACGCGCGCCAGCAACCTCGTGCCGATCACGGCAGCCAACCTGCCCCCGATCGTCGCCACCCCGGGCGCCAACGCCATCAATGTGAGCGGCACCACGGTCGACGTCCCCAACTGACGTGCCGGCGCCTCCCCCGGGAGGCGTTCCTATGAAAAATGCCAGGGATTTTCCTGCCCCTCCAGCAGGACATCCCTGGCATTTATTTTCTGCCGGAAAAAAGGTGCCAGGCACTTTTCTGCTTCTGGGCAAGATCGTTCGCTGGTTGTTTTCGGTTGGAAAAAAGGTGCCTGGCCCCTTTTTGAAGTAAGGAAAGATAGACGGGTTTACAGGCACCTGGAGGCGTTAAAGAGGATGAGGACGAGGGTTTCCCCTACCTAGCCATAAAAACGCCTGTAAACGGCTTTAAAGGGCTGCCGCATAAATCGCGCGTGCATCGGCCCGAGTAACTTCGCGTGGATTATTGCCGAGCAGGCGCGTTTGCAGCATGGCGTCGTCGGCCAGGCGGTCGAGGTCTGCTTCAGTGATGCCGACTTGCTGCAAGGTGCGTTCGATGCCGGTGGCGCTGGCGATGTGCTGCATGGCCACGGCCAGCGCTTCGGCGCGGGCGTCCTCGCTGCCGCTGGCGTGCGGCACCACGATCGCGGCCAGTTCCGCGTACAGCGCGCTGGCCGCTGGCGCATTGAAACGCAGCACGTGCGGCAGCACCAGTGAATTCGACAAGCCATGGGGCACATGAAAAATGCCGCCGATCGGATACGCCAGCGCGTGGACGGCGGCAACCGGGGCATTGGCGAAAGCCTGGCCGGCCAACAGGGCGCCCAGCAGCATGGCCTGGCGCGCGTGAAGGTCGTGGCCATGTTCGCAGGCGCGCAACAGGTTGGCCGACAGCAAGGTCAGCGCTTGCCGCGCCAGCATGTCCGACAGCGGGTTTTTCTTGTGGCGGCTGGTATAGGCTTCGATTGCATGCACCATGGCGTCGATGCCGGTGGCGGCAGTCACGGCAGGTGGCAGGCCAACCGTTAACTCCGCATCCAGTACCGCCAGGTCGGCATACAGCTGCGGCGCTACCACGCCCATCTTGGTGGTCGCCCCGGTGGTGACGATGGCAATGTTGGTGACTTCCGATCCTGTGCCAGCCGTGGTCGGCACTTGCACCAGGGGCAGGCGGCCGCCACGCACGTTGCCGATGCCATACATCGCCGATAGCGGCTGCGCGCCGTCCACTGCCAATACCGCAATCAGCTTGGCCACATCCATTGAACTGCCGCCACCCAAGCCAATGACGAGATCGGCGCCAAATTCACGCGCTGCCGTCACGGCCTGCACGACGACCGCTTCCGGCGGATCGGCCACGACATCGGCATGGATTTTCACGTGGAACCCGGTAGCCTCGAGGCTGGCTGCCGGCGCCTGCACCAGTCCGGTCCGCAGGAAACCGGGATCGGTGACCAGCAGCGCACGGCTTGCACCTGGAAAGCGGTTGCGCACGTGCGTACCCAATTGACGGGCCGCGCCAAGTTCGGACACCAGGTGAGCGACGGTGCTAAAGGCGAAGTCATGCATGTTGGATTCCGCAAAGTGTCGGGCGTTCCAGCTTACACCGCACCCATGGCGGGTGCAATCGGCTGGCGGGCTGTCGCGGTGTAGCCGCGGGTCCGTACGATGTCGCCGATGCCACCCCCGGCGCCGATCCCCCGGGTATGACATCGCTGGTGCAACGCAAATTTGCCACATCCCGGTGCCTGACCCGAGGTATGACCTTGCTTGTGCAATCGCAAACCTGTCACCGCAAGGTGTCTGACCCAACCATGACATGGCTTGTGCAACCGCGACTTGTCACCTCCCGGTGTGACATTTGCTGCGCAATTTCACACATGACAAATCAAGGATGGCGGCGCAGCCGCGCGCGTGACATCGCTAACGGGCATAGGCAAGGAATGGCCTTGCGTATTGTTGCGGAAGCGCAGTACCGCCCGGTTCCGTACAATGTTGGCTTTTTTCGGAGGCCGCGGGGCGGCACAGGCATGGTTGATTATTTGACGTTGGGTGTGGCCGCGTTTGGCGCCGGGCTGGTGGACGCGGTGGTGGGGGGAGGGGGACTGATCCAGATTCCCGCGATCTTTTCTGTTTTTACGACCACGGCGCCGGCCACCCTGCTGGGCACTAATAAACTCGCATCGGTGTTTGGTACCGCGGCTGCCGCTGTCAATTATGCGCGCCGTGTACGTATTGCCTGGTCGACCGCCGCGCCTGCATCAATGGCGGCGCTGGTGTTTGCGTTCATCGGGGCATACACCGTGACGAAGATCCCGCCAGACTTCCTGCGTTCGCTGCTGCCGCTGGTGCTGCTGGCCGTGGCTATCTATACCTTCAAGCGCAAGGACCTGGGCAGTGTGCATGCGCCGCTGTTTGCCGGCTTCCAGGAAAAAGCCTGGGCCATCGGCATTGGTTCGCTGATCGGCTTTTATGACGGTTTCTTTGGCCCGGGCACCGGCAGCTTCCTGGTGTTCTTGTTCGTGCGTTTCTTCGGCTTTGATTTCCTGGCCGCGTCGGCCGTGGCCAAGGTGGTCAACGTGGCATGCAATTTGGCTGCGCTGGCATGGTTCGGCTGGAGCGGCCATTTGATCTGGCAACTGGGGTTGACCATGGCCGTGTGCAATGTGGCCGGTTCGCTGGTCGGTACCAAACTTGCGCTAAAACACGGCAGCGGATTTGTTCGGCGCCTGTTCCTGGTGGTGGTGTCCGTCCTGATCGTGAAGACCAGTTATGATGCTTGGCTGCGCTGGTAATTTGTTCCACGTGGAACAACCAGACAAGGGACGCCGCGTGCGTCCCTTTTTCATGGCCGTCATTGTTCCACGTGGAACCTCGGGGCCGCTCACCGGCAGACTGAAAATGTTTCACGTGGAACCAAGGCATAGCTGAATCGCATTGTTCCACGTGGAACATTCAATAGGCGGAGCGGGCATCCAAGCCGATATCCTGGCCGTCCTGCTCACCATTTTCCTGCCTAAAATTTTCGCAGCCCCTAAAACGCTCTATAATCGCGGTTCAATCCTTCGCTTTTCTCACATTCCCAAACATGTTATTTCCAACTGAATTCGACGTGATCGTCGTTGGTGGCGGCCACGCCGGCACGGAAGCGGCGCTGGCATCGGCCCGTATGGGCCAGAAGACGCTGCTGCTGACGCACAACATCGAAACCCTCGGCCAGATGTCGTGCAACCCGTCCATTGGCGGGATTGGCAAAGGCCACCTGGTCAAAGAAGTCGATGCCATGGGCGGCGCCATGGCCATCGCCACGGATGAATCTGGCATTCAGTTCCGTATTTTGAATTCGTCCAAGGGCCCAGCCGTGCGCGCCACCCGCGCCCAGGCCGACCGAATTCTTTACAAACAGGCAATACGTTCCCGGCTGGAAAACCAGCCAAATTTGTGGTTATTTCAACAAGCTGTCGATGATTTGATGGTCGAAGGCGACCGCGTGGTGGGCGCCGTGACGCAAATCGGCTTGAAATTCCTGGCCCGTGCCGTGGTACTGACGGCCGGGACTTTCCTCGACGGGAAGATCCACGTGGGCCTGCAAAACTATTCGGCTGGCCGTGCCGGCGACCCGCCGGCGATCTCGCTGTCGGCGCGCTTGAAGGAATTGAAACTGCCGCAGGGCCGCCTGAAAACCGGCACGCCGCCGCGTATCGATGGCCGCAGCATCGACTTCAGCGCCATGACCGAACAGCCTGGCGACCTCGATCCGGTGCCGGTGTTTTCCTTCATGGGTAACGCCGCCATGCACCCGAAACAGTTGCCGTGCTGGGTCACCCACACCAACGCGCAGACGCACGACATCATCCGTGGCGGGCTGGACCGCAGCCCCATGTATACCGGCGTGATTGAAGGCGTCGGCCCCCGCTATTGCCCGTCGATCGAAGACAAGATCCACCGTTTCTCCAGCAAGGAATCGCACCAGATTTTCCTGGAGCCGGAAGGCTTGACCACCAACGAATTCTATCCCAACGGGATCTCCACCAGCCTGCCGTTCGACGTGCAGATCAACCTGGTGCGCTCGATGAAAGGCCTGGAAAACGCGCATATTTTGCGCCCCGGCTATGCGATTGAATATGATTATTTCGACCCGCGCGGCTTGAAGGCGTCGCTGGAAACCAAGGCGATTTCCGGCCTGTATTTCGCCGGCCAGATCAACGGCACCACCGGCTACGAGGAAGCCGCCGCCCAGGGCATGCTGGCCGGGATCAATGCGGCGCTGCAGACCCAGGGCCGCGACGCGTGGACCCCGGCGCGCTCGGAAGCCTACCTGGGCGTGATGGTGGACGACCTCGTCACGCAGGGCGTGATGGAGCCTTACCGCATGTTCACCAGCCGCGCTGAATACCGGCTGAGCCTGCGCGAAGACAATGCCGACATGCGCCTGACCGAGATCGGCCGCAAGCTTGGTTGCGTGGGCGACGCCCAGTGGGAAGCGTTCGAGCGCAAGCGCGAAGCCGTCGCGCGCGAGCTGGAACGCCTGCGTTCCACGTGGGTGAACCCGCGCATCCTGGCAGCCGCCGAATCCGAACGCGTGATCGGCCAGGCCATCGAGCGCGAGTACAACCTGGCCGATTTGCTGCGCCGTCCCGGTGTGGAATACGACAAGCTGATGACGATGGAGGGCATGGAAGGGCAGGCGCTGGCGGGCCCCGGCGTGGAAGACGAAGCCGTGCGCGAGCAGGTGGAAATCACGCTGAAATATTCGGGCTACATCGAGCGCCAGAGCAAGGAAGTCGAGCGCCACGAACACTATGAAAACCTGAAGCTGCCGGAAGGCGTCGATTACATGCAGATCACCGCGTTGTCGATGGAAGTGCGCCAGAAACTCGCGAAGAACCTGCCGGAAACCCTGGGGCAGGCGTCGCGCATTTCCGGCGTCACGCCGGCCGCGATCTCGCTGTTGCTGGTGCACCTGAAAAAGGCGGGCTATGGCGCCTTTGGGGGTGCCGCCAAGGCTGCCGAGCAGGAAGGGGCCGCCTGATGAAGTTTTTCGATCGTCCAGCCCTGGCCGGCGTGTTGAAAAATGGCGCAAATGCGCTAAAACTGGAGTTATCGGCCGCGCAGCAAGAGCAGTTGCTGGACTACCTGGCGTTGCTGAACAAGTGGAACAGCGTCTACAACCTGACGTCGGTGCGCGATCCGATGCAAATGATGACCCTGCATTTGCTTGATTCGCTGGCCGCCGTGCCGGCGTTTGCCGGGGCCCACAACGTGCTGGACGTGGGCGCGGGCGGCGGTTTGCCCGGCATCGTGCTGGCCATCGCGCGGCCCGACATGAAAGTGTCGATGATCGACACCGTGCACAAGAAAACCGCCTTCCTGACCCAGGTGAAGGCGCAGCTGGGCCTGGCCAACGTCACGGTGTACACCATGAAGGTGCAGGACCTGGCGGTGGCGCAGCCGTTCGACGTGATCACGTCGCGCGCCTTTGCCGACCTGTCTGATTTCGTGACCTGGTCGGGGCATGTGCTGGCGGAGGGCGGCCGTTTCATCGCCCTCAAGGGCACCGCGCCAGCCGAGGAGCGCGAACGCCTGCCGGCCCCCTGGCAAGTGACGGATTTGCAGCCGCTGCAGGTGCCGGGACTCGACGCCGAACGCCATCTTGTGTTCATTCATAAAACCGTATAAATCATTTATACGGTTTAAACTGAATAAACAATATAAATCGTTTAAACAATATAAACCGTATATCCAATTAAAAGGATAACAAGAACATTCATGGCCAAAATTTTTTGCGTAGCAAACCAAAAGGGCGGCGTAGGCAAGACCACCACGACAGTCAACCTCGCCGCCGGCCTGGCCAAACTCAAGCAGCGCGTGCTGCTGGTTGACCTGGACCCGCAAGGCAACGCCACCATGGGCGCCGGCATCAACAAGGCCGGACTGGCGGCGTCCACCTATGAAGTCATGCTGGGCACGGCCGACGTGGCCGGCGCGCGCCTGCGCTCGGAATCGGGCCGCTTCGACGTGCTGCCGTCGAACCGGGAACTGGCCGGCGCCGAAGTCGAGATGGTGGAGTTGGAGAACCGCGAACGCCGGTTGAAGGAGGCGCTGGCCGCGGTCGGCAGCGAATACGATTTCGTGCTGATCGATTGCCCGCCCGCGCTGTCGCTGCTGACGCTGAACGGCCTGTGCGCGGCGAACGGCGTCATCATCCCGATGCAGTGCGAGTATTACGCGCTGGAAGGCTTGTCGGACCTGGTCAACACCATCAAGAAGGTGCACGCCAACCTGAACCCGGACTTGAAGATCATCGGTTTGCTGCGCGTCATGTTCGATCCGCGCATGACCTTGTCACAACAGGTGTCGGCCCAGCTGGAACAGCATTTTGGCGACAAAGTGTTCAAGACCATCATCCCGCGCAATGTGCGCCTGGCCGAAGCGCCGTCTTATGGCATTCCGGGCGTCACGTTCGACCCGAGCTCCAAGGGCGCGCAAGCGTATATCGCATTTGGCGCGGAAATGATCAAGCGCATCAAGAAGATGTAAGGACGAATTCACATGGCAACCAAGAAACTCAAAGGTCTGGGCCGCGGCCTGGACGCCTTGCTGGGCGGCGATCTCGACCCATCCAACCCGGCTTCGAACCCGAACGGCGCGCCAGCCGGCGCCACCGGCCACACCACGCAGGAAATGGCCGTCTCCGTGATGCAGCCGGGTAAATACCAGCCGCGCACCCGCATGGATGAAACCGGCCTGACGGAACTGGCCGCCTCAATCAAGACCCAGGGTATCATGCAGCCGATCCTGGTGCGCCCGGTCGGCAAGTCCGGTGGCAAGATGAAATATGAAATCATTGCCGGCGAACGCCGTTTCCGCGCCGCGCAGATGGCGGGTCTGGAACAAGTACCGGTGCTCGTGCGCGACGTCGACGACCGCGCGGCCGCAGCCATGGCGCTGATTGAAAACATCCAGCGTGAAGACCTCAACCCGCTGGAAGAAGCGCAAGGCATCAACCGGCTGATCAATGAATTCGACTTTACCCACGAACAAGCCGCCAACGCGGTCGGCCGTTCGCGCTCGGCCGTCTCGAACCTGCTGCGCCTGATGAACCTGGCCGGTCCGGTGCAGACCATGCTGATGGCCGGCGATATCGACATGGGCCACGCCCGCGCGCTGCTGGCGGTGGACGCCGCCACGCAAATCACGCTGGCCAACCTGGTCATTGCCAAACGCCTGTCGGTACGGGAAACCGAGAAACTCGTGCAGCGTGCGCAGGAAGAGGCGGCCGGTACGCTGGAACAGCGTCCGGTGCGGGAAAAGTCCGGCGATATCCTGCGCCTGGAAGAAGAGCTGTCCGACGCGCTGGCCACGCCCGTGGTGTTCAAGATGGGCGCCAAGGGCCGCGGCCAGGTGGTGATCGACTTTGCCGACCTCGACGTGCTGGACGGGGTGTTGGCGCGCTTGCGGGGAACGCCGGCGTAAGTTCTGGCTAAAAAAGTCGTACCGTAAAAATACGAGGCCCGCGATGATTTACATCAAGGGCCTTTTTTTCTGATCCATTCAAAAAACGCATGGATGAGAAAAGCGTAAAAATTTGTATCACGGTACATAAAAAGCAACAAAATCACGTAAATCACAGATTTCGTTGCCCTTTATATCAAAATTTATCTTTCTCCCAGAGAAACATCATCACGCAGAGTTATAACCATAATCTATATAAAGCACGCTGCATAAACGCTGGAATAGATAACAAAATGCTCATAAAACGCATCGTGATAGCGCGCACATGGATCGCTAATTTGGTGCAACTCCTCTAAACCCGCTGTAAATCCGTCGCGTTCCGACAGCAAAAACCCCCAAATCGGTGCATCTTCGTTTGACCGGATAGCGAAATTCCTAATATAATCCTGTGTCTTTAGTTGTATACGCTTTCTCTGGGAACCTGGCAAGTGAGTGATAGTACGCAAACCGTTGCCCGGCCCGTGTTTAAAGTAGTTGCCCTGCAGTTCACAATCGCCGTCTTTTTCTCGGCCGCCACCGGATTCTTTGGCAGCCATGCGAACGGCTGGTCTGCCGCCATCGGCGGAGCAATCGCGGTCATCGGAAGTCTGGTGTACGCGATTATTGTCATGCGCGGAACTAATGACGCGAAACAAGCTTTCCGCACGCATTTTCGTGCCGAAATGGTAAAGGTTTTAATAACAGCAGTGCTGTTTGCGTGCGCCCTCGTGATGTTTTCGTCGGCCGGCACAGTTTGGCTGATTCTAGGATTTGCGGTGGCGACCCTGGCTTACTGGTTCGCGCTGCTAGCGGTTTAATTAACAAAATCTGACGACATTATGACCACTGAACACGGGGGCCATGCCGCCCCGGCTAACGCCACAGAGTATATTAAGCACCACCTGTCTCACCTGAATTCCGCTGGTGACGTCGTTACCCCGAACTCCATCAACCTGGATACGTTCTGGATTTCCGCCGCGCTGGGCCTGGTTTTCCTGCTGATCTTCTCGCTGGCTGCCCGCCGCGCCACTTCCGGCGTGCCCGGCAAGCTGCAAAATTTTGTTGAATGGGTCATGGAACTCGTCAACGATACCGTCAATTCGGCTTTCCACGCGAAGAGCAACGTGATCGCCCCACTGGCCATCACGATCTTCGTCTGGGTTTGGCTGATGAACGCCATGGACTTCCTGCCGGTGGACTTGCTGCCGAAAGTTATGGAATTCTTCGGCGTCTACAAGCTGCGCGTGGTGCCGACCGCTGACGTGAACCATACGTTCGGCATGTCGATCGGCGTAATGCTGTGCATCATCGGCTTCTCGATCAAGGCCAAGGGTGCAGGCGGCTGGACCAAGGAACTGTTTACCGCACCATTCCACGCCCATGGCTTCGCCGCCATCGTGCTGGCTCCCGTGAACTTCATTTTCCAGATGTTGGAATTGCTGGCCAAGCCAATTTCGCTGTCGCTGCGACTGTTCGGCAACATGTATGCCGGCGAACTGATTTTCATCCTGATCGCTCTGCTGCCATGGTGGGCGCAGTGGTTGCTGGGTGGTCCATGGGCAATCTTCCACATTCTGATTGTAACTTTGCAAGCTTTTGTGTTTATGGCGTTGACGGTTGTGTATCTGGCCCTTGCGGTTGAGAAGCATTAATCAGCAACTTTTCGATTTGTAATTTTTGGTATCTTTCGTTTTTTAAATTTAGGAGAAATCTAATGCAAGCTCTGATCGCACAAGTACAAAGCATGACCGTTCT
>CBIHOX010000074.1:0-26838 GCA_966211685.1 uncultured Pseudoduganella sp.
AGCCTGCTGCAACGCTTCCTGCGCGGCGGCGCGGCGCGCCACCGGTTCACGCACCAGCATCGACAGCAGGCCGCCGATGATCATGCAGGCGCCGCCCAGCGCCAGCGTGCTGGCGGCGTGGCCGGCGAACAGGTGCTTGGTGACGAAGCCCAGCAACAGGCCGGACGCGATTTGCGGGATCACGATGAAGAAGTTGAAGACGCCCATGTAGAAGCCCATGCGGTGCGCCGGCAAGGCGGCCGCCAGGATCGCATACGGCATGGTCAGGATCGACGCCCAGGCGATGCCGACGCCGATCATCGGCACCATCAGCATGTTGAGGCTGTGGATGTACATGATGCTCATCAGCGAGACGCCGCCAATCACCAGGCACACCATGTGCACGAAGCGGCGGCTGGTATGGCGGGCGAACACCGGCAGCACGAACGCGGCCAGCGCCGACACGCCGCTGTAGACCGCGAACATCTTGCCGATCAGGTTGCCCGCTTCCTGGTAGGCGGCCGATTGCGCATCGGTGGTGCCGAACACATTGTCGGCCACCGCGCCGGTGGTATAGATCCACATCGCGAACAGCGCGATCCACGTGAAGAATTGCACGAAGGCCAGCTGCACCATGGTCTTGGGCATGCGGAACAAGCCGCCAAAGATTTCCGACAGCGCGTGGCTCACGCCCAGCTGGCGCTCAGCGCGGAATTGCTCCAGGTTTTCCGGCGGGATTTCCGTGGTGGTGAAGGTGGTCCACAATACCGCGAACGCATACGCCGCGCCGCCCACGTAGAACGAATAGCGCACGGTGTCGGGAATCGAACCGTTGACCGGCACGTTGGACACGCCCAGCACATCGGCAAAGATCGCCGGCAGCAGTGAGGCAATCACGGCGCCGCAGCCAATGAAGAAGGTTTGCATGGCGAAGCCGGTGGTCTGCTGCGACTCATCGAGCTTGTCGCCGACGAAGGCGCGGAACGGTTCCATCGACACGTTGATCGACGCATCCATCATCCACAGCACGGCGAACGCGGCCCACAGCGCGGTGCAGTTCGGCAGCAGGAACAGCGCCAGCGCGGCCAGCACGGCGCCGATGAAGAAGAACGGACGGCGGCGGCCCCAGCGTGGGTGCCAGGTGTTGTCGCTCAGGTAGCCGATCACGGGCTGCACCAGCAGGCCGGTCACCGGGGCGGCCAGCCAGAACAGCGGCAAATCTTCCAGCCCGGCGCCCAGGGTGGAGAAAATGCGGCTGGTGTTCGTGTTTTGCAGCGCAAAGCCGAACTGGATGCCGAAGAAGCCGAAGCTCATGTTCCAGAGCTGCCAGAACGTCAGCCTGGGCTTGGTGGAAGTGGTTTGCATGCTGCCTGTCCCCGCTTATAAGAATCTGATTTGTAGTAAAGTAACATGCAGCATAGGGGGAGTCAATGGCAAAAATCCCATTAAAGCGATAGCAAATCCATAAAAATGTAGTCTAACAACATAAAAACAGTATTTTTCCGCGCGACACGATTACAATGGCTGCTGTTATATCCCTAAACGCACACGCCGCTGAATCCATATGACATCCCCTGCCCGTCTTGCCTTGCCCCTGTTTCTGCTGATCAGCCCGTTGGCCCTGGCCCAGCAGGCCGGCCGCACGTTTGAATCGGCCGCCGTCCGCGATGGCCGCCTGGAGGTCGCCACCTCCGACGGCGCCTACCTGATCCGCGCGTATTCGCCGCAAATCCTCGAAACCTCGTTCGTGCCGAAAGGCGAAACCTTCGATCCCGCCTCGCACGCCGTGGTGCTGGCGCCGGCCAGGGACGGCGCCGCGCTGAAGGACGATGGCGCGCAACTGACGTACGAGACCGGCGGCATCACCGTCACCATCACCAAGGCGCCGTTCCGTATCGCGTATGCCTACAAGGGCAAGCCGCTGGTGGCGGAAAAGCACGGCTACCTGAAGAAGGATGGCGCGCAGGCGATCGACTTCGAACTCGACAAGGATGAAGCGCTGTACGGCGCCGGCGCCCGCTCGACCGGCATGAACCGCCGCGGCCACCGCTTCACGCTGTATAACCGCGCGCACTATGGCTATGACGACCGCTCGGAACTGATGAACTTCACCCTGCCGGTCGCGCTGTCGTCGAAACTGTATGCGCTGCACTTCGATAACGCCGCCATCGGCCACCTCGACTTCGACAGCGGCAAGGACAATACGCTGGCCTATGAAACCATCGGCGGGCGCAAGACATACCAGGTCATCGCTGGCGACAGCTGGGACGACATCATCGCCAGCTACACCAGCCTGACCGGCCGCCAGCCGCTGCCGCCGCGCTGGGCGTTCGGCAATTTCGCCAGCCGCTTCGGCTACCACAGCGAGCAGGAAGCACGCGACGTGATAGGCAAATTCAAGGCCGAGCAAATTCCCGTCGACGCCATCGTGTTCGACCTGTACTGGTTCGGCAAGGAAGTCAAAGGCACCATGGGCAACCTGGCCTGGGACAAGGATAATTTCCCCACGCCGAAAAAAATGGTGGCCGACTTTGCCGCGCAAGGCGTCAAGACCATCCTGATCACCGAACCGTTCGTGCTGACCACATCGTCGCGCTGGCAGGAAGCCGTGGACCGGCAAGCACTGGCCACCGATGGCAAGGGCGCGCCGGCCCGCTACGATTTTTACTTCGGCAATACCGGCATCGTCGACCTGTACCGCCAGGAAGGCCGCGACTGGTTCTGGAACATTTATAAAACCCTGCGCACCGACTATGGCGTGGCCGGCTGGTGGGGCGACCTGGGTGAACCCGAAGTGCATCCATCGTGGGTGCGCCACG
Organism: uncultured Pseudoduganella sp.; assembly: GCA_966211685.1. Taxonomy (GTDB): domain Bacteria; phylum Pseudomonadota; class Gammaproteobacteria; order Burkholderiales; family Burkholderiaceae_D; genus Rugamonas. The sequence goes on from CBIHOX010000074.1 coordinate 2,799, forward strand.
GCGCGGGCGGCGCGCTCGGCGCGGACCAGGTGCACAATATTTATGGCCATGACTGGGCGCGCCTGATCCATGACGGCTACCGCAAGGACTTTCCCAACGAGCGTCCCTTCATCCTGATGCGCGCCGGTTATTCGGGTTCGCAGCGCTTTGGCCTGATCCCGTGGACCGGCGACGTCAACCGCAGCTGGGGCGGTTTGAAGTCGCAGCCGGAAATCGCACTGCAAATGGGCATGCAGGGCATCGGCTACATGCACTCGGACCTGGGCGGTTTCGCCAACCCCTACCTCGACGACGAGCTCTATACGCGCTGGCTGCAATATGGCGTGTTCACGCCGATGTTCCGCCCGCATGCGCAGGAGGAGGTGCCGTCCGAACCGGTGTTCCGCGAACCGGCCACGAAAGAGCTGGCGCGCGCGGCGATCCGCCTGCGTTACAGCCTGCTGCCGTATAACTACACGGCGGCCTTCGACAACAGCCAGACCGGCGCGCCGCTGATGCGCTCCATGCTGTTTGAAGAACCGGCCAATGAAAACGCGCGCGGCAACGCGTCGTCCTACCTGTGGGGCCGCGATTTCCTGGTGGCGCCGGTCACCGAGCCGGGCGCGCGGCGCAAGGAAGTGTACCTGCCGGCCACCAGCGCGGCCTGGTTCGATTTCCATACCGGGCGCCGCTACAAGGGCGGCATCACGGCCGTGGTGCCGCTCACGCTGGACCATATCCCGGTGTTCGTGCGCGGGGGCGCCTTCATTCCAATGGTGCAGCCGGTGCAGACCACGCGCGACTATTCGACCCGCAAGCTGATGCTGCATTACTGGCACGACGCGGCCGTCACCGGTGGCCAGGGCAAGCTGTATGACGACGACGGCGCCACGCCGGACGCCTACGCCAAGGGCCAGTATGAAATCGTGCGCTTCACCAGCACCGTGAAAGGCCGCGAGCTGGAGATCAGCGTTGCTTCCGAAACCGGCGCGCACTACCAGCGCCCGGAACGCGCGGTGGCGCTGACCGTACACAACGTCGAGGCAAAGCCGGCGCGCGTACAGGTCGACGGCCAGCCGGTGAAATCGTCGTGGGACGCGAAGACCCGCCACCTCACCATCGACATCAACATGGGCAAGCGCGCCAACGCCGCTGTCGCCATCACCCTCTAACGGAGACGTCCCGATGCTCAAACCCGTCCTGTTGTCCCTCGCCCTGCTGGCGGCCTTGCCATCGCACGGCGCCGAAGCGCTGAAAGTCGAATCGGGCCGCGTCGAGCGGCTCGAGCAATTCCCCTCGCGCTACATCGATGCGCGCAATGTCGACGTCTGGCTGCCGGCCGGCTACGATGGCAACGACAAGAGCCGCCGCTACAAGGTGCTGTACATGCACGATGGCCAGATGCTGTATGACGCCGCCACCACCTGGAACAAGCAGGAATGGCAAGTCGATGAAGTGCTGGGCAAGCTGATACGCGAAGGCAAGGTGCCGGACACCATCGTGGTCGGCGTGTGGAACAGCGACAAATACCGCCATCCCGAATATTTCCCGCAAAAGGCGCTCGACTACATGCCGGCCGAGGCGCGCAAGAACATCATCGAGCGCGCGCTGGGCGGCAAGCCGCGCGCCGACGATTACCTGCGTTTCCTGGTGGAGGAATTGAAGCCGGCCATCGACAAGAAATACGCGACGCGCCCGGGGCGCGACGACACCGCCGTCATGGGTTCCTCCATGGGCGGCCTGATTTCACTGTATGCGATCAGCGAATATCCGGACGTGTTCGGCGCGGCCGGCTGCGTGTCCACCCACTGGCCCGGCGCCGGCGGCCAGAATGCCGTGATGCCGCTGGGCTTCTTCAACTACATGCAGGCCAGGCTGCCGGACCCGAAAACCCACCGCATCTACATGGACCACGGCGACCAGACCATCGATGCGCTGTATGGCGTGCACCAGGCATTCGCCGACATCCTGGTGCGCGAGCGCGGCTACGACGACCGCCACTTCCTCAGCAAATCCTATCCGGGCACGGACCACAGTGAAAAAGCCTGGGCGGCGCGGTTGGCGACGCCGATGGAGTTCCTGCTCGGCCCTGCGCGCTAGTGGGTCAAACAACCGGTGGGCGCGTATTGGGCGGGCTCACCGCGTAATCCCTGCAGACATCATAGATCCTTGCTGCCAGCGCCGGATCATCGCGCCACAGACGACCGTACGCCCGCAGGCAGGACGCATGCGGTAAATACGGCTCCGACAATTTGGCGATGAGTTTCAGGTCGTTTCCATTGGCAATGCCCTGATGCCGGCGCTGTAGTTGCGCGCCAAAAATGCAGATCCAGCGGGCACGCTCTTTGTGCAGCTGTTCGCGTGCGTTCAATCCAAAGAAATCGATCATGACTTCCGCGCGCCGGCGCAGGAACCCTGCCGCATGTACCGGCACTGCGGTCGTTGCCCGGAACGTTATCAGGTCTTCGGGATCGTCGTCGCTACTCCCCAGGGGATAGCACAACAGCGGTTGCTCGGCCAGCAGGGCCGCAACGGCGGGCGCTGCAGTGGCAGGACCGGGCGGTTGCACCCGCGCGCCGCCGACAGGAAAATACACGTGCTTGTAACTGGAATTGCAAACCTTGCAAGCCACGGCATAGTTATGCAGATCGTAGGCCAGCCAGTAATATCCAGTCGGAAAATCCGAGCCGGTCGGATGGGAGTAGATCAGTGCATGGCCCCGGGCCGGCGGCCAGGCCTCAACGGACGACTTGGGGCGAAAGTGCTCCAAATCATGCTCGATCCTGCCGGCATCGCCGCCTTCCAGTTGCCGTTCGCAAAACACGCACTTGTTATGCTGGAGCGTCATGTACACAGGTTTCACCGTGCTCCAGATCGACGTCTTTTCGTGATAACTGCCGTGCCTCAACAACTTCGCGGTACGCCTGCCGGCTTTCTTCAGCCAGTTACTGTCAAGCTGCCCGATGTCTGCTGCAACCTGTGCAGCATTAAACGAATAACGGATCATGGCTGTTCATTTGCCGTCCGGACTGTTATCCGCTGGCGCGGCGCCAGCCAGCCGTTCCAGATACTCCAGCGCGGCGGACGAATCGCCTGCGGCGGCTTTCAGGAACAATTCCCGGCTCTGATCCTGGAACGATTCCGGACGCGTGGTGGTCAAGCCAAAATACGAGGACACCAGCAACTCTTCAATGCCGCGGCCATACAGGCGCTCTTCCAATTGACGTATGGTCGCGGCGCCCGAGTCATCGACATCGGTGACAAATACATTTTCACGTTTTACCGTGCTGGCAATCAGCGGGCTGTGGGAGGTAAAGAAGAACTGCAGCTTAGGAAACGCTTTCGCCAGCGTTGGCACGACCGTGCGCTGCCATTCCGGGTGCAGGTGCAAATCGATTTCGTCGAGCAGGACAATGCCTGGAATATCGTCGATTTTTTTGTCGCCTGCCACTTCGGTCAAATGGCCGATCAAATCGCCGACCCAGCCGATAAACGATTTATACCCATCGGACAATGAAGACAATGGTGTCAACACATTACGGAACATGAACATGGGCTGGCGGTCGCCGTTGCCAAACTCACCGGTAAAACGCACAGCTTCAGGCAGCGCCTGATTGAACTTTTCAACCGCATGGGCGTAGCGACTGCTGTCGCTCAACTTCAAGCGTTCAGCCCATATCTGGATAGGGCGCAGCGCGACATGGTCTTCGAATAAGCTGGCAACACGGGCATAACGCAAACCACGTGAACGGCGGGCACTGCTTTCAGAGTAGTCGCCTATTTCAAGGCGGCGGGTAGCGCCGTAACCAACAATAAAAGCTTTTGCGGAATCTTCATCGAGAAGTGCTGGCTCCAACCAGTTTCCAACTTGATACAGAGGAATCCGATCAATGTCCCCGCCTCTTTTTGCGAACGTTGTGTAGAGCGTCCAATTTCTCTCAGTTGGCAGCGCCTCTAATTCACTTTTGTCTGCAATAACATCGATATGCAGTGACGCATTGCGTATATCCACGTCACCGTCATTCCCTCGACGAACGAGTCTGTACGGAACGAATCCAGAGCCAGTTAATACAGGCGCCAATATCCCGATCGCAATCGCCCGCAACACCGAAGACTTCCCGCCGCCGTTATCCCCCAGCACAAGATTAACGTTCTTGAGTTCGGCAGCACTGCGCGGACGTCCCGGGTACTGGAATTTCACGCTGGCCTTGCCAAAGCATTTGAAATTCTCTAGCTGAAGTGACTTTGCGTACAAAACTGTCCTCGATACAGGCGGCTATAGGAAGATATCATTCTAGCACCGCCCTGTGCCCTGCCACAGCCGCCCATATGGCGTTTAAAACCCCGTCAGCGCCACTTCCACATGTTCCACCACGGAGGGCGCCGCCACGAAACCGCCGGCCAGCCGGCGGAATTCCTGCAATTCTTCACTGGCGCGGAAATGCACGGTATGGTCTTCCAGTGTTTCCCAGCCGATCACCAGTCGATACTTGTCGCTCTCTTCCACGACGCGCTCCAGGCGCAATGACTTGCAGCCTTTCGAGCGCTGGAACAGCGGCACCGCCGCGGCAATGGCGGCTTCGAACTCGGCGTGGACGCCGGGCTTGACGCGGATGGTGGCAATTTCATGAATCACGGTAAGCTCCTGTTGATATCAATAAATTATTTCAATTTGATAACAATAACATGGATACCGTAACCTTGCCTGGCGGGGTGAGCAAGCCTCCTACACCTTCCCCGCCTTGATTCCGACATGGCATACTACCGGCTCGCGCTAAGATTTCCATATAACGAAATCAACGAGGGTAACGTCATGATTGACTCCAAAAAACCTCAGCCTGCCACCAGCAGCGAGCAGGCCAACCGCCGCCACCGGACGTCGGAAAAAACCGATGAAAAGGCGTACGGCGGCGCCATCGGCGAGACCGACCGCCACCGCCGCTTGCCGCGCGACGACGACCAGTCCAATTACAGTACTGGTAGGCAACGCAGCCTTGGCTAAACGCTGCTTCCATCACTGCTGGCCTGGGCCAGTCGGCGCAGCCGTGACACCGGTTGATGCAGCGATGTGTAATTGCATTGGCTGCTGCGATTGCAGGGAAAAGGCAATTGCCATAATGGCCGTGCCGACGCGGTTGCCGCCGTGATTATCGGTGTTGCCGCTGTTGCCGCTGTTGCCGCCGTTGCCGGTGTTGCCGCTATTGCCGCTATTGCCGCCGTTGCCGCCGTTGCCGGTGTTGCCGTTGTTGCCGCCGTTGCCGGGATTGCCGCAACAGCACCGTTGCGGGGATTGCAACCGTTGCCATAGTTGCCCTGGCCGCGCCGCCTCGCTAGAATCCGCGGCATCGTCAACGGATCCCTGCCATGCCGCGCCCATCCTTTTATATTGCCGCGTCGCGTGCCGGCGCCGCCATTGCCGGCGGCTATGCGTTTGCCGCGTCGGCCTCCGCGCTGCTGGCGCTGCTGCTGCCGCTGCCGCGCGCCGACGCCGTGGTGACGGCCACCCTGCTCTCGTTCGCGCTGTACGCCGCGGCAGCCATCCGCGCCTTTGCCGCGCCCAGCGCATGGCGCGCGTGGCTGGAACTGGTATTGCCGGCCTTGCTGATGGCGCTGGCGGTGCGGGGCGCCGCGTGACGGGCTCGTTCCGCCAGGCCATGGCGTCGCTGCACACGTGGACCGGGTTGCTGGTGTGCTGGCTGCTGTTGTTGATGTTCACGTCCGGCGCCGCTAGTTATTTCCGCGATGAAATCACCCTGTGGATGAAGCCGGAATTGCACGGCGCGGGGTTGCAGCCGGCTTCCGCCCTCCAGGCCGGCGAAGCCGCCGTGCGCGTGCTCCAGCAACAGGCGCCGCGAGCGAAGCACTGGTTCATCACCCTGCCCACCAGCCGCACGCCATGGAGCCGCGCCACCTGGAGCGGCCCGGACGGCAAACTCAACACCTTGCTCATCGATCCGGCCAACGCCGTCGCATTGCCGCCCGCGCGCGACACCCACGGCGGCGCCTTCCTGAGCCGCCTGCATTTCGACTTGTATTACATGCCGCCGCAGGCTGGCCGCTGGATCGCGGGCCTGTGCGGCATGATGCTGCTGGTGGCACTGGTGTCGGGCATCGTCACGCACCGCCGCATCCTGCGCGACTTCTTCACCTTCCGTCCCGGCAAGGGCCCGCGCTCGTGGCAGGATGCGCACAATGCGGCCGGCGTGTTTGCACTGCCGTTCCATCTGGTGATCACTTACACCGGGCTGGTGACCCTGATGTTCACGTACATGCCGCATGCCGGACAGGCCGTCTACCGCGACGACAAGGCCGCGCTGCTGGCCGACATCTACCCCAGCGTCGGCAGGCCGGCCAGGGCGGCGGGCGTGGCGGCGCCGCTGGCGCCCATCGGCCCGATGCTGGACTTGGCGCAGCGCCACTGGCAGGGGCGCCCGGCCGGAACCATCAGCATCGCCAACCCGAATGACGCCAACGCGCGCGTGTCCGTCACGCGCGCGGCCGGCGCCGACCTGTCCAATAAACAGCCCGCCATGCAATTCGATGGCGCCGCGCCGCAACCCGTGGTGCTGGCCGCCAGCGGCGACAGCGCCGGCGGCGCGCTGGCCACGCACGGCGTGCTGTATGGCTTGCACATCGCGCGCTTTGCCGAGCCGCTGCTGCGCTGGCTGTTCTTTGCTTCCGCACTGGCCGGCGCCGCCATGGTGGCGACCGGCGCCCTGCTGTGGGCGGCCAAACGCCAGGGCCGGCACTCCAGGGGCACGCACGTCGGCGCGCGCCTGGTGCATGGCTTGAACATCGGCTGCATCGCCGGCCTGCCGGTGGCGTATGGCGCCTACTTCTGGGCCAACCGCCTGTTGCCGCTGGAACTGGCGCAGCGCGCCGACCGTGAAACGGCGGCCTTCTTCGCCGCCTGGGGCGCGGCGCTGCTGCTGGCGCTATGGCGCCCGCGCCGGGCCATGTGGCGCTGGCAACTGGCGTGCGGCGCGCTGCTGCTGGGCGGCGTACCGTTGCTCAATGCGCTGACCACGCCCACCCATGCGCTGGCGGTGATCGTGCGCCAGAACGCCCCGGCGGCGGTGGCGGCCTTCGACGCCACGCTGCTGGCGCTAGGTACTCTGCTGGCGCTGGCCGCGCTGCGGCTGGGCCGCCGGCGCCCGGCCCGCACTGAAACGCTGGCGGCGCTGTCGGCCATGCGGGACGGATCGCCATGAATGCGCTGGCCCTGTTGGCGCTGGCGTATGCGGCGCTGAGCGCGCTGAGCCAGTCGATGGCGCGCCACCACGCGGCGCTGGTGGCGTACAAGGTGCCGCGCTCGCCGTCGCTGCGCCTGGGGCTGCGGGCCGGCGCGGCGGCCGGCCTGCTGTTGGCGCTGGTATCGGCCATGCGCCATGCCGGCCCGGCGCATGGCGCGCTGTTGTGGACCGGCGCGCTGACGCTGGCGGCGCCCGCCGTCATGCTGCAACTGGCGTACGCCCCGCGCACCCTGCGCGCCTGCACCGTCATGGCTGGCGCGGCGGGCCTGCTGTGCGCACTGGCGGGCTGGAACTGAGACGGTCCTGGCGCTGCTGCCGGCGCGGCAATCCGGGCGGGATTCAGAAGCGGCCCTGACTCGGCAGGCGCGGCAAACCCGACTCCAGCCACGCCGGCTTGGCGCTACACTGGCGCTCCCATCCATCACCAAACGAGGGACGTCATGCTGAAGACTTATCACGGCAGTTGCCACTGCGGCGCGGTGCGCTTCGAAGCCGACATCGACCTGGCCGCCGGCACCGGTAAATGCAATTGCTCGATCTGCACCAAGCTGCGCAACTGGAACGCCGTCGTCAAGCCCGATGCGTTCCGGCTGCTCAGCGGTGAAGACGCGCTGTCGGACTACCAGTTCAACACAAAAAGCGCGCACCACGTGTTTTGCCGCCACTGCGGCGTCCACGCGTTCGGCAACGGCTACATCGAGGAAATCGGCGGCGCCTTCGTGTCGGTGCAGGTGGCGTGCCTGGATGACGCCACGCCGGAGGAATTGCTCAGCGGTCCGGTCAAATACGCCGATGGCCGGCATAACAATTGGTGGAATGTGCCGGAAGAGACACGGCATTTGTAACACTGCATCATTTTCAAGAGAGAATTCAGCGGTCGCCGGTGTATATTACGCGGTTTATAAAACCACAAGGAGACCGCGGTGTCCAAACCCCTGTACCTGAAAGCTCTCCCCTTCGCCGTGATGGCGGCCGTGGGCGCATGCCAGATCGCCCATGCCGCCGAACCGGCGAGCGCTGCGAAACCGGCCGCCAAAAGCAAGCCGACCGTGGCCGAAGCAGAACGCTTCCTCAACGAGACGGAAGCGAAGATGGAAAAACTCAACCTGGACGGCGCCCGCGCCCAATGGGTGGCCCAGAACTTCATCACGGAAGACACCGAGGCGCTGGCCACGTATTTCGGCGAAAAGCAGCTGGCGCTGTCCGGTGAAGCCGCCCTGGCCGCGCGCCGCTACAACGGCCTGAAACTCAAGGACGATTACGCGCGCAAGCTGAAATTCCTGCAATTGACCCTGATGCTGCCGGATCCGAAAGAGCGTGAAGCCTACGCCGCCAAGCAGGCCGCGCTGAACGCCGCCTACGGCAAGGGCAAATACTGCCCGCCCGGCCAGGAATGCATGCCGCTGGGCGAACTGGAAAAAATCCTCGCCAGCAGCCGCGACCCGGCCAAGCTGAAGGAAATCTGGACCGGCTGGCATGCGCAATCGCCGGCCTACAAGCAGATGTACACCGATTACGTGGCGCTGTCGAACAAGGGCGCGCGTGAAATGGGCTTTGCCGACACCGGCGCCCTGTGGCGCTCGCAGTACGACATGCCGCCGGAAGCGTTCGCCGCCGAGATGGAACGCATCTGGCAACAGGTCAAGCCGCTGTACGATTCGCTGCACACCTATACCCGCTACAAGCTGCGCCAGGCATACGGCCCGGACGTGGTGCCGGCCACCGGCCCGATCCCGGCCCACCTGTTCGGCAACATGTGGAGCCAGAGCTGGGAAAACATCTACCCGCTGCTGAAGCCCGCCGCCAACGCCGGCAATTACGACCTGACCAAGGTGCTGGAAGAGCGCAAGACCGACGCCAAGCAGATGACGCAGTACGCCGAGCGCTTCTACACGTCGCTGGGCATGCGCAAGCTGCCGGAAACCTTCTGGGAGCGTTCGCTGCTGACCAAGCCGCGCGACCGCGAAGTGGTGTGCCATGCCTCGGCCTGGACCATGGACGGCAAAGAAGACGTGCGCATCAAGATGTGCATCCGCCCGACCGACGAGGAATTCAAGGTCATTCACCACGAACTGGGCCACATCTATTACGACCTGGCCTACAACAAGCAACCGTTCCTGTTCCAGGGCGGCGCCAATGACGGCTTCCACGAAGCCATCGGCGACACCGTGGCGCTGTCGATCACGCCGGACTACCTGAAGAAAATCGGCCTGATGGACCAGAACCAGCAAGCCGGCGACGACGTTTCCGAACTGATGCAGCGCGCGCTGGCCAAAGTCGCGTTCCTGCCGTTTGCCTACATGGTCGACAAGTGGCGCTGGGACGTCTATGCCGGCAAGGTGCAGCCGGCCGACTACGACAAGACCTGGTGGCAGCTGCGCGAACAGTACATGGGCATGTCGCGCCCAGGCCCGGTCACGGCCAATGGCTTCGACGCCGGCGCCAAGTACCACGTGGCGGCCGACGTGCCGTACGCGCGCTACTTCCTGGCCCACATGCTGCAGTTCCAGTTTCACCGCGCGCTGTGCAAGGAAGCCGGCTACACCGGCCCGCTGCACCGCTGCTCGATCTACGGCAACCAGAAGGCCGGCGCGAAATTCCAGAAGATGCTGGAAATGGGCGCCAGCAAGCCATGGCCGGAAGCGCTGAAGGCCATCTCCGGTGAAGACCGCATCGACGGCCAGGCGCTGGTCGATTACTTCGCGCCGCTGAAGACCTGGCTGGATGAGCAGAACCGCCAGCTGGCTGCCGCCGACAAGAAGTAAGCGCGCACGGTACTCCGGGCAGGCGCCGCCAGGCGCCTGCCCGGCGGCCTTGTTTCCCGGCTTCGGCCGCATCGCGACGGCGTCCCCCGATGTCCACGGTGCGCCGCTTCAATCGAAGAACAGCACTTCCCCGGTCGCCGTGGCCAGCACCAGCTGGCCATCGGCCCACAATGGCGAAGCGGAAAACGCTCCCAGCCGCTTGACGTGCTCGACCGCCGCATGCATGCCATGCGCCGCCATCATCGACTGCGTGAAGCCCCCGCTCTTCGCATCGATGACGCCCATTGGATCGCGCAGCGATTCCGCTGTGCGGTAGCGCCAGCGCGGCACGCCGCTGTCCGCGTCCAGCACCACGGCCTCTCCCTTCATCGACGCCGCCACCAACACGTCGCCCACCCGCAGCGGCGAGGCATACGTCCATACCTGCGTCTCGAAGCGCCAGTGTTCCGCGCCGGTGGCCTTGTCCAGCGCCAGCAGCAGGCCGGTGTCGGAGGTGCCGACATAAATGCGCTTGCCATCCTGCGCCGCCGTGCCGACGATCCACGACCCTTGCGCGTCGTAGCGCCATTTTTGCCTGCCGCTGGCCAGGTCGAGCGCATAGAAGCAGCCATCGCGCGAACCGATGTAGACGGTGTCGCTGTCGATGCTGGGCGAGGCTTGCACGCCCAGCGCCACGCTGTGCTCCTGCTCGGTCCGCGTCTGGAAGCGCCACCGCTCCCTGCCGCTGGCGGCGTCCAGCGCATACACTGCGCCATCCCAGCTGCCGACCACCAGGATATTGCCGGCCAGCGCGGGTGAGGAATGCACCATGCCGCCGGTCTTGAAGGTCCACGCCAGCTCACCAGTGCCGGCGTCCAGCGCATAGACGCGTTCATCGCTGCTGCCAAAATACACCTTGCCGCCATGCACCAGCGGCGACGACAGATACAAGTCCCAGGGATCGGCAACCAATCCTTGCGCGCGCGGTACGCCATACAGGCCATAGGTGGCGAAGCGGCTTTCGCCGCCGGTGCGGAACGTCCAGCGCGGTTTGCCGCTGGCCGCATCGACCGCATGGAACACGCCGTCGCGGCTGAGGAAATACACTGTGCCCTGCGCCACGGCCGGCGTGGATGCGATGCCGCCGGCCGCGTGGTACAGCCATTGCAGGCGCCGGTCCCGCAAACCCAGCGCCGCCAGATTGCCGTTTTCCGCCGCCACGAACAGGCGGCCGTCGGCGGCAACCGGCGAGGCGCTGATTTCACCGTGCAGCGCGAACGCGCCGGACAGCTTCAAGGCCCGCCAGTCCTTCGCCGGCGCGCCCGCAACCATGCCGCTGCGGGCCGCGCCGCCCATCAGCGCCGGCCACCCGGCCGCCGCCACATCCGATACGCACAGCCATGCCGCCAGCATGGCGCCCCAATATCGTTTCATCTGCCCTCCTCAGTAACGAAACGACGCATTCTAGGGACGCGCCGCATCGCGTGGCTAAAGCTTTCCTATAGCCGCGCCGGGCGCGCCGCTGCTACACTGCGCCCCATGAACCTGCTCCTCATCGAAGATGATTTATCCGTTGGGCGCGCGCTGCAATCGGTGCTGCAGGACGACGGCCATCGCGTGGTCTGGGTGCGGCTGGCGGCCGCCGCCGAACAGGCGCTGGCCGGCCAGGCATTCGATGCCGCGCTGCTCGACCTGGGTTTGCCGGACCGCGACGGCGGCGCGTTGCTGCAGCGCCTGCGCGCCGGCGGCGGCGCCAGCCAGCGCCTGCCGGTACTGGTGATCAGCGCGCGCGACAGCCTGGAAGAACGGCTGGGCCGCTTTGCCGACGGCGCCGACGATTACCTGGTCAAGCCGTTCGACGTGCCGGAATTGCTGGCGCGACTGCGTGCGGTGGTGCGCCGTGCGCAAGGCTGGAATGGCGCGGGCGGCGCCGATGGCGCCATTTGGCGCAGCCGCGACCTGGTGCTCGACGAACGCCGCCTGTCGCTGACGCGCGATGGCGCGGCCATCGCACTGTCGAAAACCGAATTCACCTTGCTGCATGCGCTGATCAGGGAAACCAGCCGCGTCGTGACGCGCACCGAGCTGGAAGAGCGTGCATTACCGCACAGCACCGGCGTCACGCTCGACATCCATATGTCCAACCTGCGCAAGAAACTTGGCGACGGCTATATCCGCACGGTGCGCGGTGTCGGCTACCTGTTCCTGCACAACCCATGATGGCGCAACGTTCATTGTTCCGCCGGCTGCTGCTGGGCTTTGTCGGCATGATGACCGTGATCTGGCTGGCCGCGCTGGCCGTCATCATGTGGCGCGCGCACGAAGAACAAAGCCGCGCCGCCGCCTCGGTCAACAAGGGCTGGACGCGCCAGATCCTGCTCAACGCCTGTTCCGTGTCCTCCGATCCAGGGCAGGTGCGCCGCATCGGGGCAGCCGTGGAAAAGCTGCGCCTGGACATGTTTGCGGAAATCGGCGTGGAAGGGCCGGCGCGCACGCTGATCTGGCAGGGACCGCACCTGCTGTACACCACCGAGCCGGCGTTCCGCGCGCCGGCCCCGCTGTTCACCGGCCGCCAGCGCGCCGAACCGGGATGGGTAGGCTGGGCCGAAGTGGACTTGCCCTGCGGGCTGTCGGTGCAGCGCTTCCAGAAGATCGGCGCGGACTGGATGTTTACGCCGTGGGCAGCCGGCTACATGTTCATGCCGCTGGTCTACAGCCTGCCCTTCCTGCTGCTGCCCGCGTGGTTTGCCGTGCGCGCCGGCCTGCGTCCGCTGCGGGCCTTTGCCGGCGCCATCGAAGCGCGCCAGGCCACCGACCTGTCGCCGCTGCCGCCCATGCCTTACAAGGAATTGTCGCCGCTGGCGCTGGCGGTCAACCGGCTGATGCAGCGCCTCGGCGAACGCATCGCGCGCGAACAGGAATTCCTCGGCGATGCGGCGCACGAACTGAAGACTCCGCTGTCGGTCATCCAGATCAATGCCCACCGCCTGTTGGCGCAGGCCGGCCCCGGGGCGAACGACAGCGCGGACGGCTTGCGCGACGGCCTGGCGCGCGCCACCCACACCGTGCACCAGTTGCTGGCGCTGGAGCGCACGCGCAGCAATGGCGCCACGGTGCTCGAGATGGACCTAGCCCGCTTCGTGCGCGACCAGCTGGCGCTGGCCGCGCCGCTGGCCATGCAAAAGGACATCGAACTGGTGTATGACGCGCCGGCCGCGCTGCCGTGGCGCGCGCACCGCGAAAGCCTGGCGGCGCTGGTCGACAACATCGTCGGCAACGCCATCAAGTATTCGCCGCGCGGCGGCGCAGTCAGCGTGCGCCTGTCAGCCGGCGCCGGCGCGCCGCTGCTGGCGGTGTCGGACCAGGGGCCCGGCATTCCGCAAGCCTTGCGCGCCAGGGTGTTCGAACGGTTTTACCGCGTACCGGGACAGGATGAAAGCGGCAGCGGGCTCGGACTGGCCATTGCGGAACGCGCCGCCGCCCGCAACGGCGCGGTGATTTCACTGCACGACGGCCCCCATGGCGCGGGGCTGGAAGTACGGATTGCATTTACCCAACCAGCAGCACCCATCACGAAGGAGTAAACATGCCAGTGCGTCATCCGGCCGCGGCCCTGCTGCCGCTGCTTCTGGCCGCCTGCAGCGGCGGCAAATCCACCCCGTCGGCTTCCACACCACCGGTTCCGCTCGTCTCCACCGCCCAAGCCAATGTATCGCTGCTCGGTGCGCCCATGGCGATGCCGGGCCTGAACCGTTCGCGCCAGGTGCGCCTGTATTTGCCACCGGCATACGCCACCTCGGACAAGCGCTACCCCGTGCTCTACATGCACGATGGCCAGAACGTGTTCGACCAGGCGACCTCCTATGCGGGCGAATGGAAAGTCGACGAAACCCTCAACGCGCTGGCCGCCAGCGGCAAGCTGGAAGTCATCGTGGTCGCCATCGATAACGGCGCTGAAAAGCGCATGCAGGAATTGTCACCATGGACCGGCACCGCCGGCCCGGCCGAGGGCGACCAGTACCTGGACTTTATCGTCCACACCGTCAAACCGCTGGTGGACAGCCGCTACCGCACACTGCCCGACCGCGCCAATACCGCGATCATGGGCAGTTCCATGGGCGGCCTGATTTCGCACTACGCCGTGGTGCGCCATCCGACTGTCTTCGGCAAGGCAGGCGTGTTTTCGCCATCGTACTGGTATGCCAATGCAGCGTTTGATTACTTTAAAACCACGCCGGCCGCGCGGGATGCGCGGCTGTACCTGCTGATGGGTGATGGCGAAGGCCAGATGGTGCCGGACGTGCAGCGCGTGTACGGCTACGTGCAGGCCCAGCAGCACCCCGCCGCCAACGTGACGCTGCGCATCGCCCCAGGCGCCCACAATGAAGCGTTCTGGGCCGGAGAATTCGAGCGCGCCGTTACCTGGCTGTTTGCCGCAAATTAAAAAAACCCGCCACTCGCGTGGCGGGTTTTTGCTGGGGATCCGTTGGGAGTTACGGATCGGAAGTAACGCTTAGAACTTGTAGTTCGCGCCCACCAGGATGGTGCGGCCGTACTTCTGGTATTCCAGCTGCTGGTTGCGCGAGCCGGCATAGGTTTCGTAGGCGGCGTTGCGCAGGTTGTTCACCTGTGCCACCAGGCCCAGGCCCTTCAGCGCGCCTTCGGTGAAGTTGTAGCCGACCTGGAAGTCGATCACGTTCTCACCCACCACGTAACGCAGCGTGCGGTCATTGGAGAAGTTGCCGATCTCACCCACGAAGTCCGAACGCTTGCGCTGGTTCACGCGGGCTTCGAAGCCTGCCTTTTCATAGTAGAAGGTCAGGTTGGTCACGTGCTTCGACAGGCCTGGCAGCGGGATGTTGGTGCCGATGTTGCTCGCCGAGTCCTCGATCTTGATGGTGCTGTCGCTGTAGGTGTGCGAAGCCTGTACGCCGAAGCCGTCCAGGGTCTTGGTGACCATGCCCAGTGGCAGCGATGCCGACAGTTCCAGGCCCTTCAGCGTACCACCGTTGCCGTTGTATGGCGCGCTGTAGTTACCGATTGCCTGCTTCGCCTTGGTGCCAGGGATGAACTTCGAGAAATCGTAATCCTTGGTCTGGGTGAAGATGTAGGTGTTCAGCTTCTTGTAGAACGCCGCTACTGCAACATATGCCTTCTTGTCGAAGTATTTTTCATACGATACGTCAAAGGCGTTGGCGCGCCATGGGTCCAGCTTGGCGTTACCGCCGCTGCCGCCTGGTTTGAAGTCGGTATCGGACACGCCGAAGTCCAGGGCCGAACGCAGCTGGTCAACACGCGGGCGTGCGATCTGCTTGGCGGCGCCAACGCGGACCGTCTGGCCGTCATCGAAACCAAACGCCAGGTTCACGCTTGGCAGGTAATCGGTGTACGTCTTGCCGTCATGAACAGGCTTGACTTGCTGGCCGGCTGGCGCGGTGCCATCCCAGTATTTCGCGTCCGACGACTGGTCGGTGTGCTGCGCCTGGATGCCAAAGTTACCGCGCAGGGTAGCCCAACCCAGTTCCGCGTCGATGTTGCCTTTCACATAGGTGGTCGTGATTTTCTCGTTCACGTCCCAAGCCTTGGCGATCAGGTAGTTCAGGTTGTCGACCGGATTAAAGGTCATGTATTTGCCCACCACGCCTGGCACATTCCAGGTCGGGATGCGTCCGGCGCCGGCGAAGCCGAGGTCGGTCAAGCCGTATTGCAGGTCGTCGGAAATGATCGACGGTGCGCCCTTCAGGTTGATGTTGCCTTCTGGCTGGCGCTTTTTCTTCGAGCGGTCGCTGTAGTTGATGCCGAAATCAATGCCGGAAACAAATTTCTCCAGCGAGTCAGGCACCGGCGCGTTGAACGCCAGCTTATAGCTATTGAGCTCGTCTTCCACGCGTGGCGTCTTGCCGTAGCCGGAACCGTAAATCGTGTTACGCACGTACAGCTTGGACGCGTCGCTGTAGTCGCGGCCCGGCGTCATTTGCGTAAAGCTGCCATTGCCGATGTGGAAACGCACTGCATCGAGGAATGGATTGCCAGCCGCGTCGCTGATCTGCAGGTTGTTTTCCAGGCTCAGTTCATTACGCTTGGCTTTCGAGAAGCTGACATCGCCCACGATGGTCCAACCGGCGTTCTTGTACTGGTTGTTCCAGCCCACTGCCTTGATGGTGTCCTTACGGTCGTTGTACATGCCGCGCACCAGCGGATACACGTTGTTGGCCACGCCGCCACTGAAGGCCCCACCCGCCGTGGTGATCTCGGTGAAGGCCAGGTCCGGCTTGTAGCCGCCGTTGTAGCCACCCACGTGAATTTCAATCTGGTTCTTGGTGTCGGTCTGGCGGAATTCGGACGCATAGACGTCCAGCATCGACGTGAATTGCTTGTTCGGACGGTATTGCAGCACGCCCATCAGGCCATCACGCTTGTTGACGCCGCTGCGCGCCACGGCTTTCATGCCGTCCATCACATAGGTGCCGCCCGGTACGCCGACGCGGGAATCCTTTTTCCATGGCTCGTACAGGCCGGTCTCATGGTACAGCATAGGCGATTCGAGGTGCGCAAAGCCCAGTGCAATACCAATGGTACGGTCGGCAAACTGGTCAATGTACGACGCGGACAGGCGGTTGCCGGTGTCTTTCGCGTTGGCGATCTTGCCCAGCGAATTCTTTTCCATACGGGCATTCATTGCCACGGTACGGGTACCGAACGACAGCGGACGCACGGTCTGCATGTCGATGGTACCGGACAGGCCCTGGCCGATGATGCCGGCGTCCGGGGTTTTGTAGATGGTCACGCCGGACAGCAGTTCCGACGGGTACTGGTCGAATTCCACACTGCGGTTGTCGCCGGTCGACACTTGTTCACGGCCATTGAGCAGGGTGGTGGCGAAGTCCGGCGATAAGCCGCGCACGGAAATCACCTGGGCACGGCCCGCCACACGCTGGGCCGCCAGGCCAGGCAGACGCGCGATGGATTCTGCGATGGAAACGTCTGGCAGTTTGCCAATGTCTTCCGCGGAAATCGCTTCCACGATGGAAGTCGAATCTTTCTTGACCGAGATCGCATCTTCGATACCGCGGCGGATGCCCGACACAGTGACTTTCTGGATCGACTCAGCGGCTGGCGTGGCGCTGGTTTGCGCATGGGCGTTACCCGCCATGGCAGCGACAAACACGGCGCATGCTGCAGCAACCGGGCTCAGTTGCAGGACTGCGCGCTGGTTGCGCTCAGTTGCGAAATTCTTCATCAGGTGTCCCCTCTTCATCACAAGTAAAAATTCCCGCAACTGCAACCTGTCGATAATTTATTTCGACTACACGGGATCTGGGAAAGCAAACGTTCTATCAGACGTCCTGAGATGAATTTTGTATTAAAACTAGATCCAGTGTCAACCAAAGTTACGCAACACTACGACAGCACACTATTTTAAAGCTCTGATTTTACAATGACGCACGATTCTGCGTTGTATTTGAGCTACAAAAGGGTGGCGGGGTAATTGTAGTGATACTACAAGAATAATAAGGCGTGGCGATTACGCTTGCGGCGTCAGTAAAAACCGTAGGGGGATATCCACGCGGTTGGACCATGCAGTTTCACTATGCTCACTGCCGGGAAAAACTTTGCTGATCACATCGATCCCCTGCCGGTACCCCTTGGCGCGCAGGATCGCGTCCATTTGCTGTTGATAGGGCGGATACAGCGCGTCGAGGCCGCGGTCGCCATGGTCGAAGTACAGGCGCAGCGCGCCGGCGCGCGGCAAGGCCTTGCCCAGCCAGTCGAACCAGGCCGAGGCGATCCGCACCGCGCGCAGGTCGGCCGGGTCATACAACAAATTGAAATTCGTGGTGAGCGGCCAGTGCGTGGACAGGCAGGCGGCGCCGCCAAACACGTGCGGGTAGCGCGCCACCGCATACAGCGCCGCCAGGGCGCCCAGCGACGAGCCCAGCGTATACGTGTCAGCGCGGTCGGCCAGCGTACGGAAGCGGCTGTCGATGGCGGGCTTCAATTCTTCCACCACAAAGCGCAGGTATTGGTCCGACAACGGCGGCGGCGCGGCAGTGGCCAGGGCATCGCCAGGCTGCGCATTGTCCGGTTGTACGTCGGCCAGCAAAACTGCGCGCAGCGGCGGCGCCAGCACCTCGACCGCGGCAGCCGGCGTATATTCAAGGGTCCGCTGGCGGCTGCTCCAGATGGCCACCACGATGGCCGGCCGCACGGCGCCGGCGTCGATCAGCGACGCCAGCGTCGCATGGACGCCCCAGGCCCGCCCTCCCCGCGCGGTAGTTGCATCGAACACGTTTTGGCCATCATGCATGTACAGCACCGGGTAGCGGCGCGCCGCCTTGTCATAGCCGGGCGGCAGCCAGACCACGACCTTGTGGGGGCCGGTATGACGGGACGGCATGAAGCCCAGTTCGACCAGGGCGCCCAGCGCGGCCGGGCCAGTCTGCGCGGCTTGCGCAGTTTGTGCAGCCGCGGCATCCTGCGCGCCGGCGCGCGCGGCCAGCGCCAGCGCGCTCCAGCACAGTCCCGCCCTCAACACGGTCCGCCTGCCCTGCCTTGCCATGAAATTCCTTACTGTCCGGAAAGTTACAGCATAGCGCGGCACTGGCCAATCACCCCCAATGTATCTGAACTAGATTCTTAAATCCGTTGCATCCACATCACCTTCCTTTCATACTATGGGTTTACAGGATTCAATGTAGCCCAACTACCAATAACTAAAAGTCAATATCAGGAGACAGGATGAAACGCAAGGTGCTGGCAATACTGACGGCAGCCGTCTGGCTGGGCGCGCAAGCGCAAGACTATCGCATCGAGCATATGGAGCCGGCGTCGTGGTGGGCCGGCATGCGGCACCAGCCGCTGCAATTGCTGGTGCACGGCAAGAATATTGCCGACCTGGAGCCCAGCCTGACTTATCCGGGTGTGCGCATCACGAAGGTGCACCGTGTCGCCAACCGCAATTACCTGTTTGTCGACCTGCACATCGATGCCACCGCCCAGCCCGGCAAATTCGATATCGCGTTTGCCGCACCCGGCAAGGGATCGGTGATCTACAACTATGCGTTGCAGGCGCGCGCGCCAGGCTCGGCCGAGCGCAAGGGGTTTTCCAGCGCCGACGCGATTTACCTGGTCATGCCGGACCGTTTCGCCAATGGCAATCCTGCCAACGATACCGTGGCCGGCATGCCTGACAAGCTGGACCGCCAGAACGGATCCGGGCGCCATGGCGGCGATTTGCAGGGCATGACCAATGCGCTCGGCTACATTGCCGACATGGGCTACACCATGGTGTGGCCGACGCCGCTGGTGGAAAACAATATGCCGGCGTATTCGTACCATGGCTATTCCGCCACCGACCTGTACAAGATCGACGCCCGCTACGGCAGCAATGACGACTTCCGCATGTTCACCGCGAAAGCCCGTGAAAAAGGCATCGGCGTGATCCAGGACGTGGTGTTGAACCACATCGGCATGGGCCACTGGTGGATGCGCGACTTGCCGACGCCGGACTGGATCACGCACAACGGCCAGTATGCGCCGACCCAGCACCACCGCGTGGCCGTGCAGGACCCATACGCGTCGCAGGCCGACCGCAAGGATTTCACCACCGGCTGGTTTTCCCCCAACATGCCGGACTTGAACCAGGCCAATCCCTACCTGGCCACGTACCTGATGCAAAACGCGGTCTGGTGGATCGAATACGCGGGGCTGGCCGGCCTGCGCGTGGATACCTATGGCTATTCCGACACGGCGTTCCTGGCCGACTGGTCGCGTCACATCCTGCAGGAATACCCGAACCTGAACCTGGTGGGCGAGGAATGGAGCCCGCACATCCCGGTGGTGGCGCACTGGCTCAAAGGCAAGCAGAATTTCGACGGCTACGTGTCGCACATGCCCAGCATGATGGACTTCCCGTTGAACGACATGCTGCGCAAGGTGCTGGCCGGCGAAAACGGCTACAGCCTCAAGACCCTGTATGAAACCGTGTCGCAGGATTACCAGTACCCGAATGCCGGCAATATGACGCTGTTCGAGGGCAACCACGACATGTCGCGCCTGTTCAGCGAGCTCAAACATGACGATGCACTGTTCCGCATCGCCATGGCGTACGTGCTCACCATGCCGCGCATTCCCCAGCTGTACTACGGCACGGAAATCCAGATGACCAGCACCACCAAGGGCCGCGACGATCCCTCGTACCGCCGCGACTTCCCCGGCGGCTGGGCCGGCGACAAGGTCAATGCCTTTACCGGCCAGGGCTTGACGAAGCAGCAGCGCGAGGCGCAAGCGTACGTGAAAAAACTGCTGAACTGGCGCAAAGGCCAGGGCGTGATCCACAACGGCAAGCTGATGCACTTCGGCCCGGAAAACGATACTTACGTGTACTTCCGCTATGACGGCGCGCGCAAGGTCATGGTGGCCATCAATTTGAATGGCAAGGCCATGCCGCTCAAGACCGCGCGTTTCGCGGAAATGCTGGCCGGCGTGGCGGAAGGACGCGATGTCGTCAGCGGCCAGCGCCATGCACTCAAGGACGAGATCACGCTGCCGGCCCGCTCGGCGCTGGTGCTGGAACTGGAACAGCCGCGCGGCACGGTGCGTATCCTGGACGAGATCGAATCGCCGCAACTGGGCAACCGCCGCAAGCTGCGCGTCTACCTGCCGCCCAGCTACGCATCGCGGCCCGACTTGCGCTACCCGGTGCTGTACATGCACGACGGGCAAAACCTGTTCGACGCGAAGACCGCCGCCTATGGCGTGGAATGGGGCATCGATGAAACCATGGACCGCCTGATTGCCGACGGCAAGATGGCGGAAACCATCGTGGTCGGCATCGACAACACGCCGGACCGGATCGCCGAATACACGCCATGCTGCGACCCGCGCGAAGGCGGCGGCAAGATCGAACAGTATGAACGTTTCATCATCGAGACCGTGAAGCCGATGATCGACCGCACCCTGCGCACCCGCACCGGCCCGGACCATACCGCCATCATGGGTTCGTCGCTGGGCGGCATCGCTTCGGTGCACATGGCCGCGCACCGGCCGGACGTGTTCGGCAAGGCCGGCGGCGTATCGAGTTCATTCTGGTGGAACCAGGGCAGCTTCATTGCCCAGCCGCCGGCGCCGGGCAGCGTGAAGTTCTACATCGACGCCGGCACCGACCGCGACGGCGTGGAAGACACGCGCCGCATGCGCGACGCCATGCTGGCCAAGGGCTTTACGCAAGGC
The DNA here is from genome assembly GCA_966211685.1 of uncultured Pseudoduganella sp. Lineage (GTDB taxonomy): Bacteria > Pseudomonadota > Gammaproteobacteria > Burkholderiales > Burkholderiaceae_D > Rugamonas. The sequence continues at coordinate 24,007 of CBIHOX010000074.1, forward strand.
CCGGGCGGCAACCTGTACTACCACGAAGCACCGGGCGGCATCCACAATGAAAAGTCCTGGGCCGAACGCGTGCACTTGCCGCTGCAATGGTTCTTCCCCGCCGTCGCGCCCTGATGGCACGCCATCGATGTCACACCCTGGGGTCAGGCACCGGGGTGTGACATCGCGGGTCAGGCAGCGGGCAGGGACAGGCGCTGGCTGCCCAGCTTGAACAGGCTGACCGCGTCGGCCAGCGCGTGGGCCTGCTGCTGCAGGGCGTCCGCCGCGGCGGACGCTTCTTCCACCAGCGCGGCGTTTTGCTGGGTCACGCCTTCCATCTGGCGCATGGCTTCGCCGATCTGGCTGATGCCTTCCTGCTGTTCCGTGCTGGCTTGCGCGATGTCGTGAATGATGGCGGCCACGCGTTCCACGCTGGCCACCACCTCGGTCATGGTTTCGCCGGCCTCGGTTACCAGCACGCTGCCCTGGTCGACCCGCGCCACCGAGTCGCCGATTAAGTCCTTGATTTCGTGCGCCGCCGCGGCCGAGCGGTGCGCCAGGTTGCGCACTTCCGACGCCACCACGGCAAAGCCGCGGCCCTGCTCGCCGGCGCGCGCCGCTTCCACTGCCGCGTTCAGCGCCAGGATATTGGTCTGGAACGCAATGCCGTCGATCACACCGATGATGTCGGCAATCTTGCGCGACGATTCATTGATGCGGCCCATGGTCTGCACCACTTCCGACACGGTCGCGCCGCCTTTTTGCGCCACGTGCGAAGCTTCTCGCGCCAGCTGCTGCGCCTGCTCGGCATGCTCATGGTTTTGCCGTACGGCCGACGTCAGTTGCGCCATCGACGCCACGGTTTCTTCCAGCGAACTGGCTTGCTGCTCGGTGCGCGATGACAAATCCAGGTTACCCGAAGCGATCTGCGTGCTGGCCGTGGCAATGGTGTCGGTGCCCAGCCGCACGTTGCCTACGATGCGCGCCAGGTTGTCCGTCATCTGCTTCAGCGCCCGCAGCAGGTCCCCGATTTCGTCGCCGCGCGACGTGTCGAGGTCGCAGTGCAAATCGCCGGCCGCCACGGTCTTTGCCAGCGCCAGCGCCTGCCCCAGCGGCTGCGTGATGCTGCGCGTCAGCCACAACACCAGTACCCCGCCCACACCGATGGCCAGCGCCACCAGCACCAGCAGCCACAAGACCGTGCTGCGATAGGCGGCTTCGGTGTCGTCGGCCATGTCTTTGGTCTCCAGGCTGGACTGCTTGCTGATATACGCGACGATCTCATCGATCTTGGCCGTCGGTGCGCGGTCCATGCCCTTGACCAGCGCATCGACGACTTTGTAGCTGTCCGGATTGGCCGCATCGTACTGTTTCAGCGCTTTCATGTAATTGGCGCCAAGTTCTTCATGCATGCGCAGCGCTTCATCCACCAGCGGCGTCGGCAGGTGCAGCGTATCCAGCAAGGCTTTCAGGCGGTTCAATTCACTGTTGACCTGCTTGCCGGTCTTCACGAACGCCTGCGTGTATTTGTCCAGATTCGCGGGGTCGTTGCCGCGCAACAGAATGTTCTTCCATTCCTGCACCTGGATCTTGAATTCCACTTGCGAACTGCGCGCGATATCGACGGCTTGCGTCAGCATGGCGGTACGGGCCGCGCCTTGCGCATTGCGCTCCTTGACTGTCACCAGCGCGCGCCAGCCGGACAGGCCCACGGCCAGCAATGCAATCAATAAAAAGCCGCTCAGCAGGCTCAGACGCATGCCAATTTTCAGGTCGGCGAGTTTCATGGTTGTACCCCAGGATAAGAATCAAACTTGTTTGGTCGCCACGGGGTTTTGGGGGCGAGGCGCCCCGCCGTGGCCACAGCGAAGAAGGGGCGAGATTGTGTCAGGACTTTTACTGTTACGCAATATTGTGCATCGAATTAAAATTCTTTGCAGTAAACGTTACTATCACCATCGTAGCCAGGCAACTGTTTGCGCTCGACAAATTGCAAGCCCAGCTTTTCCAGCAAGGCAATCGAGGCCCGGTTGTCCGGATGCGTGATCGCCAACAGGCACGGCTGCCTGAACACGTCGCGCGCCTGCGCCATCACGGCCGCAGCGGCTTCATACGCGTAACCGTGGCCCCAGTAACGCGGCGCCAACGCATAACCGATATCGACGCCGGGCAAAAAATCGCGCTTCAGCAAGCCGCACAGGCCCAGCGGCGCGCCATCGCTGCGGCGCTCCACCAGGTACAGCGAATACCCGAGCCGCATCTGCGCCGCCACCGGCCCATCGAGCAGCGCGGCGCGCGCCGCTTCCACGGTATGCAGGTTGCGGTTGCCGATGTTGGCGATCCACGATGGATCGTTCACCAGTTCCAGGTAAAACGGGGCGTCGTCGGCGTTGACGGTGCGCAAATTCAAGCGTTCAGTAAACAGGATCAGCATGGCGTGGGCAGCGGCAAGGTGAAGCTGCCATGTTACCGCGAGAAATGATTACGCGCGCCGCTGCAATGCGCCCAGCAGCGCCGGCATATAGGTGCGGCTGACGCGCAGCGCCGCGCCGTCGCGCAGGCGCAACAGCGCATCGCGGTTGGTCAGTGCGCGCCATTCGCACACGCGGTCCAGCCGCACGATGGCCGAACGGTGTACGCGCTGGAATTGCGCCGGGTCGAGCTGGGCCGCCAGCACGTGCAGGCGTTCGCGCAACAAATACGTCTTGCCGGCCGCATGCAGGGTGGCGTAATCGCCGTCGGCTTCGATCCAGTCGATGTCGGCGCTGTCGACCAGCACCGTGCGCGTCCCTACCCGCACCGTGAAATGGCGCGGCGGCTCCGGGGCGGCGGCTGTGGCGGCTGTGGCGGCTG